>LSLI01000144.1 GCA_001577345.1 Candidatus Gallionella acididurans
CAGCCTCTGGCTGCTCACGCCGGAAGAACGCACGACCCCGGCTGTGCTGGTGCGCGCCTGGGCATGACACTCTCGCTCAAACTCTGACACCGCAACTCCTATCCGAAAAAATACCAAGGTTTTATCCATGCCCGAATTCAACCGTCGCCAATTTCTTGGCCTGCTGGCCACTGCCGCTGCGTCTGCCGCGTTACCCTGGTCCAATGCGCTGTCCGCGGAAACGGGTCTGGAGCTGGGCTCGGCCTCTGCTTTCTCCTGGGAGGGCCTGATCGACCAGGCCAGACTGATGGCACTGCAACCATACCAGGCAGCCCCGCAACCCAACCACGACGTGCTCGAACAGATTGATTGGGCCGCCCACGGAAAAATCCACTTCAAGGCGGAAGACGCGCTGTTTGCCAACGGACCCGGGCAGTACCCGGTTGCCTTCTTTCACCCGGGACGCTTTTTTCAGTCTCCGGTGCAGATGTTTCGGCTGGATAAATTTACTTCGAGCGGCAAACAAACCCAGCTGATTGCGCGCGAAATCCTGTACGACAAACGTCATTTCGAGATGCCTGACGACAGCCCTGCCCAACACCTTGGGGCGCATACCAGCTACGCCGGCTTCCGCATCCAGGAAAGCCGCCTCGGCGACCAGACCCGCCTCGATTGGCAGCACAATGACTGGGCCGCGTTTCTGGGAGCATCGTATTTCCGCGCGATAGGCGATGAGTACCAATACGGCCTTTCGGCGCGCGGCATCGCGATCAACGTCGTGGAACCCGGCTTGGCCGAAGAGTTTCCGGCATTCACCCGGTTTTATTTTGCCCCGCAAACAGAAGGCTCTGACACGGTAACCGTCTACGCCCTGCTGGACGGCCCCAGCATCACCGGCGCCTACCGCTTTGCGATGACGCGCGGGACCGGAGTGGTGATGGACATCGAGGCGAACCTGTTCCTGCGTAAGGATGTTGCCCGCTTCGGCATTGCGCCGGCCACTTCAATGTACTGGTTTTCAGAGAAGGACAAGGCTTTCCAGATAGACTGGCGTCCCGAGGTGCATGACTCGGACGGTCTGGCATTATGGACCGGCACTAATGAACATATCTGGCGCCCTCTCATTGATCCCAAGGGCATCAACGTTTCCGCTTTTGCCGACCGCAATCCGCGCGGATATGGCCTGATGCAGCGGGAGCGCCGCTTCGGCGAATACCTGGATGCTGTTCATTATGAGCGTCGCCCCAGCCTGTGGATCGAACCGCTGGAAGAGTGGGGCGAGGGTTCAGTGCAACTGATTGAACTGCATACGGAAGAAGAACTCTACGACAATGTTGTCGCGATGTGGGTGCCGCGCGAGAAGGCTATAGCAGGCTCCAGCCATCGTTTGCGCTATCGCCTGCACTGGCAGACCGAAGAACCGTTCAAGACCGATCTGGGGCGCTGTGTGGCGACCCGTATCGGGCGCGGCGGCGAACCGGCGCAGCGTCCGCCCGGGGCCCACAAGTTCGAGGTCGAATTCAAAGGGGGCGCACTCGATCAACTTCCGCCCGGCAATATCCCGGAAGCGATAGTGACGGCTACGCACGGCAATATATCGAACGTGGCAACCGAGGCCATCCCTAATGGCGTACCGGGACATTGGCGAACACTGTTTGATCTGGGTGTTTCAGACAAGGAAAATGGTCCTGTTGAAATACGCCTTTTCCTCAAGGCTGGGGAACAGACGCTCACCGAGACCTGGCTCTATCAACACCACACAGCCTGAAGTACTGTGAAGCTTGAGGTGCGGTTCCGTGTGACGGCTGATTAATCAAAATCTGACTACCGGATCAGACTGAACGTGAAATCGCCCGAACGTGAAAACATCTTTGATTTACGTATGAGTTAAAGGTATTTAAAAAAGACAGCAATAGCTGCGAGGCTTTATCCCATACCGATTGGGCACCATGCAGAATGCATGAATTACTGGATTTTTGGGGGATGAATGAAAGTTGGAATCATTGGCTTTGGTAAAACAGGGAGGGCTGTCGCCTCGGTATTGCTGGAGTCTAAAAAGATCAATCTACAATGGGTGGTTCGTCAGTCGAGATTGCTTGAACACCGCTCTGTTCCCGAGTTCCTGGGGCTTGCATCAGACGAGCCGGGCTTGATTTATACAAAGGACGAATTCACTGCCTCTGAATTACTCGAACGGTATCCTGTTGATGCGATTGTTGACTTCTCCTCAGAAACGGGTTTGGACTACTACGGTGCAGAGGCCGCAAAACGCGGCATTATCATCGTCAGTGCCGTATCACAATATTCTGACGAGAAAATTGGGTTGATTCACCAACTCGCACAGCATACATGTGTGCTGCAGTCGCCCAATATTACTCTGGGCATTAACTTTCTTCTCATCGCTGCCAAGATACTCAAGAACATTGCACCTTATGCTGATATTGAGGTAATTGAGGAGCATTTTAAGGCAAAGTCTGAGATATCAGGTACGGCCAATATCATTGCGCGTGAGCTGAATCTGCCTGAAGAAAGCATTAAGTCAGTGAGGGCTGGCGGCATAATCGGGGTGCATGAAATTTTGTTTGGTTTTCCTTACCAGACAGTGCGCCTCAAGCATGAGTCCATTACCCGCGAAGCCTTTGGGAATGGCATTTTGTTTGCGCTGGAAAATTTACGAGGAAAACCGAAGGGTATATACAGCATGGAGGATTTGCTGCTGCCTTATTTTAAACTGAAAGAACCTGAGTCAGAAATTATCACGGCCAAGAAACAGCCGTGGTGGCAATTTTGGCTTAAGTAACTGGGAAGTATCATTAACCATGCCGACACCCAACCTATCGGTCAACCAGACGTTGCACGATAAGGCCACGTAGCGCCGGTTCAAAACTACCATCTTTAGGCATGGGTGTTTAGTCTTGAGCTGTATTTTGGAGGAAAGTATGTACAGTTTTGTCACCACAAAAATGACCGCGAGTACTTGACACAATTGGGAACACAATCTCGGCGCAGAAACATAACTTGCCTTCCTGCCGGACGAAAGGACACAGTGGTGCTGTTTGGCGAAGTGCTGGCAGACATTTTCCCCGACCAAACCGTGCTCGGTGGCGCGCCGTTCAACGTGGCAAGACACCTTAAGGCATTTGGACAAAATCCTGTTCTGATCACGCGCTTGGGCAATGATGTCCTGCGCGATAACGTATTGAATGTAATGTCGCAAAACGGAATGGAAACCATAGGTATCCAGTGCGGCAACCGCCATCCGACTGGCCGGGTGTTAGTTCATTTCAAGGACGGCCAGCACCGCTTCGAAATCCTCCCTGCGCAGGCCTACGATTTCATCCATCCTTCAATGGTGCGCATGACCACATTGTCCGTTGATCCCGCTCTGGTCTATTTCGGCACATTGGCGCAACGCAATGAGATATCCGGTCGGGCGTTAAAAGTCCTGCTGCGCAGCACTGGTGCCATGAAATTCCTGGATATCAACCTGCGCGCACCCTGGTATGACGAAAAAACCATCAGGCAATCCCTGCAATACGCGGATGTCATGAAACTGAATGCGGAAGAACTGGGGTTGCTGGCGGAAATGTTCGGCCTGGCCGGGAACACCGAACAAAACCAGGTTGTGGAACTGATGAACCGGTTCGACCTCAACCATGCCGTGGTCACCTGCGGAAAAAACGGGGCGTGGCAGATCGATCGGAATGGCCGGATAACCGAGGCCGCAGGAAAAGACACGGCAACAAAGACAGTGGATACAGTGGGTGCCGGTGATGGTTTCTCCGCTGTGTGCATCCTGGGAACACTGCTGCACTGGCAGATGGCTGAAACGCTGGAAAGGGCCAATGGCTTCGCCGCCGCGATTTGCGGGATACGCGGGGCAATTCCGGACCATGCGGATTTCTATCAACCCTACACACGCGACTGGGGCATATGAAACAACACACTGCCCAACCCCGCCAACCGTTGTACATCGTGTTGATCAGTGTGCACGGGTTGATCCGCGGCCACGATCTCGAGCTGGGGCGCGATGCTGATACCGGCGGCCAAACCAAGTACGTGGTGGAACTCGCTCGCGCCCTGGCTGAACGCGAAAATGTCGGCAAAGTCGTTCTGCTAACGCGGCGCGTTATCGACAATCAGATCAGCCCCGATTACGCCGAACCCGTCGAGCCACTGTCCGAAAAATCATGCATCGTACGCGTCGAATGCGGCGAGCAGAAATATCTGCGCAAAGAGATGTTGTGGGACTGCCTGGAAAACTTTTCGGATAATGCCCTCATCTATCTCAAAAGCCAGGATCGCATCCCGGATGTCATCCACAGCCACTATGCGGATGCAGGTTATGTGGGTTCGCGGCTTTCTCACCAACTGGGTATTCCGCTGGTGCACACCGGACATTCATTGGGTCGAAACAAACGCCAGCAGTTGCTGGCCAGCGGCGTCAAGCGCGGCGAGATA
>LSLI01000145.1 GCA_001577345.1 Candidatus Gallionella acididurans
TGCTTTGTGGCTAAAATGGTTTTACAGTAACAAGGATGACGACAGCCACCAGAACCAGAACAGGAATCTCGTTGAACCAGCGGTAAAACAAATGACTGCGGGTGTTCTTGCCGGCAGCGAACTGTTTGACCAGCCTGCCGCAGTAGTAGTGGTAGCCGATCAGCACCAGCACCAGCGCCAGCTTGGCGTGCAACCAGCCTCCGCTGAAGCCATAGCCCAGCCACAGCCACATGCCGAAACCCAAAGCCAGCCAGGCGATCGGCGTGACGAAGCGGTACAGCTTGCCTTCCATCAGCTTCAGGCGAGCGATCTCCGCAGGCTCTGTCGCCATCGCGTGATTGACGAACAGGCGCGGCAGGTAGAACAGGCCCGCGAACCAGCTGACGACGAAAATGATATGAAACGCTTTAACCCACAACATGCGAAATCCTCATTGGGACAATCTTTTCCTGAACAACACCAGCGACAGATAAAAGCCGGACAGCGAGTAGCCCAGCAATACCGTTATATGCAGCATGAAACCCGGCGGCACGCGGTTGGTCAGCAGCGGACGGGCCAGGTCTATCGCATGGGTCAGGGGCAGCAGGGACGAGACATTCTGCAGCATCGCCGGCAAGCGGTCGACCGGAAAAAATACGCCGCATAATAGCACCATCGGGGTGATGGCCAGCGTGAAGTAGTACATGAAATAGTCGTAGCTGGGCGCGAGCGCGGTGACGATCAGTCCGATCGATGCGAAACACAGGCCGACCAGGAATGCGAGCGGAATGATCCACAGCGACAGCGGCGAGTGCGACAGCCCCAGCAGCCAGATCACCAGCAGCACGGCCAGTCCGGACAGCAGGCTTTTGCTTGCCGCCCAGACAATCTCCGCGCACACGATATCGTCCAGCGTGACCGGAGTGTTGAGTATCGCCTCCCAGGTGCGCTGCTCGTGCATGCGTGCGAACCCCGAATACAGGGCCTCGAAGCTGGCGCTGTTCATCGTGCTGTAGCACACTGTTCCGCCGGCCAGGAATGCAATGTAGGAGGTGCCGCCGATCTGCGGCAGCATCCCGCCCAGACCGTAACCCAGTCCCAGCATGTAGATCACCGGATCGGCGAGATGGCCGAGTATCGACGAGCCGGCCATTTTCTTCCATACCATGAAATTGCGCCGCCAGATCGGGATGAAGCGCAGGCTCAGCTGCGGCGCGGCGAAGTAGCGCTTGTTCATTTCAGCTTGTCCTGTTCTACCGCGGCCATCGCATCAGCCGGACTGACCACGCCTAGACCGCGGGCATAGACGCAGCCTTTGGAAGTCCCCGCAGCCACGACGCGTTCATCGCGGATGAAAGCGTGATTCATGTAAAAATATTTCTCGTCGAAATGAGTCACTTCCGTTTTTACCACATAGCGGTCAAGCAGGTTCAGCGGCCGCTTGTAGCTCATGGTGTGCTCGGCGATGACCGGAATCCATCCGCGTTTGAACATGGATCGCATCAATCCGGTGCGTAGGAACAGATCGATGCGGTTGAGATCGCAGATGGTGATATAACGGCCATCGTTCATATGGAAATTAAGGTCAAGGTCGTTAGGCAGCACGCGCAAGGCCAGTTCGCTCGCCATGTTGCCTGACGCGATGCGCGGACGGAACAGCGACAGTATGTACACGTAGACCATGCGGAAGATCAGGTTCATTTTGCACACCTGTGGTGCAATATGCCCATTTCAGGGCACAGTCGAAGCAAGACCAAGGCGGCAAGGTTGAGGCGACGCTGACAGTACACAAGTACGGCTATAACCAGCGACTTGGCTATCGTCGTTGGGTAGCCTAGTCGAATGGCTAGTTGTTTCATCAGGAGCCGAATGCCGCAGCCAACGCAGGTATTGCGATGAATGTGTCTTGAAATCATTCGCGCATCTCCCGGCCGGTAAGCTTCAAAAATACGTCTTCCAGGTTGGCGGGCCGGTGCAGGTAGCGCAGCTCCGGATGGCGCTGCAATTCCCGCAGCAGCGGCTGCGCATCGGTCAGGTAGCAGAACACCGACTCGCCGCTCACCTCGAAGCGCTGTGCATGATGCGCAGCATGGTTTCTCGCCCAGGCTTCCGCCTGTTCGCCGAACACCTCGACCACCTGCGGCTCGATGTTCTGTTCAATCAGTTCGCGCGGCGAGCCGGTGCTGATGATGCGCCCGTTGTCCATCACCGCGAGACGATGGCAGAGGCGCTCCGCTTCTTCCATGAAGTGAGTGGTCAACAGCAGGGTCTTGCCGCGCGCGGTCAGTTCGCGCAGGCGCTGCCAGATCAGGTGGCGTGCCTGTGGGTCGAGCCCGGTGGTCGGCTCGTCGAGAAAGATGACATCGGGATCGTTCACCAGTGCGCGCGCCAGCGTCAGTCGCCGTTTCATTCCGCCGGACAGTGTCGGTACCTTGGCGTCACGCTTGCCTGTCAGGTTTGCGAATTCCAGCAATTCCGGCATGCGCGCGTTGATAGCCGCATCGCTGATGCCGAAGTAGCGGCCGTACACCAGCAGGTTTTCCGCCACGGTGAAATCCGGGTCGAGATTGTCTATCTGCGGCACGACGCCGACGCGCACCCGTGCATCACGGGCCTGCTGCGGCACGGCATGATCGAGCAGCTGCAATTCGCCCTCATCCGGGGTGATCAGGCCGAGCATCAGGCGCAGTGTAGTGGTCTTGCCCGCGCCATTCGGCCCCAGCAGGCCGAAACACTCGCCGCGCTGTATGGACAGATTCAGCCCGTCCACCACCACCTGGTCGCCGTAGCATTTGCGCAGGTTGCGCGCGCCCAGCACGGCGTTCAAGGCTGCTTTCCGAAATGACGCTGCACAATCTGCTTGAGCTGGGTCAACCTTCCATGGAAGAAATGTCCCGCCCCCGCCAGCACGGTGACGGCGAGTTGTTGCGGGCGCGCCCACTGCAACACCTCATGCAGTTCTACCACCTCGTCGAGGTCGCCGTGGACGATCAGGGTGCCGGCAGGCACGACCGGCATCGCGAATCGCCCCACTGCCGGGGCGATGAGCACCAGCTGCTGGGGCTGCAGTTCTGCAGCAGCACGCGCCTGCACATAAGCACCGAAGGAAAAGCCCGCCAACAGCAAAGGCAGCCCCGGAAACTCGCCGCGCATGAAATTGGCGGCCGCGATCGCGTCCAATGTCTCTCCGTTGCCTTCGTCATAACTGCCGGCACTCTGGCCCACGCCGCGAAAATTGAAGCGCAGCGTGGCGTAACCCAATTCCACAAAAGTTTTGGCAAGCGTGGTAACGACCTTGTTGTCCATCGTGCCGCCCATGATGGGCAGGGGGTGCGTCATCACCGCAACAGCGAGCGGTGCAGTGTCCGGGAGGTGAATCACCCCATCGAGGCTGCCTGCTGCGCCGGTGATGGAGATATTTTTCTGTGTGGGCATTTAAGTTATGAGAGTCTGAAAATTCAGTGGAAAGTTCAAGGTCGGATGAGGCACAAATGTCTCCTGTCGGCCTGCAAGTGACATCCCGGGTCGTGTTTATCGGCTGGCTGCCGCTAAACATATTGCGGATGACAAAAGCCAAAGTGGGTTCGCCGGATTGCCGGTTCGGACCAATCTAATGGGTGCCGGGAAATGACGACACCTATTGCTTGATTATTGCGCGATGCGACGAATCATTGGCAGGCTGATCCGATTTAATTAAATCCATCAAAATAAATCTGGCTTCGTAGCCTGCTCCTGCAGGCGTCAGATGACCCGAATCCATGGTCATTATATCCATACTGTCTTCTGCTGTCCGGGTCAGGCAACCGTCCGGGTTGCACAGGATGGCAAGGCTGGAAATGTATTGTATGTGGTGTGTTGTCGCCAGATTGCGCATCGCCCTGTCCAGACGGACGGTCTTATCAGCATCTTTCATGGGCATGCGTAGCGGCGGCCTTTTATGTTCTTTGCGATAGTACGAAAAGATAATCCTGGGTAATTCTTCTCCCCATGCCGGATCTGGTCCCAACAAAACAATATTTGCGATTCCGGCTTTTTTTAGTAAATTGATTGTGGTTTCAAGGCTGGCCAAGTCGCCAGCGTTCGTCCAATTGGCATGGAGCAGAACGATTTCGGGCCTTGTCTTCTCTATCAGCGCTAAATCCTCATCATTAATTTTTTTGCAGAATTTTTCATCAGCATCATATTGTCCTATCAGTGGCTTGCAACCTGACGCAGTAAACTGGGCAATTCCAAACAGATAGTCTTTTTGCATTGTCTTGAGGCCCGCATACAGCGCTGCTGCATGGGAGTCGCCCCACAGAAAAATCAGCGGCCTTTTTTGTTCCAGGCAAACAGCAGAAAATTGATCACTGTCCTCTAGAAAGCATTGGCCCAGTCGAAAATTCTTGGCAAGATCAGGTTTATAGCCCATCAGCTC
>LSLI01000146.1 GCA_001577345.1 Candidatus Gallionella acididurans
CCTTCAACGCCAGCAAGTTGTCGCCGAAGATCAGCTGGTTATCGAAGATGTCGTTATCCGTCACCCGATGCTTCGCGTGATAACTCTTCGCCGGGTCTTCCAGCAAAATGCGCGGCTCCAGCTTAGGCCGGTTCTCCTTGCCAATCCAGGTGAGTTCGAGTTTTTGTTTTTTGGGAGGGCTCATTTTCTGGCGTTCCAATTACATGTGAGTCGGCGAGTATTCGCGAGAAACATTATCCAGAAACTCGCTTCAAATTCGGGAATCCCAGCATCAAATGATGGCAGCGGAATTTCGACGGATAGGTCTTGCCAGACGGAATGGTTCGAGTGTGACGGGATAGCTTTTGGGGGCGAGAAGAGAAAGCCGGATGATCTTCCAGTTCGCAAGGCGTTTTTTTGGATATGTTTTGAAAGGCATCGCCTGTTGTGCCGGACAGCAGATAACCGAGCATGGCTCCTTCCCCGGAGAAGGGTGCGTAGCGGCAAGTCAGGAGCTGCTCATGGATGTCCTTGATATATTCGGCAACAGCTCCCGAGGTTTCCAGAACCTTTGCTTCCATGGGCCACATGATCCGCTCGTCCGCCTTGAGGGTGAAAGCGATGTCGTATTGGGGAGGTTGAGCAGGAGGCGGTTGCATGGTTTCCCGTTCGAATGGCCCATGCTGAACGTAAAATGGTTCGTCGCCCGACATGGCGCGAGCAATACGCGGTTCAAGCATTTGGGTAATGCTGCGCTCCAAATCTCGACCATCAACGTCTGGTTTATCGCATTGCATCTGATCATAACCAAGCCAGATGAAACCGAGCATGATTTCAGATTGATCCTTGCACCAAGAAGATGAAAGACGCAGAAAGTAAGGCGGGGGAGCTGATGCATAGCTGATAAAATTCGACCGATTATCCACACTCAATCCCGAATCTCATCTTTGGTGTTCTGCCAGCTATTGAAGTCGCCTGCGACCTCATCTGCATCGTGTAGACCCATGCTGCGAGTCCAATAGCGTCGGGCATCCGGCTTGAGAATAAATATGGTTGGCACGCCATCGCGGTAGTCATATATTCTGACTACTCGCTGGTGATAGATGCTACCGCCCAATGACTTTCTGTCCCGCAGCCAAGTACGGTTCAATGTTTCGAGTTCGGCCAGAAGCGCGGACGTTTCAAATGATGCCACCCTAAATTTCTCGTTAGATGGCTGATTCAGTTCGAATGCAATCAGGCGATATGGAAGAAAATCTTTATTTGATTCCTGAAAAACTGTTGCGCTGATGTGTTTGTCTTGACCAAAGCCGGCTTTCAATACGCGGCTGAAATACTCGCAATAGGCTCTTAACTCCGGCTCATCCGATGGCTTGCTACGGCGCTGTGTGCGTTGACGACCAGGGGAGTCAGCTTTACCTTTGAAATCTTCCAAAGTTATTTTGCAAAGGTCTTCAATCAATGTTTTTTCAGCATCCTTCAATCCAAAAGCTTCAAAAACTTTTGAATCAATATCCGCATTTGAATGAATATCCTTAAACTCAATCCGGTTAAAATTTGGAATTGGAATTCTGGAAATATCAGATACCAGCGCCTCTGGACGGTAAGTAGAAAATCTCCCGCTGGTAAGGAGTAGAAAATAAACGGCCAACAAACTATTACATGAAAGGGATGCAGCCTCAATTAGTGATTCATGCCCCGGCGAAGCACAAACGGAAAGGTAGCTCTGAGAACAAACAACCCCGTTTCCCAACTCATCTGGCACTACCAGCCGCGCTTGAAAGCGTTTTGTTTTTACCGACCAACCTTGCTTAATAAGCAATTGCGGAGCAAAAAATGCTCGTTCATTACGTGGGCGCTCCACCTTCGGATTGGTAATCTTCGGTAGCTCACGCGCGTTGAGCAAAATGGATGAGCTATCTGAAAAAGAATCGGTATCAAGTATGTGGCGATTCATTAGCCAAACATGTTCTTTCTGGCGGGAAGGATTTCGCCCGCGAATAATTCCTTCGTTGCACCGCACAAACTCACCCTCTTCCAACTTGGCTAAGTTGTCCGCTAACCGTAATTTTTTAATAAGCCCCCAATCTCTTTTTTGTCCCCATACCAATGTGCTCCAAACATCTGTGTCTGCTGCAGCATCATAAGGATGGAGTGTTTTGTAGTCATCTGGCTCGACAATAATTTCAAATTCATCCGCTAAATCTTCCGTCTGCTTCGGGACAATGTAAGCTATTAGTTCATCCGCAGGTGGATGTGGACTAAAGGTAACCACACACGATGGGGCTACCGAAGTCTTGGTTGCATGAGCCTTTCGGTTGAATACCTTGAATCGCAAGGCTGAAAGATTGACAACTTCCTCAGCACGGAACGTGGTGAAAAACTGCTTGCGAAAATCACGAGCCGGATGGCTCTGATTGAATAACAATGAACTGGCAGACTGGATCATCGAAACTCGCCCATCCAGCTTCGCAAGTGCCGCAGCTTTGGGAAGGAACAGGGTTCCGATCCCCTTGTTTGCCAGCGGCCAACGGTGTTCCGCGTCTTCTGCCCAATCCTTGGCGGCGGGGGTCAAGAGTTTTTCACCCCAAGGCGCATTGCCGATGACCAAGTCGAAACTGGCAGCGTCTTCCTTCGTGCGGAAGCCTTGGTGCGTTTCTTCGAAAAAATCCGAGTTAATTAGCCGTTGCCCGCGCATCGTGGGAAAGACCACTTGAGTCCAGTAATGTTTTGGGTCGATCTCGTCGCACATGGCGAGATAAAGGCTGAATGAGGCTACGCGTACCGCATGGGGATCCTTGTCCACCCCAAAAATATTTTTTTCCAGGAGCCCCTTAAGTATTTCGGCTCGCACCGCTTGTCCAGGGTGTGTCCGCTTCCAGCGATGAATCAATCGCTGGAAGGCTTTTACGAGGAACACGCCGGAGCCGCAGGCCGGATCAAGAATTTTCAGGTTCCATTGATCCCCGTCCCAAGGCAATACCCGGTCAAGAATGAAATCCACCAAATGCTGCGGTGTATAAAATATTCCCTCACCCGAAGCGCGCTCCGTAACAAAAGTTTCGTAGATGCTGCTGATGAATTCGAGTGGTATGGCATCAAATGAGTATTGTGGCCATAAGCAGCGCTGCCCGCTGGGCATGTCCAAATCTCCACTGATGAAGTGCCGCAGCAGTTCGAGATGCACAGACTTGACTACACGTTTCTCGGTTTGCCAACCGAGTTCGCGCTGCCGAGGTGTATTTCCTTTTCCGGGGAAGAGGTCACCGTTAAATCTGGTATTCAGCCAATCAAAAAGGCGATAAGTTTCATTATAATTTTCCAGAATGCTGTGCAAGTCCTTGTGCTCTTTTTTCAGAACACCTTCTTCGTGGAGTGATGCCAGCTTGTTACGGTTCAAGGCGGCATTACCTTTTGAGTCCTTGCGGTCAAATAGGAATTGAATGAATACGATACGCGCCAGGAGATCGTGGCAGACATCGTTGTCAGTTAAGCCTGCTTCCTGAAGCATTTTCCGAAGATGGCGGAGATTTCCCAGCAGCATCTGATCCGCGCGTTGGTCGCGATTAAATCTCTCTGAACGCTCCCGGAAAAACTGGCCGGAAACCAAATTGACCCAGTGAAGCACTTGGGTGGCACGTTGGGTAATTTTGGTTGAACGAATATCAGCAAGGTCAGCATCTGATAATTCATGCACTACATAGTCGCCGAGCGGGCGCGCATCATCAGGGGGTTCGCAGCATGTCCATACCCGCAGCAAACCTTCCTCAATAGTGACTACTGTCGGGCTATGAGAGAAATTCCATGCCAAGCGCTGGAGTTCCCGCAGGGTCGAGTCGCTCGCCTTTCCACTGAACTCTGCGACAACAGCCAAGGGCGCTTCGGTAACTGTTGTCATGGAGTTGCGCAACAGCACGCCAATTTTTACGTTTGGAGTGCCAGGTAACAGTGCGATGGCTCTTTGGATTTTTGCCTCAACCAACTCAGCGAAAATGCGTCCTCCCTCGCCAGAAGGATTGCGTATCTCTTCCGGTGACGGCCAACCCAATTTTTCATGAGCTAATTTAAGCGACATGCCCTACGGCCTCTTTGCAATCCGTGAGGTCACTATCACCCCTCGCCAAAATTATCTGTCTTAATGCTTTGCCGCTCGCCATAATGCTCTCCCCAATGCTCGCGATTTTACCCTACTGGCAGGCTCATAAGATGAGTCTGCTGGCTACTCAATGCTATATAGTTTTGCCGTCTTCAAGGGCGAGCAAGCTCAACCCATCAATCTCCTGCAACGATTTCCCCGCAATCCCCTGCAAGTCCCCATACATCCCCACCGTCGCCCCCATCACGCGCTCAATCTGC
>LSLI01000147.1 GCA_001577345.1 Candidatus Gallionella acididurans
ATCGCGCCCGGTGGTGGACAGATACGCCAATGACCCGTCCAGGTTCTTATGCGCAATGATCACTTGCAGAACCGGGACCTCGCTCCCGTCGCGGCGCAAGAATGCCGTTTCTCCGCTCCAGGTACCATGACTGAGAGCATGCGGGATACCTTCTTCCAGCACCAGCTTGCTGGCCCATTCGGGATGGCGATCCTTGATCTGTTGGGTAAAAACGTCATCACCTTTCTCGAATCCCAGCATCCTCAGACCCGCCTGATTGATATAGAGCAAGCGTCCATCCGGGGTCGCCGTACCCACCAGGTCAGGCGTGGCCTCGATGATCGCCACCAACCGTGCCTGCTCTTCCTGAATACGTTTTCGCTCTGCTACTTCTGCGGTCAGCGCAGCGGTGCGCTCTTCCACCAGTTGTTCCAGGTGTTCGTGCAGCCGGGCACGCTCCAGCGCAATGCCCACCTGGTGCCCGACCCCATATAGTGTCTCCAGCTCGTCGTCTTTGAACATGCCCTGATCCGCCCCGACCAGGTTCATGATTCCCAACATGTGATCGCCGCTCCACAACGGCACACTGGCGTGGTAGCGCAGGCCATTTGTGTCTCCTTTGGCATTTTTCAGCCGTTCGCACTCCAGGATGTTGGTGACATGATCCAGCTCGCCCGCAAAAAAACGGCGCCGGCATTCGCACAAGCCCTCCATCGCACCCGGGACCTGCAATGCCGGTGGCAGATTGCGCGCGGCGCCGAGCCGAAATCCGGTCTCGCCTTCCCGCAGGGAAATCCAGCCCGCCCGCACTCCCGGTATTTCCACCACATGTTCGAGCGCCCTCTCGCATACCTCGCGCTCGCTCACCGCATGATTCAGCCCCTCGGCGACGTGGTAGAGGCCAGTCAACGCGCGGTTCGAATCTGCCAGTTCGCGCTGCCGCGCCTTGAGTTCCTCGTTGATGTGAACGGCTTCCTCGTAGACCGAAATCAACAAATCCACGATCTGCTGGCGCTCGGCGGTAATGAAATGTTTTTGTCCGCCGAGATAGATTTCCACGCCCATTTGCATCTTCTGGTTCTTGCGCAATTCGTTGTTCATCAGCAGGTAGTCAACCCGTGCAAGCAGATAGGAATCCTCGTACGGCTTGCGGATGAAGTTGTCGGCACCACATTCCAGGCCCTTCATGATGTCCTGCACATTGGAAAGCGTGGTAAGCAGGATCACCGGCACATCATTGAGCTGATCGTCCCGCTTGATTTCCGCGCACAGCGCGAAGCCATCCATCTCCGGCATCATGACATCGCTTACGACCAGTGTCGGCTTGCGCTGCCGGACCGCCGCCAGGGCCTGCTTGCCGTCCGGCGCGGTCACGACCGCATAGCCGTGTTCCTCGAGCAGGTACTGCAACTTTGCCGCCTGGGTCGGGCTGTCCTCGGCAATGAGGATTTCAATGCCGTTGTTTTTGCTCTTTTTGGATTTCATGGGTCACACTCCATTTATATTTCTGCCTCGGTGGTTCGCCAGATTCACCAGCGCTGCGGCAATCTTGTCCGGGGGAAGGACAAACGTTGCCGCATCGAGTTTGATCGCCTCACCAGGCATGCCATGCACGACCGAGCTGTCCTTATCTTGGGCGAAGGTAACTGCACCCTTTTCTTTCAATAATCGCAGTTCTTCAGCACCATCGCGTCCCATGCCGGTAAGCAGACCGGCGACGGCGGCGCTTCCGTAGACCTTGGCAACCGAACGGAATAAATACGACACAGACGGGCGCAACCCGTTCTCGGGCGCATCCCGGGTCAGGACGATTTTGCCGCCATGTTCCACTTTCATCTGGTGCTCGTCGGGCGCCACATAGACATGGCCGGGAAGAATAGTCTCGCCGTGTGCGGCAACATGCACCGGCAGGCTGGCCGACTGTGCCAGCCACTCGGCGAATCCCTGGATAAAGCCGCCCGCCATATGCTGGACAATCAATACCGGAGCCGGAAACGCTTTCGGCAATCCCGCCAGTACGGTATGGAGCGCAGGCGGGCCGCCGGTTGAAGCACCGATAGCCACGATTCGCACCTGCGCCGGTGCGCGCGCAAGCCCCATCTCCGCCGGGCGCGTAGCCGGCGCATCGCGCCGCACGCGGGGCCAGCGCCGCACCACCTTGACTTCCGACATCAGTTTCACCGTCTGCACCAGTTCCCTCGTGGTGGTTTCATGGTCCGGATGACCGATGCCGTTTGGCCGCTTTAGTACGGCCAGAGCACCCGCTTCCAAGGCGCGAAACGTCGTTTCAGTCTCGTGAGGATCAGTGCTCCCGCTCACGATCACGATGGGGGTAGGATCGGTTTCCATGATGCGGCGCGTCGCGTCCAGGCCATCCATTTTCGGCATGTGGATGTCCATCGTGATCACATCGGGCCGATAGCGCTTCACGGCTTCAATGGCTTGTTCGCCATCATTCGCCGTGCCGACTACCCGGATGCCGGGGTCAGAGCCGAGTATATAAACCAGAAACTCGCGCACCACTGAAGAATCTTCCGCTACCAAAACTTTGATCAAGTAAATTTCCTCCGTAAGAGCGTGCAATATCCCCGCCCCCTTGCGGGGGAAAGGAACTGTAACTCGCGCACCACGGTTGCATCTTCTACCACAGTGACATTGATCAAAGGCATTGCCTCCTTGTACCATTCCGGAGCGGAATGTCGTGCGATCTCGCGTCCATCTTCATTCGCGGGCCACCGGTTGATCGGGTGCCGGTTCATAACGGCTTACCCGGTTTCTGCCGTTTCGTTTGGACGCGTACAGCGCTGCGTCAGCAGCCGCGACCAGAGCCTCAACACCATCCGCGTGTGCTGGAAAAGACGCAATCCCGATACTGACGGTAATGCGCAGCGGCGCGTCGTCGTTGACATCGAACGGCTGCGCTTCCACCCCAGCACGCATGCGCTCGGCAACATGGGCAGCGCCCTCAAGGCCGGTCTCCGGCAGGATGATGGCTATCTCTTCACCGCCATAGCGGCACACACGGTCGATGGTGCGCACCTGATGATTCAGAAGTTCGCTCAGCCCCCTGAGGACGGCATCCCCAGCCTGATGTCCATGCGTATCATTGACGCGCTTGAAGTGGTCGATGTCGAGCAGAAGCAGCGAGACCGGCCGCTCGAAGCGCTGCACGCGCGCGAGTTCGTCGGCGAGCAGCACATAGAACGTGTGATGGTTATAAAGTCCGGTAAGGCCGTCGCGGATCGCAAGCTCATAGAGCGCCTTCTGGTTTTCTTCCAGTTTTTTCGCCATGGCATTGAACGCCGTGGCAAGTTCGCCCAGTTCGTCGCGGTGCGTCACTGCCACACGATGGGAGAGTTCGCCCGCAGCCAGGCGCCCCGCGCCCTGTCGCAAGGCGTCCACGCCCGAAAGGACGGAGCGGGCCAATGCGGCGCTGACGAACAGGGATATTATCAGCGCTGCCGTGAAAGCGCCGAATGTGACCCAGATACTGCGTGTCCTGGTGATATGAGACTTCGCGTGATCAGCGTCGATGGTACTGTGGGAAATGTCGTGTGCCTGCTCCAGCAAATCCACGGACAGATCGACAAGGGTATTGAAACGTTTCTTTTCGCGCGCGGCTTGCGGGTCGCCGATGGGATGGCGCAAACGCAGCAGTGCCTCACCGATTTGCCTAGCCTCCTGCCATTGATTGCGCGCAGATACGATCAGCTCGCGCTCCCGCGCCAAGGTAAATCGTTCCGGCGCGGCTTCCTTGAAGGCAAGGTCCACCTGATGGCTCAGTTGAATGAACAGTTTCAACTCGTCCGAGTCGCTATTGATGTGATAGTCATCGACCGGCGTGGTAGCTGCGAGTAAGTCCACTTGAAGATGCACCACGGGTTCCATCTCGTCGGTGACCTCTCTGACAATATCCTCAAGTGGATCGACCAGTTGCGGCAAAAGGTAAAACAGGCCCATGCCTGCCGCCAGCAGAAACGGCAGCAATACCACGCCCAGGCCCAAGGTAAAGCGCGTGCGCAGAGAGATTTGCAGTGAATGGAAACGGGCCATAGCAATCACTTTCATAAAGTTCGCATACTCACGAGCCTAGGTTCGTCACGGTTTTTCCACAAAAATACTTCAACTGTTGTCGCATTGAATCGAATGCCGGTGCTGATGCCTGCCGCTCAAATGAGTCTGCCGATCACTTCCAGCAGGTTGCTCTGGTCAAAGCTGCTTTTCACAATATAGGCGTTGGCACCGACGTCGATGCCGCGTTCGCGGTGTTC
>LSLI01000148.1 GCA_001577345.1 Candidatus Gallionella acididurans
GGTGTGCCAGTGTCGGCACGGTCGCAGGCTGATCCTCCAGCTTGCGGATCACCTCGTAGGCGATTTGTGCCACCTTCTGCTCTTCCGGCTTGGTGAAGGTGGGCTGCACATCCTGCCCTGTCACCTTGGTGCTGCCAGTCGCATCGACTGGCTTCAACCCCAACATGGAAGCAAGCTGCGATTGCGAAACCATCGTCATCGTCTTCTGGCCGAAGTCATCGTTATCCAGAACCACCACCTTCAGGTGGATGGCGGAATCAGGCCGGTTCGCTTCATCAATGATTTCCTGGAATTTGTCGTGCGCGATGATGTTCAGCCTGTCCACCGCCGTCACGCCAGTGCGCCTGCCATACGGCAGACGCAGCCCGCGTCCGATGGACTGTTCGATCAGGGTGCGCGCATTGGCAGCGCGCAAGGGCACGATGGTGTAGAGGTTGGTCACGTCCCAGCCTTCTTTCAGCATGTTGACGTGAATGACGATCTCGGTCGGCTCATCGGTGTGTTCCACCTTCAGCAGCCGCTCGATCATTTCCTCCTCTTCGGCACCGGTACGGCTCGAATCCACCTGGATGACCTTGTCTGTGTAGCGTCCCTCGAAAAAACCATCCGACTGTATCAAGGCCAGCAACTGCCCGGCATGGGTCGTATCCCGCGCAATGACCAGCAGGAAAGGCTTGACGATCTTGTTATCGGTTTCGCGGGCATAAGTTTCCAGCTCCACCTTCACGCTCTCATGCAAACGCACGCCGTCTTCCAGCTTCATGCGCTCTATCTCTTCCTGCGACATCCCCGCCGGATTGAAATTCTTGCGTGTCACCACGGCAGGCTCTTTCACAAAGCCATCTTCCATCGCCTTGCCCAGCGGGTAATCCAGAATGACGTTCTTGAACTGCACTGGCCCCTTGGCAGATTCCACAAACGGTGTAGCCGTCAGCTCCAGCCCAAGAATCGGCTTCAGCTCATTGATCGCTTTGATACCGGCACTGGCACGGTAACGATGCGACTCATCCATCAGCAATACCAGATCGGGCAGCCCGGCCAGATAATCGAAGTAACTCTCGCCGATGTATTCCGACAGCCGCTTGATACGGGGTGCCTTGCCGCCGCGCACCTCAGAATTGATTTTCGAGATATTGAAAATGTTGATCCGCACCCCGCCGAACAGCGTGCCGCTGGCCGGGTCGTGTTGGTCGTAGTTGTCGCCGGTGATGATGGAAGGCGCATCAATGGCGAATTCCGAGATGCCCTTGAACACATATTTCGGATGCGTGCGGTCGCTGAAATCCGCGATCAGCTTGTTGTAAATGGTCAGGTTCGGTGCCAGCACAAAAAAATTGTTGATGCCGTGCGCCAGATGCAGATAGCTGATGAACGCCCCCATCAGCCGCGTCTTGCCCACCCCCGTCGCCAGCGCAAAACACAAGGAGGGAAACTCGCGCTCGAAGTCGGACACCGATGGAAACTCGCTGCGGATAATCTCCAGCACGGATGCGAGGTCAACATTCTTGCCGGGTGGCGCAATCTCGGTGATGCGATCCAAAATCTCCAACGAGCGGCGCTGCGGCGCACGCAAACTCAAGCGCCCGGCGATGGCATTCACATGGCGGTTCATTTGGAGCCCCCTTTGTTCTTCTTCCCATCCTGCTCCAACTGCTTCACCAGGCGGTCGAAATCACTCTCGAACAACCTGTCTTGCACGATGCGATATTTTTCGAACTCGCTTTCGGCGTGGGCGTGAGCGATTTCCGCCATCACCTTGCCCGCGTCCTGCAAGATTTCGCGGTCAGTCGCGGCGAGAAAGCGGTTCAGGCGCGTTTCCCAATCCTGCATGGTCATGGGAATCTTGCGCAGCGCCATGTCTTCAGCCACGTCCAGATAGGCGGACACCAGCCGGGTGAGCTGCGCCATTTCATGTTCGGTCAGATAGTTCTTGGCGACCACCACATCGAATTTCTGGATTTTCCCCCCGTGTGCATCTTTCCATGTCGTCAGCCCCATGTTGGATTTTTCGGCATCGGCTCGCGCCTGGATGAGTTCGGCGGCGGTCTGCCCATGTATGGCCCAATGCAGCTTGTTCTGCACCGTGGCGAAAAAGCGTTGGGTGGCCTGCGCCGTCACGTCGTAGTCGATGGAGGTGGCGTAGATGTCGGTGATCTTCTGGTAGAACTTGCGCTCGGACAGGCGTATCTCGCGGACGCGCTGGATCTGTTCCTCGAAGTATTTTTCCGTCAGAACAGAACCGCCGCTTTTCAGACGCTCATCGTCCATCGCAAAACCCTTGACGGCGAACTCCTCGACTATGCCGGTGGCCCATTTGCGGAACTGGACCGCGCGTTCAGAGTTGACCTTGTAGCCCACGGCAATGATTGCAGCCAGGCTGTAGTGCCGGGTATCGTAGCTTTTGCCGTCAGCGGCAGTTATTCGAAAATTTCGAATAACTGCACCCTCCTGCAACTCGCTGTCGGCAAATACATTCTTCAAATGGTAGTTGATGGTGTGGGTTGCCACGTCGTAAAGCTGCCCCATCATCTTCTGCGTCAGCCAGACGTTTTCGTCCGCATACACCGCCTCCACGCCCCCCTGGCCGGTGGCTGCCACAAAGGTCAGATATTCAGCCGCCGACGAGCGAACGAGGGAAACTTCGCGTTTCTTGCTCATGCCTCCCCCTCATCAAACAAACCGCCCTGCGCTACATTCACAGCACGCCCTTTTGCCATACCACCCGTTCGCCCTGAGTCTGTCGAAGGGGCTTGTGGCGGAGCTTTCGGCAAATTCTCAACCTGCAACGAATAATCGTCATGCCCCCATTCGCAGCGCGACAGCACCTGCTTGGGAATCTTCTTCACTGTGAGATTCGGGTAATCGCCCCGCCCACGGAAAGCGGTACATAACACCAGCAGGCTGCGCTCCGCCCCCACTTCATCGGAAAGCTGCTGCAACTGCTCGTGGTTCAGGTTCGCCGTGGTAACGTAGATAAAATCCCGCTCGGTGGAATGCCCGTGCATCCAGTAATGCGCGTCAGAGGGCGCATAGGTGAACCCCTCCAGCTTGCACAGGGCTTGTGCCAGCATCTCCGCGTTGTATTCCTTGTTGATCACCCACTGCCCGTAAGCATCCTGCCGCAACAGACTGGGCGCGAGTTTGTAATAGCGGAAGCCGCCGCCCCCTTGCCAGTTCACTGCCTTGCTGATGCCACCTTGGTCTTCGCCGTCGATCACCTTTTGCAGACGCGGAATGATGTGCGTGTGGCAATGTTCGCCCAGCTCAATCATGATCCAGCGGCGACCCATTTTGTGGGCGACTGCGCCAGTGGTGCCGGAACCGGCGAAGGAGTCGAGGACGAGGTCGCCGGGATTGGTTGAAAGCTCTAAGATTCTTTTGAGCAATTTTTCCGGTTTCGGCGTGGCGAAAGAATCCTCTGGGTTGATTGCTTTCACCTCTTCACGAGCCTCATGATTATTGCCAACCTCAGTATGCAGCCAGATCGTAGGCGCTGGTGGAGCTGACATCTTAAGTTCGTTAAGAAATGTCTTTCTTGAGGGGTTTGCGGTGCCATCACTCCCGAACCAAATTTCATCGTTCGCATCCATTTTTCGGAGAGTGTCTGCTGGAAATCTAGGGGAAGTTCCTCGCGGTGATGTCCATACAACACCATTTTTAAATTGAAAAGAAAATGCTTGCTCCTTTTCAGAGCCAGTTCGTTTTGCATATAAAGGTGTCGCTTTCCACGGACCCTTTGGGTGGTTGTCTGGATTCCGATACCGATTGTCCATTTCGGCGGTACGTTCAAGCCTGTTAGGCCGCCAAAGTTCTTTGTTCACAGCGTAAATCAAGACGTGATCGTGGTTTTCCGCGAGCCACTTAGAATCATTTGATATGGTGTATTTTTTTTGCCAAACCACATTCGCCACAAAATTCGGACGCCCAAAAATCTCATCGCACAACACTTTCAGGTAATGCGCCTCATTGTCATCAATGGTGATCCACAACGAACCATCCTCCGACAGCAACCGCCGGATAATTTCCAACCGGTCGCGCATCAGTGACAGCCAGATTGAATGCTCCACCCCGTCGTCGTAATGGGTGAATGCGCTGCCGGTGTTGTACGGCGGATCAATAAACACGCACTTCACCTTTCCCGCAAACTCCGCCTCCAAGG
>LSLI01000149.1 GCA_001577345.1 Candidatus Gallionella acididurans
AGTGCGCCAGTGTCGGCACGGTCGCAGGCTGATCCTCAAGCTTGCGGATCACCTCGTAGGCGATTTGTGCCACCTTCTGCTCTTCCGGCTTGGTGAAGGCAGGCTGCACATCCTGCCCTGTCACCTTGGTGCTGCCAGTCGCATTGGCTGGCTTCAACCCCAACATGGAAGCAAGCTGCGATTGCGAAACCATCGTCATCGTCTTCTGGCTGAAATCTTCGTTATCCAGAACCACCGCCTTCAGGTGGATGGCGGAATCAGGGCGGTTCGCCTCATCAATGATTTCCTGAAATTTGTCGTGCGCGACGATGTTCAGCCTGTCCACCGCCGTCACGCCAGTGCGTTTGCCATAGGGTAGGCGCAGGCCGCGCCCGATGGACTGCTCGATCAGGGTGCGCGCATTGGCAGCGCGCAACGGCACGATAGTGTAGAGGTTGGTTACGTCCCAGCCTTCTTTCAGCATGTTCACGTGAATGACGATCTCGGTCGGTTCATCGGTATGCTCTACCTTCAGCAGCCGCTCGATCATTTCCTCTTCTTCGGCACCGGTACGGCTCGAATCCACCTGGATGACCTTGTCTGTGTAGCGTCCCTCGAAAAAACCATCCGACTGGATCAACGCCAACAGTTGACTTGCATGGGTCGTATCCCGCGCAATGACCAGCAGGAAAGGCTTGACGATCTTGTTATCGGTTTCGCGGGCATAGGTTTCCAGTTCCACCTTCACGCTCTCATGCAGGCGCACGCCGTCTTCCAGCTTCATGCGCTCTATCTCTTCCGGCGACATCCCCGCCGGATTGAAATTCTTGCGTGTCACCACGGCAGGCTCTTTCACAAAACCATCTTCCATCGCCTTGCCCAGCGGATAATCCAGAATGACGTTCTTGAACTGCACTGGTCCTCTGGTACTTTCCACGAACGGCGTCGCCGTTAGCTCCAGTCCCAGAATCGGCTTCAGTTCATTGATCGCTTTGATACCGGCACTCGCGCGGTAACGGTGCGACTCATCCATCAGCAACACCAAATCGGGCAACCCGGCCAGATAATCGAAGTAACTCTCGCCGATATATTCCGACAGCCGCTTGATGCGCGGAGCCTTGCCGCCGCGCACCTCGGAATTAATTTTCGAGATATTGAAAATATTGATGCGCACCCCGCCGAACAGCGTGCCGCTGGCCGGATCGTGCTGGTCGTAGTTGTCGCCGGTGATGATGGAAGGCGCGTCAATGGCGAATTCCGAGATACCCTTGAACACATATTTCGGGTGCGTGCGATCGCTGAAATCTGCAATCAGCTTGTTGTAAATGGTCAGGTTCGGCGCCAGCACGAAGAAATTGTTGATGCCGTGCGCCAAGTGCAGATAGGAGATGAAAGCCCCCATCAGCCGCGTCTTGCCCACACCCGTTGCCAAGGCAAAACACAACGACGGAAACTCCCGTTCGAAATCAGTGACCGAAGGAAACTCGCTGCGGATAATCTCCAGCAAGGATGCAAGGTCAACATCCTTGCCGGGTGGCGTGATCTCGGTGATGCGATCCAGAATCTCCAGCGAGCGGCGTTGCGGCGCGCGCAAACTCAATCGTCCGGCGATGGCATTGACGTGGCGGTTCATTTGGAGCTCCCTGCGTTCTTCTTCCCATCCTGCTCCAACTGCTTCACCAGGCGGTCGAAATCGCTCTCGAACAACCTGTCTTGCGCGACGCGATATTTCTCGAACTCGCTTTCGGCGTGAGCCCTGGCGATTTCCGCCGTCACCCTGCCCGCGTCCTGCAAAATTTCGCGGTCAGCAGCGGCGAGAAAGCGGTTCAGGCGCGTTTCCCAATCCTGCATGGTCAAGGGAATCTTGCGCAGCGCCATGTCTTCCGCCACGTCCAGATAGGCGGACACCAGCCGGGTGAGTTGCGCCATTTCATGTTCAGTCAGATAGTTCTTGGCGACCACCACATCGAATTTCTGGATTTTCCCCCCGGGTGCATCTTTCCATGTCGTCAGCCCCATGTTGGCTTTTTCGGCATCGGCTCGCGCCTGGATGAGTTCGGCGGCCGTCTGCCCATGAATGGCCCAGTGCAGCTTATTCTGCACCGTGGCAAAAAAGCGTTGGGTAGCCTGCGCCGTCACGTCGTAGTCGATGGCGGTGGCGTAGATGTCGGTGATCTTCTGGTAGAACTTGCGCTCGGACAGGCGTATCTCGCGGACGCGCTGGAGCTGTTCCTCAAAGTATTTTTCCGTCAGAACCGAACCGCCGCTTTTCAGACGCTCGTCGTCCATCGCAAAACCCTTGACGGCAAACTCCTCGACGATGCCGGTTGCCCATTTGCGGAACTGCACCGCGCGCTCGGAGTTGACCTTGTAACCCACGGCGATGATCGCGGCCAGGTTGTAGTGCCGGGTATCGTAGCTCTTTCCGTCGGCGGCAGTTATTCGAAAATTTCGAATAACTGCATCTTCCTGCAACTCGCTGTCGGCAAAAACTCTTTTCAGATGGTAGTTGATGGTGTGGGTTGCCACGTCGTAAAGCTGCCCCATCATCTTCTGCGTCAGCCAGACGTTTTCGTCCGCAAACACCGCCTCCACGCCCCCCTGGCCGGTGGCTGCCACAAAGGTCAGATATTCAGCCGCCGACGAGCGAACGAGGGAAACTTCGCGTTTCTTGCTCATGCCTCCCCCTCATCAAACAAACCGCCCTGCGCTACATTCACAGCACGCCCTTTTGCCATACCACCCGTTCGCCCTGAGTCTGTCGAAGGGGCTTGTGGCGGAGCTTTCGGCAAATTCTCAACCTGCAACGAATAATCGTCATGCCCCCATTCGCAGCGCGACAGCACCTGCTTGGGAATCTTCTTCACTGTGAGATTCGGGTAATCGCCCCGCCCACGGAAAGCGGTGCACAACACCAACAGGCTGCGCTCCGCCCCCACTTCATCGGAAAGCTGCTGCAACTGCTCGTGGTTCAGGTTCGCCGTGGTAACGTAGATAAAATCCCGCTCGGTGGAATGCCCGTGCATCCAGTAATGCGCGTCAGAGGGCGCATAGGTGAACCCCTCCAGCTTGCACAGGGCTTGTGCCAGCATCTCCGCGTTGTATTCCTTGTTGATCACCCACTGCCCGTAAGCATCCTGCCGCAACAGACTGGGCGCGAGTTTGTAATAGCGGAAGCCGCCGCCCCCTTGCCAGTTCACTGCCTTGCTGATGCCACCTTGGTCTTCGCCGTCGATCACCTTTTGCAGACGCGGAATGATGTGCGTGTGGCAATGCTCGCCCAGCTCCACCATGATCCAGCGGCGACCCATCTTGTGCGCCACCGCGCCGGTGGTGCCGGAACCGGCGAAGGAATCAAGGACGAGGTCGTTGGGGTTGGTGGCAAGCTCGATGATTCTATGAATTAGCCGTTCTGGCTTAGGTGTGTCGAACGAATCGGCACCAAACAAAGTATTGATTTCTTTCTTTGCCTCTTGGTTATGCCCAACTTCAGCATTTGACCACCAAGACCAAGCGCGGACACCTTCGTGCTCAGAGAGGAAATTTTTCACGCGAGGGCGAGCCGCACCATCTTTTCCGAACCAAAGCCTATTCTCAGAAAGCAGTCGCTTAAATTCACTTTCTATATTCGACCAACACCGCCCCGCAGGCGGCTCATATTCAACTCCGGCTGTGGTCGTTATTTTGTACATCTGATTAGGTCGCCAACCTTGTGCGGTAAAATCAGTAGATGTCCACGAACCACGAGAATCATTATCTGGGTTTTTAAACTGAGAAGTTTGTTCTTCTGATAGAGACAGCCGATTCAGTGAGAATCGATCCTTGCTCTTGGCATATATCAAGATATGGTCATGTGCATCACCGATAGAGAGACGCGCATCAGGCGAAGTGCGCTTTTGCCAGAGAGCATTGACAACAAAATTCCGTCGTCCAAACACCTCATCGCACAATACCTTCAGATAATGCGCCTCGTTATCATCAATCGTGATCCACAGCGAACCATCCTCCGACAACAGCCGCCGGATAATCTCCAGCCGGTCGCGCATCAGCGACAGCCAGATCGAATGCTCCACCCCGTCGTCGTAATGCGTGAACGCGCTGCCGGTGTTGTACGGCGGATCAATAAACACGCACTTCACTTTCCCCGCAAACTCTGCCTCCAAAG
>LSLI01000150.1 GCA_001577345.1 Candidatus Gallionella acididurans
GCCCCTGCCAGGCAAACAGGTTGATCAGGGAAAGGATGCGCCGCTGCGACAACATCGCGAACGCGATCAGCAGCAGCAGGGATGCTAGCAGATTGATGATTTGTATGCTGTAAGGCATCGTCATGCGCCCAGTAGAAAATGTATCAGCAAACCCAGCACCGCCAGCAAAAATGCCGTGCCCAAAAACTCCGGCGCACGGAAGATGCGCATCTTGGCGAGCAGCGCTTCCAGCAAAGCCAGTGCGGCGCCGGCCAGTATCAGCTTCACCAGCAGCGCGATGATGGCCAGCGGCAGCGCGCTCCCCCAGTTTCCCGCCATCGCGCCGACCTCGGCAATGCCGTAGGGCAGGAACAGCGCGATGCCGATGGCAATATAGGCGAACAGCTTGAGGCTGCTTGCCCATTCCACCAGCGCCAGGTGGCGCGCGGAATATTCCAGGATCATCGCCTCGTGGATCATGGTCAATTCCAGATGCGTGGCGGGATTGTCCACCGGGATGCGCGCATTTTCGGCCAGCAGCACGATCAGGAATGCCAGTCCCGCAAACGCAAGACTGGGATACAGCACAAACTGGTGCTGCGCCAGCGCTTCCACGATGCGCGGCAGCTGCGTCGAGTGGCTGATCATCGAGGCGGTGAAGAACACCATCAGCAGTGCCGGTTCGGCAAGGAAAGACACCAGCATCTCGCGCCGCGCGCCTAGCGTGCCGAATGCGGTGCCGATATCCATTGCCGCGAGTGCGATGAATACCCGTGCCAGCGCAAACACGCCGACCAGCGCGATCACGTCGGCGGCGGGCGAGAACGGCAGATCCACCGCGATGATGGGAATGATGGCGGCCGCCAGCCACATGCAGCCGAACCGGATATAGGGCGTGGCTCGAAACAGCAGGGAGGCGTTATAGGCCATCACCGCATCCTTGTGGAACAGCTTGCGCAATGTGCGATAGGGTTGCATCACGCCGGGGCCGGAGCGGTTTTGCAACCAGGCGCGGCACTGGTTCACCCAGCCGGTCAGCAAAGGCGCCAGCGCCACGACCAGCAGCGACTGGTAGATTTGCAACAGGATGCCGAGGGCCTGATTCGTGCTCATCATACAAACGCCAGCAACACGAGCAGCGTCACAAAAGTATATGTCAGGTACAGATGGATGCGCCCGTGCTGCAGCAGCGATGCCCAGGACGAGAGTTTTTCGGTGATGCGTTTGATCGGCAGATACAGCGCGTACCAGAGACGGTCTTCGCTGCGGCCGTGATAGCGCGGATGCGTATCGAAGGCGTCAGGCAACTCGCTTTCGATGCGGAAGAACGGTTCGAAGATGCGCCGGATCGGCTGGCCGAATCCCTCGGCAGTGTCCTGCATGCGCGAAGTTTGTTCGGGATAGCCGCAGTCCCATGCCGGGCCGCGGCGCAACCGGCCGTGATAGAAATAGTGCACCACCAGCGCGGTCACCAGCATCACGCCCAGCACCGCCAGCAGGAAAAACACCGGGCTGTAACTGGCTCGCTCCATGTCAACCGGGGCGAGGAAGAGCCAGCCCGGGGTGGCGTTGCCCAGTCCTTTGCCAACCAACATCTGCGTCACCAGGTCGAGTTGCCGCACCACATATACCGGTGCCAGTCCAAGCACCACGCAAGCCAATGCCAGCCAGCTTAACCCGATGCGTTCCCGGATGCCGGCATCGTGTGCATGTTCCCGCACCTCGCCGCGCGTCTGGCCGAGGAAAATGACCCCGTAGAATTTCACCATTACATAGGCCGCCAGTGCGGCGGCCAGCGCGATCACTCCCGCCGCCACCGGTATCAGCATATTGATGTAACTGTTGGGCAGGCCCGGCGACAGCAGGAAGGCCTGCAGCAACAGCCATTCCGAAACGAAACCATTGAAAGGCGGCAGGCCGGAAATCGACAGCACGCCGACCAGCATCAGCACCGCGACCCACGGCATTTGATGGATCAATCCGCCCATGCGTCCCATGTTGCGCTCGCCGGTTGCATGCAGGATAGATCCGGTGCCGACGAACAGCAGGCTCTTGAAGAACGCGTGGTTCAGGCTGTGGTACAGCGTCGCGGTCAGCGACAGGGCGGCGAGGGTGTCCTTGCCATAGACGTGGAAGATGATGGCCAGGCCTATCCCCACCAGCAGCAGCCCGATATTCTCGATCGAGGAATAAGCCAGCAGCCGTTTCATGTCGCCCTGCACGGCGGCGAACATCACGCCGAAGATCGCGGTGATCAGACCCAGCGCCAGCGCCAGTACACCCCACCACCATTGCTGCCCATTCAACGAATTGGCGAGCAGATCGAAGGTGACGCGCAGGATGCCGTAGATCGCCGTTTTGAGCATGATGCCGCTCATCAGTGCGGATACCGGCGAGGGCGCAGCCGGGTGCGCTTCGGGCAGCCAGACGTGCAGCGGCAATAAGCCCGCTTTTGCGCCGAAGCCGAACAACGCCAGCAGAAACGCCACCGATGCCCAGAACGCGGACAGATGCGCCTCGCGCATCGCCGCAAAGGTATAAGCGCCGATTCCATGCCCGCCCTGCATCACGCCAAAACTGAGCAGGATAGCGATCGCCCCGACGTGCGCAATCAGCAGATACAAAAAACCGGCCTTGCGGATGTCGGGAACATGGTGGTCGGTGGTGACCAGGAAATAGGAAGACAAGGCCATGGTTTCCCACGCCACCATGAACATGTAGGCATCGTCGGCCAGCAATACCAGCGCCATGCTGGCCAGAAACAGGTGATATTCAAGGCACAGCAAGCCCAGCGTATTGCCCGGCATGGATTTGAAATAACCGGCACTGAATATTGACACGCCGAATGATGCCCCACCCAGCAGGATAAGGAAGAATGCGGAGAGCGGATCGAGACTGAGATGCAGCGGCAGACCCGGCAGGCCCAGCGGCAATACGGTATGGCTGACAGGCTCGCCGAGCGCCCAAAAACCGGTTGCGGCAAGCGCCAGCGAGGCGATCGCGCCAAGCGGGAAAATGATATTGGTGATGAGGTGCGGGCTGTGCTGCAGTGCCAGCCCCATCAATCCCAGAGCCATCAAGGACACGATAATAGCGTCAGCAATATCCAGCGGAAATATACCGACCATGTCCATCCTGATTGTTTTTTCTCCGGCTTGCTGGTTAGCCAAACTGTGCAAGCGGGTGATTCTACTCCTTCTGCGCCATTGACCTCAATATCATAGTGGTGAAGGCCGCTCAACCGCATATCATCGCCAAGACTCCAATCTGCCGAAAATGCCAGGAGTTTCCGGCATGTATGCAAGCGTGTTGTACATTCAGTTGCGTGGTAAATTGCGCAAGCGCAACAAGTTGTTGGCACAGCGCAAATAGTGACTAGAATAAGCGACTAAAATTAAAATAACCCTAATGGGCTATTCCACGAACCCATTGTGGGTATGGACGCTGGTTGGTTGCTTATTCTTATAATGGTTACCGTAGTCATTGTTTCAACATGATGACGAAAGTCAATTTCGCAGTAATTAAATAACTTGCAGGAGATGAAATAATGAACTTTGACAAAGAATTTGATGCGAGCGGCTTGTCTTGCCCCCTGCCTATCCTGAAAACCAAAAAGGCCCTCTCTGACATGGCTTCCGGGCAGGTGCTGAAGCTGGTTGCGACCGATTGTGGCGCGGTCAAGGATATGCAGGCCTTCGCCGACCAGACCGGCAACAGCCTGCTTGGAATGGAAGAAGCGAGCGGCTCCTACACGTTTTACATGAAGAAAAAGTAAGTTGCTGCTTCGATTCCAAACCAAACTTGAGGGGGAAACATGACGACAAAAAAAATGGCAATCATTGCGACCAAGGGCACGCTGGACATGGCCTATCCGCCATTCATACTTGCTTCGACCGCGGCTGCCCTGGGCTATGAAGTGCAGGTGTTTTTCACCTTCTACGGGCTGCAGCTGCTGCGCAAGGATTTGTCCAGCGTGATGATCAGTCCGCTGGCCAATCCCGCGATGCCGATGCCGGTGCCGATGCCGGTGATGGTGCAGATGCTTCCCGGCATGGAATCCATGGCGACGATGATGATGAAGCAGAAGCTCAAGAAACACGGCGTGGCATCGCTGCAGGAACTGCGCGACCTGTGCCTGGAAGCTGAGG
>LSLI01000151.1 GCA_001577345.1 Candidatus Gallionella acididurans
TAGGTGTATGACACACTGAGCCTGTCGAGAATTGGGATATGGTACGTCATCCCATTAAGAAGATGACGCCGTGGCAAGGCAACTGTTGTGTGATGACCAATACAAACGAATTGCAGGAAAGCTGCCCGCGCAGCCGGGCACTCCCGGACGCGAGTTGGACAGCCGGCTATTTAGCGCTGGGCCCCGTGCCTGACCACCAAGTTCAGCCTGGTCAGGGCTGAATCATGACGTAATTTTCCTGCACCAGCTGAATTATCCTGCCGATGGCACCGGAATTCACTTTCACGCCGGGCAAAAGGTTTTCATTGCCCCAATTGTTCGCTTTCATGGAAACGCCACACTCTTCGATCTGGGCACCCTGTTTGATCAGGTCTTCGACCATGTTTTTGTATGGGTTCCCGGTGCTGGTTTTGCGCACTCTGTTATAAGCTTCGTCGTTAAGCAGCATGTATCCGGCATCTCCATGAAATACTCCGACCAGGCTTAATGTGCTGCCGGTTTGCTGGAACCGTTTGAGCAAGAGAGTCATGTGCTTGAGACCAACAGGTGTATCGCCGTTGAACGCGGCATGATCCATGTTGAAAACGACCTTGGCCTCTTTGATTGTGACCGGGACGTCAATATGAATCGTGGGTGCAGTATCCGCCCAGGCGGAAACCGCTGGCAACAAAGCAGTCATGGCAGAAGAAGCGGAGAGGATCAGTACAATACGTGCCATCAATTTCATTTTTTTTCCTTGAGTTTGTTGTTGTGAATGGGCGCGAGTTAAAATTACCATCAAACTCACATTGGTGTATTTCCGATGCTACGCCCGAAAGTTTTACTACTTGCCATTACCTAATGACGTCCGGCAAACTATTTTTATGATGCCGTTATTTCAATCGAATTGGCCGATTTCCCCCGTCCTGGAAATGCAAAGAACTGCTGTAAGGCACTCTTGGCAAGGCCGGTGATTTTAAAGATATTTCGGGGTTTTCGTGTTCCAAAAAAATATAACCATCCCATCGAGATCTAGAATTATTTGTGACAGGGTACATGTGTTTAAATGTATATTTATGAACCGCTTCATTTGGCTGGTGAAGGCATCAGGATAGGGACAACGAGCTTGTATCCGAGTGTTTCATAGTGCGCAATAGAGGGGTAGGCTCCTGAATTCACAACGGCAGGGTTTTTCCCGGAAAGCCCTTCCATATCCGAGGGTGTCAGCCCGGCGCTCTGTACCGAATTTCCGCAGAACTCCACATGCACTCCATTTTTTGCAAACTCTGCCCATTGATCGACTATCCCCTGGTGATCGAGATAGTTCTTCTTCGCAAACACTGAAACGAAGGGCCCTTCGACAATCACTACCAGATTCGTGCCCGGGTGTTCTATGATGCGCGAGACAACCATGGTGGCATATTTGACTGTGTCTATATCTTTGGCCTTGAGATCCATGATGATTTTCAGGTTGTGAAACCTCTCGGTGTGCCGATCTATCGCTGTTCCACCGGGCGCAAACGAATCATCGTCCGCGCTCGCAGACATCATCGGAAGCAGAGTGCACAAGGAAGCAATCAGGACCAGTTTTTTCAATATCGTTTTCATACATTATTCTCCCTTCGGTTGATAACACTTAAACTCATTAGCCTATACCGTCATTTCCGGTTACGCCGAGCAGTTTTGGCAGGTTGAGCTTGCGCGGGGTGATTACCTTTTTGTCCCGCAGGTAGCTCGCTACCACATCCCAGATCGGTTCTCCTGTGGCACCTTCAGTCACCGGGGCCCATCCCGCCACCTTGTATTTTTTTCCCGGATCAATCGGCTTGCCCTTGAGCATCATATTGTTGATGCGTTTGCCGAACCCCTGGCGCAAATCGCAGGTATAGCTGATCGCGCCTACGCGCACCATATCGCCTCCCTGCTGCTTGTAGGGATCAGGATTAAACAGATTGTCGAGAACATCTTCCAGAATGGCCTTGATGGTTTCCCCGCTCATTTCTGTCAGCATGGTCTGGGGATAGGTGATTGCGGTCTGGTCCATCAGATGTTCCATGGTGATGGCTTCGCCGGGCAGAAGCGATGTGCCCCAGCGGAATCCCGGAGAAAACGCCGCGTCCGCCCCTTTGACTTCCATCAGCGCATCAAGGATCAGTTGGTCGAAAGTGCCGTTGAAATTTCCCCGGCGGTATAAGGTGCCTTCGGTGATCGCAAGCTTTTCGGACAGCTTCCCTTCAAAGGGTGCGCGCACCTTTTCGATCAAGGCCACCATTTCCACGTCGGGCTCGATGAGATTCGCAAACACCGGCAGAAGCTTGTATTTAAAACCAGTGACCTTGCCATTCTTGACATCCAGATCAAGCACGCCGAGAAACTTGCCATTGGAACCCGCATTGGTCACCAGGGTCTGGCCGCCTGAATTTTTCACTATTGTCGGTGCCGGCATCCCGTCATGAGTATGTCCGCCCATAATGGCGTCAATGCCGCTGACACGGCTCGCCATTTTCAGGTCGACATCCATGCCGTTGTGGGACAGAAGCACGACTACGGCTGCTCCCTTGGCGCGGGCTTCATTGACGACCTGCTGCATGCTGTCTTCCTGGATGCCGAAACTCCAATCGGGCATCATGTACCTCGGATTGGCGATGGGTGTGTAGGGAAACGCCTGGCCGATGATGGCGACTGGCACGCCGTTGATCGGCTTGATCACATAATGCTGGAAGACCGGATCGCCAAAATCGACGGTTTTGATGTTCTGCGCGAGAAAATCGATCTTGCCCTTGAAGTCGTTGTCGACGATTTGCTTGACCCGTTCGGCACCCAGCGTGAACTCCCAGTGGCCCGTCATCACGTCAACGCCCAGAAGTTTGCAGGCGTCGACCATATCCTGGCCTTTGGTCCAGAGGGCAGTGGCGGAACCTTGCCAGGAATCACCTCCGTCGAGCAGCAAAGAGCCGGGGCGGCTGGCACGGATTTTTTTCACCAGAGTCGCCATTTGCGCAAACCCACCCACTTTTCCATAGGTGCGGGCGGCTTGCGCGAAATCCAGACAGGTGAAAGCATAGGCATCTGGCGTTCCGGGCCGGATGCCGAAGGCTTTCAACAGATGTTCACCTACCAGATGAGGTGCCTTGTTAAGGCTTTGGCCCAAGCCAATATTGACATCAGGCTCTCGAAAGTAAATCGGCAGTAGTTGAGCATGGCAATCAGTTATGTGCAGCAGGGAAACATTGCCAAATGGAGGCAGTTCGTAAAAGTTGCCGCTGTTCGTTGCCAGCTGAGCCCCGCGGCTGTCGAGCGCCAATCCCGCAGCTGCGGCAGCAGCCAGTATCTGCAAGAATTCACGACGACTCATGGACATAAAGATACTCCCGGAAGGATTTCAATAAGATAATTCATTTGCGAAAAACCGGGGTCTGCATGGGCAGGCCGTTACTCATGTAAGTCAGGAAATATTCAAGGTCATCATATTCCTTGCTGCCTATCTTTGAAGGCTGGGCACCGATATTTCTGTTGCATGCCTGGAAGCGTTTTTGCAGTGTCGTCACCTCAGTTCCGGACAGGAACACCGGCCAATGAGTTGCTTGGCCGACCATCATGGAGATTTGGTCACCTCGTATGAACTTTCCGACTTTGTCGATATGGCAGTTTGCGCAGGAATATTTTTGTTTACCGCGCTGCGTGTAATAATATTTCTTGCCATTTTCATAGGCGGCGAGTGCACCGGTTCCTTCCACCTTGACATTGACTTTCGTGCCGTCGGAAAGACTTTTGGCATATGAGGTCAGCAATCCCATTTCTGAGCTGCCGTATTCCAGCGGCTGCTCCCGGTTTGTTTCAAGACAGATGTTGATGGCTTTTTCGAAGGTTATTACTTCATGGGTGGCGTTATCGAAATAAGGATAGTTCCCGGCAACATTGCGCCCCCCGTCGGGGAAGCAGGATGTGAACCGATTGCCATTCTTGAACGGCTTTTCCCATTCCTTCCTTGCTTCATCCATGTCTATTGCAAATGGGGGGAAAGCCATGATGTCGTCATACTGTTTCTTGGCCTCGGTATTCATGGTGAGCGCCCCGTAGACATAACTTTCGAAGCTGATGTAAGGAAAAACCTTCCTGTAATGAT
>LSLI01000152.1 GCA_001577345.1 Candidatus Gallionella acididurans
CAATCAAGGCGCTACGATCTTCAGCCGGGCCGGCATAGGCACAAACGGCGCCAAGCAGCCCCCCCAGAAACACAAGTGTCTTTTTCCACCTCATCTGTGTGCCTCGCTCAGGCTACAGCCGTTTCGCCGTAAAATTTGGTGCCGAGATTATCAACGGCGTTAACTGTTATCTTGTCGCCAGGTTTTGCGCCTTTGACCTTGAAACCGAAAAAGGGATTTTTCGAGACAGCTACGCCCCATTGCATATCCAGCACCGTCACGCCATTCAACGAGGCAACGACTTGGTTTATAAAATGCGCAGGGATGAATTGCTTGGTTGTCGGATCCTTGCGCAGTCCTGTTTCCATAATGTGCTTTATCAACACCTTGACATCAGCGACATCGCCTTGCATCGTCGCTCGCATTTTCATTTCGTTATCCATTTCAACATCCTTTCAAATCGGTAAATCAGGCAGGTTTTGCTCTAACCGAATTAGCCACCACAACCGCCAAGCGTCACTTTGACTTCCTTGCTTTGCGCGTAAATCTTGTCCCCGGCCTTCACGGCCACCCTGACGAAAGAGGTTTCGGCCATCTTGATGTGCATTGAGATGTATGGCAGCGCACCATTGGAAAACTGGATGTCTGCAACCAGCGGATTGGGGTTTTTTTCTGCAAAAATTGCGATGGATGTGGTCCCGGGAATATTGCTGGTGACTTCCAACGGTACGATAGCGCCGTCTTCCGCAATATCGGGAACCTTGAGCAGAATGTCGCCACTTTCTGCAGCACCGCTGTATCCCGCTTCCTTCATGGCGTCCGCAATAGTTTTTGCGGAAAAAGCGTTCTTGTTCCAGCTCGCGACCAGCGCTGCTGCAGGTTTGACCAGGCTAACTGAAATCGCGGACGCCAGCATTCCAACCGTAACGATGCTTTTTAGTAAGGTTCTACGTACAGGATTCATTTTATCTCCACTGCAAACAATAAATATTTATATAAAAACATATAGATGCTTTTATAAATGCATCGATTTTTCCTGCAGGCTATTCAGGTTTTCCACCCATGGCGATGGGCTTGCCTTGGGAGAGGGAGGTCACATAGCTGACAAGGTTCGAAAGTACATCGCTACCGTAAGCTGGCGGGGTGCCTTGCAATCCCCCGTTAACGCAACCTCGAATCTGGTCTTCCAGTGTCAGAACCTTGCCGGCCTTCGGATTAAAACGGGGAAAGATCGTCGCCGCATTGGCGAGGCTGGGTATGGACTTTCCGTCCGGGGTCTTTCCGGGTCCGACCCCGCCGTTGACATGGCAAGTCTCGCATGTTCTGCCGTTGCCCGCGAAGGTCTGATGGGAATAGAGTTGGCTGCCATCCTGAATGGCTTTTTCAAGATGGGGATCCGGGGCCGCGCCAGCCGAGGCTATTGCAGAAAAAAATATTGCTGAAAATGTGATTGCTGGCATAAATTTCATACTTGTATCCTTTCAAATAATTTCGATTTATTGCACTTTAGATAACCATACTGGGCGCATTCAGGCGCGATGTTCAGATACTTCCGGGTGCGTCACTTAGAATAAATTGTTAATTTCAGGACTTGCTGGCGACCCCTGATCAGTTTCAGCCGAAAATTAAATTATCTGCGATTTATGGCGTAACCATAAGGTAACCAGATTTTTCGAGGTCAATGATGGCACCGATGCCGGATACGACAATGCGGCTGGAGGGCAGAATATCCTTAACCTCATAGCCCTTCAGTTTCATGGCCGTTCCACACTCGTACATTTTCACTCCGCCCTTTTGCATGACTTCGATCATTGCCATGCTGGAGTTCCCCTTGGGATGAGGCTGGGGAACCTTGAGATCGTATGCCTCGTCGGTCAGCAGGAACTGGGCCCCGTCTGCCCTGAAGACCAGGACAATTTCGTAGTCTTTCCCGGGTTTCATGCCAAGGGCGGTGTACTGGTCGTAGAGATTTTTGACAGCCATAACCTGCTTGCTTATGCCGTTCTTAGGGATGATATCTGCGTGATTGATTTGCACAACCACCTTGATGCCGGTTTGATTGACGATCTGCAAGGGTGGCATGGTGTTTTCCGCCGAGATTTCCTGGGCGAAGACAGATGGCATATCCTGAAACATTATTAATGCGGTGACGGCTAGCACCGCCAGTTTTAATTTGTTACTCATTGATTTCTCCTTTGGTTAAATTGTCCTGGCGCCCGACAGTTCGTTGCTCACGAATTCCAGCCAATTTGAAGGGGCAGGGCGGCGTGGCTTGAACCAGGATGGCGGGCGGGACCTTGGTGATAATATTTCATTTCACTAAACTTCATCCCCCATTTTTATTAATTTATTATTCATAATCCCGCCATTCAGCTTAAAAGGCATAAACCGCCCAGATATCGATTTGATTGCCAATAGATTGAGTGGTTGATTCGGCCAGTGGACGCTGTGCCACTGCTATTGCCGATGCATTGGGAATGGAAATTGACCGATAGACATAATCCATCACTATCTTTGTCATCGGTGTGATGTGGTACACAGCAGCGGTAGAAATGTTCTTGAATACCCTTTCCGTGGGAGCCAAATTCGGCAAACGGTCATAGTAATCGTAGCGCATCACAAATTCCGTGTGCGCGTTCATGAACATGCCGGCCGACATGGCGTAACCATGCGCCTTGTTGCTGCTGCCGGCATACACGGTTTGATCGTACTGCGCTGGGGTAGAACCTGGAAACTGGTTGAAAACTGCAGGTGCAGCGATATTGCCGCTGCCTTCGAAATATTCGGCTTTCACATTGGTGCCACCGCGTTGCATATAGCCGTTCCGATAGGTCATACCAAAACCGTCGCGTGTCATGCCATTCGACACACCGTTCATGGAAGGATGCGCCTGTTGTGCCCAGACGAAACCTGTCAAATCATTGCGAAAAAATCTTCCGCCCGCATCGTCTAACAGGTAGGATGCTTGTAAACGCCCGGCAACAATGGGGCCGTTTAATGTGCCGGTATCATCCAGTCTGCCATACTCGGCCAGCATCACACCATAAGCAACTTCGATATTCCGCGTACCCATAAACCAATTCTCCGCCTGCACGCCAGGGTAACGAAACCCGTTATTGCCGGAAACATGCGCTCCTGGTATCGAGTACCCATCTTTTGTACCGGGAGCAGCAATCTTATAAGGTGTGGATGGGTTCACGGTATAAAACGTCGGCTGCATCAACTGTGTTATGCCGGTTGGGAAGAGATCAAGAAAATTAAAATCCATGAAACCTTCCATTGCGCCTTCAGGGCCTGGCGCACGGATATTACCCACTTCAAAACGCACTCCCGGTATCATGTTGCTGAACACCATGTTCGCGTCGATGATTCTTGGGGCATATCTGCCAAATGAATAGTCGTACCCGTTTTCTCCCATCTCCGTGCCCACGTAGTAAGAAATATCGGGATTAATGCTGCCGCGCACAAACAACCTGGCGCGTTGCATAAAGAGTTGAGAGCTTTTATCGAAAGTCGGCGCAACCAGGTTGAATTTCCCTGTTTGACCATTGCTGGCCGGATTGGCGGCTATATTTGTGTATACGGGCTGAAGAAATCCGATCACTTTACCGTTGCCCCATTCCGGCAGGGAGATTGTTTGTACATCAAACCAGTTCACGGCATACGCCGATGGGCCGGTGCAAATCCCTATGCCCAAGCACAATGCTAATTTCACCCCCGTCAATTTTTTCATGTTTCCCCCAATTTTTTGTAATTTTATTTTTGTAATTTAGAAAATTTTCATTAAGTCAAAAAACGACTTAAAGCGATTCACTGCAGCCCGACAGATTTTAGATTTGAATGACTGAAACCCCCTTTCATGAATATGCGTTTTGTTTGAAATCGATGCGACTCAAGTGCCTGCCCCACGTGATTCGTCCGCATAGTCGACTCACCGATGAATTATGGCGGGTATGGGGCGCAATCAATTCGAGTCTATTTTTGGTATCAGCCGTCAGCACTTCGGCTCTTACGGCTTCAAACTCAGAAAATCATTCTTTGTGTGCGATTTTTTCTGTTTCGTGAGCAGAGCCCTGTAATAAGGCGCCTCCTAGT
>LSLI01000153.1 GCA_001577345.1 Candidatus Gallionella acididurans
AAGGCGCAAAATTGTGTTCAGGGACTACTTGTTGAAATACGCAGTCAAGCACCCGGAGGTCAATTTTTATCTGTTTTTTCCGCCTTATTCGCGTTTGAGCTTTGCCATCGAAAAACAAAGCGATCCACAAGCCTTTGAAGTGTATCTTGAAACCTTGAGGTTTGTGGTGCGAGAGAGCGGGAAATACGGCAACGTGAAGATATTCGGTTTCGAATCGGAATCGTTTCTTGATGATATAGCGAACTATAAGGATACATTTCACTATCATCAGCGCATTAACTCTGAAATGCTGCACTGGATGAAAAATGGCGATCATCAGTTAACCGCATCGAACCTGGATGGTTACATAAAAGAAATTACAAACCGTGCCGCGAACTATCCGGTTAAAAATATCGGCATCCAAATCGATGCCTATTTGCGCCAAGTTCCGGAGGGTGCTAAAACAGTTCCCTGATACGTTAGCCCCAATACCTGCTCTAGTTGACATTGGCAAACTGGATGCGGTGCAGCCGCGCATACACGCCGTTCATTGCCAGCAATTCGGCGTGTGTTCCAGTCTCGACTATCTCGCCCTTCTGGAGAACGACAATCCGGTCCGCCCTTTCGATAGTGGACAATCGGTGCGCAATGACCAGTGAGGTGCGCCCCAGCATCAGGGTTTCCAGCGCCGCCTGGACCTGGCGTTCGGAATCGCTGTCCAGCGCGGACGTGGCTTCGTCTAGAATGAGAATCGGCGCGTCCTTGAGGATGGCCCTGGCTATCGCGATGCGCTGACGCTGGCCTCCGGAAAGCTTTACGCCGCGTTCGCCTACCAGTGTGTTCAATCCCTCCGGCATGTCGCGTATAAATTCCATCGCATGCGCGGCATGCGCAGCGGCTATGATTTCCGCCTCCGGCACTTCGCGCATCTGGCCGTAGGCGATATTGGCTGAAATCGTGTCGTTGAACAGCACGACTTCCTGGCTGACCAGCGCGATATTGGCGCGCAAACTTGCAAGCGTCAGATCGGCAAGATCATGGCCGTCGAGCGTGATGCGCCCGCTGCCGGGCAGGTAGAAGCGCGGAACCAGGTTTGCCAGGGTGCTTTTGCCGCTGCCGGATGCACCCACCAGGGCGACGGCTTGCCCCGCGGGAATATCCAGGCAGATGTCACGCAGCGCCAATCTGTCATCCTGCTGGTAAGACAGGCTCACGTGCTCGAATCCTATCCGTCCATTGGCGCGTCCTATGGATACCTTGCCCGTGTCTACTTCACCGGGAGTATCCAGCAATCCAAATATGCTTTCCGATGCCGCCAGCCCGCGCTGCAAAAATTCGCTTACTCCGGTCAAGCGCTTGATCGGAGCGGTCAGCATCAGCATGGCTGCGATAAACGAAAGGAAACCGCCGACGGTGGTTTCATCGCTGCGTGATTCCACCGTGGCAAGATAGACGATGACGGCCAATGCCATGGCGGCGATCATCTGCACGATGGGCACATTGGCCGCGGCTGCCATCGCCTGTTTCATGATGTAGCGGCGCACCCAGTTGGTTTTATCGCTGAAACGATCGCTCTCGTATTGCTGCCCGCCAAACAGTTTGACGACCTTGTGCGCGGCAACGCTTTCCTCGATTACCTGGGTAATATCGCCCATCGAGCGCTGCGAGCTGCGGCTGGCGTCACGCAGGCGGGCATTGATGATTCTGAGAATGAACGCAATGATGGGCAACATCACCAAACTCAGCAGCGTGAGTTTCCAGTTGAGGTAGAACAGCCAGCCGAGCAACCCAACGATGATAATCGAGTCCCGAACCGAGACTGTCACGATGCTGGTGGCTGCCGCAGTCACCTGGGTCACATCGAAAATCAGCTTGGAGATGAGATTGCCGGTGGCGTGGTCGTCATAAAAACGCGTGGGCAGGGTCAGCAGTTTGTGGAACATCTCCCCGCGCAAATCCATCACAACCTTGTTGCCGACCCAGCCGATAGCATAAGTGCCGACGAATGAAGCGACACCGCGCACGAAAAAAATCACCAGAATGATCAGCGGTGCAAGTTTGATGACGGTGTCATCCTTGTGCACAAAAGTACCGTCCAGCATGGGCTTAAGCAAGGCCGGCAGCAAAGGTTCGGTTGCTGCAGTAACCGCCATGCCAAGGATGGATATTGCAAAGATGCGCCAATAAGGCTTGACGTAACCGAGAAGACGAAAATATAACTTGGTACTGGAAATGGTCATGGCGCGCACTTTAGCAGAAAAAATCGTTGATGCCGTCGAATTGGCTACAGGTCAGACGCAACACGCGCATTTGTAGGCAGAATTATGGAAGGCAGGTTTCCCGCAAGCTTTGAGAGATAAAACGAAAATAAAATTCAGGGCCGGTTATGCCAGGGTCACATGAATCAAAATTGCCAGTGCTTCTTCTCGCACCGGAGTTGGGTCAGTTTTTTACACCAGTCAATTCCGGCAGGAAGCGCTTATTGATACTTCCATAATTCACGACACCCTTGCCGTCATTGCGAACGAAGTGAAGCAATCCAGCAAGACCAAGATGCATTTTTTTTAACCATCTGGATTGCCACGTCGGCTACGCCTCCTCGCAATGACAGGTGCTTGTGCCATCGCTCGCAGCTAAAGCCTTGTTGCAATGACGAGGCATTCCGGATTCCCCGAATTCGCGGGAATGACGTGCCAGTTCTTTAATTTCCCCTTACCGCATTCAGAAAGATGTGTCACTGTCATCAAATATGAAAACCTCAATAATTAGCGGTTCTTTAGAAAACTCGAATTCTGAACTGAATGAATTTAAGCCAGCGTTTGATTGATCTCAGCATTATGGACAATAATTTTTTTCGCGGTTGACCAAAATCTTCCCACGTTTGCCAATTTGATTGATACACCACGCCCAAATAATCTTTTTTCAGGATATCCTCGGTGTAACCAAGTTTTTTATCCTGCCAGTACTGGTGTTCATAATGGTAATGCTTAAAGAGCTGCTCCCGCGGATAAAGTGGAATGGGTCGATACTTAATCAATGACTCGCCATACCATGTGAATTCGGATTCGCATTTGAGCACGGCATCTAAAAAGCTCATTTGATTGGGTTGAAGATAGTTTATATCCAGGGCCTCCCAAACTTTGCGGCTCCATAAAAAAGGGGCATATCCATAGTCGTAAACCACTCCTTTTCGACCCATAATGTCGCGAATGGGGGTTCGATTTACCAAGAAACCATGGCGGGCATACTTTGGCCCGAAACGCTCAGTGGCCTGAAGAATATCCTTGCCTTCGTGAATAACGGAAAAAGGAACGTTATCGGTGGCTATAAAGTCGGCCAGACCGAAATCCCTAATAAAAACACAGTCAGAATCCAGCACCAGGTAGTTGTCAGAAATATCCAGTCGCCAGAATTCCGATTTAATAATCTGTTGTTGAATTCCCCCCGGTTTTTGATAGAGCAGCCCCATATCAATGCGCGGATTTTTGCGAATAATATCTTCTTCATTAATCAGAGTGAAATCGTAAGCCGACAACTCACTTTTGAAGAGCTCAAGGTCTTTAGCCGGAGCGGATATGTAGGTCTTTAATTGCTCTTTATTGTGTTGCTGAATGCTTTGGAGTAGTTTTTTTACCCTGTTGAGGTCTTTCGAGAATGTGCAGCAATAAAGTACTAATGGTGGACGACTGGACATGCGCAATTACCTTTTATTATTTGGGTTGGCTGCTGAATAAACTGTTGGGGATAACTATTATCCGGTGCCCGGCGAATTTTATATCGCGAGTTCAAATTTGAAGTGCAACGCCTGACTTGAAGAATACCTGATTGGGTGTGTCAGGTATCCAAGTCTCTTTCTGGGTCGGTTATTCAATCTTTCCATCGCTGTATCTATCTCCTGTTGTGTAATCGTGGTGAAGTCCCGCTCCTTTGGGAAGTATTGCCGTATCAATCCGTTCGTGTTTTCGTTTGTTCCTCGCTCCCACGATGCGTAGGGATGGGCGAAATAGAAGTCCGCCCGCAGCTTTTTAGCAATCTCTTCATGCCCGGCGAATTCCTTACCGTTGTCTGAAGTAATGGTGTG
>LSLI01000154.1 GCA_001577345.1 Candidatus Gallionella acididurans
TTTGATCCGCCGATTATCCATCACCTATCAATTTTTACCTTGATAGTCTCAAACTCCGCCAATACAGCTTAACAAGTTTGCGTATGTATCACTGGCTGAAGTCAAAATCTGCAGGTAAGCATTGTCGTCTAGGAACGGTCATTTGACCCGTGCCGCGTTGGCCATCCCGACTTTGGATCAGGAGAATGTCATCGTCATCAAAAATAAACCCAGAATTTTTTCGCGCAGGAGGAGTTTGACAAGTAACGAACGCGACACTGATTTGTTGCGTGGTGAACTGTTAAGCATCGAGCAATTAAAGCGTCATGCAGTTATGCTGGCAAGCCAGCACAAAATCGATCCGTATCCGAGGCCAGACAGGCTGCTGTCGCGCCTCGCAGATAACGAGCATGTGTTGCATGCTGCATATGACGTAGTGACTGCATCCACGCTGGGTCAGCGGATCGTTCCGGCAGAGGCATGGCTGCTCGACAATTTCTATCTCATCGAACAGCAGATCGCCCAGGCACGCCAGCATCTGCCGCGTGGCTACAGTCGACAACTGCCGAGATTAAAGGATGGATCGTCAGCCGGATTTCCACGCATCTATGACCTGGCACTGGAGTTGATCGCACACATGGATGGTCGTGTCGATAGCGACAACGCATCCCAATTCATCGCCGCCTACCAGAGCGCAGAACCGTTAAAGATTGGTGAGTTGTGGGCATTTCCCATCATGCTGCAATTGGCGCTGCTGGAAAATCTGCGTCGCGTTGTCCTGCGTATCGCCCGTCGGCGCGAGGAAAGAGATGCCGCCATCATCTGGGCAGACCGCATGTTGGCGGCGGCCGAACGTGAACCGAAACAGCTGATCCATCATTTGGCCGAGTTTGCCAATGCCGATGTGCTGTTGACTGCACCATTTGTAGAAGAATTTTACGCCAGGCTCCAAGCTCAAGGCCCGGCGATGGCCTTTGTGCAAACCTGGGTTGAGCAGAAGCTGCTTGAACAGGGTGTCTCTGCAACACAACTATCCGCAACAGCAGCGAGCACGGCGGCAACCAACCAGATATCCATCGCCAACAGTATCGGTAGTCTGCGTTTTATCGGCGTGATGGATTGGCGCGATTACGTCGAATCGCTCAGCGTGGTCGAACAGACACTGCGTGAAAATCCGGCGGGGATGCACGCCAACCAGACCTTTGTTACCCGCGACCGTTACCGCCATGTCATTGAAGATGTGGCCAGGGGCAGCTCGCAGAGTGAGATAGTAGTGGCACGCGCTGCCATTGATCTGGCGCAACGGGCGGCAGATCAATTGGGCCGCAACGAGCGCAGCGCTCATGTTGGTTACTACCTGATCGATCGCGGACGTCCGCTGCTGGAACAGGCAGTCGGTTGTCGTTTGACGCGACGAGTGCGCTTCAGGCGCATGAGCCGTAATTTTCGTCTGCCCATCTACCTCAGTCCCATCCTGTTAATCACCACACTGGTAACCGCCGTCGTGCTTTCTGCTTTCGGCGGCATTGCACTGGATGACTGGCGTTACTGGTTCTTTGCGCTCACGGGGATGATCGCAGCCTCCGCGCTGGCCATGCCGCTGGTGAACATGATGGTGACGCTGATTCTGCCACCGCGCAGCTTGCCACGCCTGGATTTTTCCAAGGGAATTCCCGATATCCACCGCACCATGGTGGTGGTGCCAACCTTGCTGAGCAAGTCGCAGGATATTGACGATCTGCTCGAGGCGCTGGAGATTCGTTATCTTGGCAATCGTGATTCCAATCTGTTTTTTGCCTTGCTCACCGATTTTTGCGATGCACACGAATGCATCCAGCCTGGCGATGAAGCACTGCTTGCCCAAGCCCGCACCGCCGTAAATACACTCAACGCAACCTACAGCGAGGATCGCACCTGTATCTTCTATCTGTTTCATCGGCCACGCGAGTGGAATGCCGTTGACAGAGTGTGGATGGGATACGAACGCAAACGCGGCAAACTGGAGCAGTTCAACGCACTGCTGCGCGGCGAAGCACAAAGCGCGTTTTCGGAGGTTGTCGGTGACACCGCTATCCTCGCTTCGATCAAATACGTCATCACACTGGATACGATACCCAGCTGCCGCGCGATGCTGCACGAACGCTGATCGGCAACATCGCCCATCCGCTCAATCGGCCGGTATACGATGCCAGCAAGGGGCGTATCGTCGATGGATATGCGATCCTGCAACCGCGCGCGTCCATCAGTCTGGGCAGTTCTGCTCTGTCGCGCTTCACCAGACTCTTCGCCGGTGAATCCGGCCTCGATCCCTACACTCGCGAAGTGTCCGATGTCTATCAGGATATGTTTGGCGAAGGTTCGTTCATCGGCAAGGGCATCTACGATGTCGACGCCTTCCGGCAGGCAGTTGACGGACGCTTTCCGGACAATCTCATCCTCAGTCACGATCTGCTGGAAAGCGGCTATGCCCGTTCAGCACTGGTGACCGATGTCGATCTGATTGAAGAGCATCCGGACAGCTACGCCATTGATGTCAGCCGACGCCATCGCTGGATACGTGGCGACTGGCAGTTGGCGGGATGGTTGCTACCGAGCGTACCGGGTCCTAACCAGAAAAACGAACCAAAACCCGGTCGTCAGTTGAATCCACTCTCGGCTCTGTCGAGGTGGAAAATATTCGACAATCTACGCCGCAGTCTGGTGTCGCCTGCGCTGTTGGTGCTGCTGATTGGTGGCTGGCTGTTTGGCCCTAAAGCGGCGTGGTTCTGGAGCCTGCTGGTGGCAACGATCATCTTCCTGCCCGGCACCCTGTCCAAGGTGATCGAATTCATCCGAAAACCGAAAGAGCATGAATGGCTGGTGCATCTGGTGCAAACAACACGTGCCACAGGACATCCCGTTGCACACGCATTGCTCACAATGACACTTCTGCCTTACGAAGCCGTGATTTGTCTGGATGCAATCATGCGTTCGGGTGCGCGCATGTTGTTCACGCGGCGCGGCTTGATGCTCTGGCACATGAAATCCTATTCGATTCGAAATGCACGCCACACACTAGGCGGCTTTGTTCGGGAGATGTGGATTGCGCCCGTTATTGCACTCGCGCTTGCCTTGAGCATGAGCGGTAGCGAGTTGATTTTCAGTGCGCCGTTCCTGTTGCTCTGGCTGGCATCACCTCTGGTCGGTTGGTGGATCAGCAAACCGCTGCTGTCGCCAGCACAGGGTTTGATGCGGAGCAACGCATGTTTTTGCGCACATCGGCACGACGCACCTGGCGCTTCTTCGCGGACTTCGTCAGTCCTGCTGACAACTGGCTGCCGCCCGACAATTATCAGGAAAAACCAGCACCCGCCATCGCATCGCGCACTTCGCCGACCAACATCGGCATGTCGCTGCTGGCAAATATGTCTGCCTGTGATTTTGGCTACATTTGCGCTGGTGAATTGCTGCAGCGCGTGGAAAACACCATGGCAACGATGGAAAAGCTGGAGCGTTACCGTGGCCACTTTTATAACTGGTACGACACACACACGCTGAAACCACTGCACCCGAAATATGTCTCGTCGGTTGACAGTGGCAACCTGGCCGGTGCGCTGCTTACCTTGCAAGCGGGACTGGCAGAGCTGAAAAACCAACCCGTGCTTTCCGCCAACGCGTTTCAGGGATTGCAGGACACTTTGCAGGTGCTGGCCGAACATATGCCCGCGCAAATCACCCCAGACCTTTCGCATAAGGTCAAGACGTTGCAAGACATCTTGCACACGCTCGCGCTCAACGGACAACCTCGCACACTGGTCGCAGCCGAACAGTTGCTGGAAGAGGTCCATCTTGTCGGCGCAATGTTGCTTGCATGGCTGTCAGCGGATAGCGATGGCGAACTGTATTACTGGGCGCAGGCATTCGATCGGCAAGTTTGCACCTTGCGTGATGACATTGCATTTCTGGTTGCCGATGTGCATCAGTTCAACCACATCCCGACACTGACTGAGTTGGCCAGAGAGAGATCTACCGATAGCCATGCAACAGCGGGTGCGCGTTACAAGA
>LSLI01000155.1 GCA_001577345.1 Candidatus Gallionella acididurans
TTCCAGTCATTCGAGATTCCAGAAAGCGGTCGGGTCGCGACAATAAACTTAGACTCCACCCCCGGCCAATAGTGTCATTCAACGCTACAAAAGATAACTTCACCCCGAAGTCTGATCCCAGACATTTTTATAAGATATATATACCAACACTTTCAATTTATACACCATCTTAACCTGGTACTTCCTACCATTCGCCAACTGATGTTTTTACAAGGAGAAAGTGAATGGACTGGATCTATCTATTGCTGACCTTGGCCTTCTTCGGCCTGAGCGTCTTGTTAATTCGCGGCATTGAAAAACTGGGGATGCCATCATGACCGGATTTTACATTTTTTACAGCTCGTGCGGATTTGTTCATCCCGCTTTTACTTAACCATTGTAAGGAACACATCATGATGAAAACCAAATTGTTGAGCACTTTGATTATGGCGGCTTTGGTTATTCCCGGTGTAGCAATGGCGGAAGATGCACCGCCAGCGGCAGCGGCGGCGGCTCCACCAGTATTGATGCCAGCCATGTCCGGCCCGCTGGCAGCCAACGTGAAGCCCACCATCTTCGATGCGGGACCCCTTGGCAACGTATACGTGACGGGAGTCGTCAGCGCATTCGGGCAATCGCAAAGCCACGCGGTTCCAGGAGACCATGCGAGCCAATTGGATGTGAGCAACGCTCAAATATTTCTCAATAAACCTGAGGGCGTGTGGCAGTATTTCTTGCAGTTTGGGTCGTACTCGGTGCCTGACCTCGGTGTGGCTTATCTCCGCGCATCCAAGACTGTCCAGGCAACCTACGGCCCGTTGCCACAGGGGTACGTCAAGTACGCACCTAACGACAACTTCTCGATCCTGACCGGCAACCTTCCCACGCTCATCGGGGCCGAGTACACCTTTTCGTTCGAGAACATGAACATTGAACGGGGCCTGCTCTGGAACCAGGAGAATGCGGTCAATCGCGGGGTGCAGGTGAACTACACGATGGGGGCGCTCGCCCTCTCATATTCAAGAAATGACGGGTTTTACTCGAAAGAATATAGCTGGAACTGGCTCTCGGCGACCTACACCGTCGACAGTGCCAATACCGTCGCTTTCATCGCCAGTGGCAACTCTAAGCCCACCAGCGTGAACACGTTTGTGACGCCGGGGTTGCAGAACAATGAGAAGCTCTACAATTTGATCTACACGCACACTGCCGGGCCATGGACGTTCGAACCGTATCTGCAATACACCTCCGTGCCGGCTCTCCCCGAGTTTGGTTTTGGTGCGCCGGTATCGGCATCAACGACTGGCGCGGCCCTGTTGATGAGCTACAACTTTGATTCCGATTCCACTCCTGCGGGTTGGCGGATGGCGGGCTGCAGCCTGCCGGTCCGTCTCGAAAGCATATCCTCGAGCGGTAGTGCCGCAAGTGGCGCGCCGAATCTGATATACGGTGCGGGCAGCAAAGCGTGGTCAATCACGGTGACGCCCACGTATCAGAACAAAATATACTTCGTGCGTGGCGAGTTGTCTTACGTCGGGACAAAAGGAACGACACCGGGATTGGTTTTTGGCCCAAATGGCAATGACACGTCCCAGAGTCGCACGTTGTTTGAGTTTGGTTTGCTATTTTGAGTTGGCCTTGGCCGGCTTAATTCCAATCCTCTGTTTATAATTTATTTTCCTTCTTGTAAAACGCCCCGCCTGACTGGAATTAATGCACAGTGTGGGCAAAATTGAGTAGGGCTGGGCGGCCATTGCTGGCAAGATGCGCACCAATCATTGGACTACGACACGCCGGATCAGGTCTATCGTACGGCGAGCGGGGGCGGAGCAAGGATGGTGGACAAATACAGTGAGAAAGAAAAAACTTACTCAGGAAAAGAAACTGAAAACCGTGGCCCCCCCGTTCCGCTGAACATGAAAGGTTACCCTCTTAAACTCGATGCATTATTGTCTTGACCGAGGGGTCACTATAGCTCTTCACCCTGAAGTCTAATCCCAGACATTTTTATAAGATATTTATACCAACACTTTCAATCTTTACACCATCTTAACCTGGTACTTCCTACCATTCTCCCCCCGAAGTTCTTACAAGGAGAAATCGAATGGACTGGATCTATCTATCGCTGACCTTGGCCTTCTTCGGCCTGAGCGTCTTGTTAATTCGCGGTATTGAAAAACTAGGGAGGCCATCATGACCGGATTTTACATTCTGGGCGGCATTGTCGCCCTTGGGTTGATGGTTTATCTATTCATCGCCTTGATTAAACCGGAGTTGTTCTCATGAGTGCCAACGGATTGCTGCAAATCGCGCTGTTCCTCGGCGTGCTTATCGCCTTGGCTAAGCCGCTCGGCTGGTACATGGCAAGGGTCTATGAGGGGAAACTACCGGTTTTCGTGCGCTGGATGGCTCCGCTCGAAAATCTTTTCTATCGCCTTTGCGGCATGAACAGCAAGCAGGAGATGCGCTGGACTCGCTATGCGCTGGCTATGTTGTGGTTTGCACTGCTCGGTGTGCTGGCAGTCTATGCGATGCAGCGACTGCAGGGACTGCTACCGCTAAATCCTCAGGGCTTCGGCGCGGTCAGTCCTGATTCCGCGTTCAACACGGCGATCAGCTTCCTGACCAACACAAACTGGCAGGGTTATGGCGGTGAATCCACGATGAGCTATCTCGTTCAGATGGCAGGCCTTGCAGTGCAGAACTTCTTCTCCGCCGCTGCCGGTATGGCCGTTCTTGTGGCACTGATACGCGGCTTTGCACGTCACACGGTGGAAACCATCGGCAACTTCTGGGTGGACATGACACGCAGCATTATCTACATCCTGTTGCCGCTCTCCGTGGTGCTGGCATTGGTGCTGGTCAGCCAGGGAGTGGTACAAAATCTCTCTGCCTATCAAACCGTTTCGACGGTGGAGACGATCACATACGACAATCCCAAGGTGGATGCCGCAGGTAACCCGGTGAAAGACGCTGCAGGCAATCCGGTCATCGAAAAGGCGACCACCAAGGTACAGGCCATTGCCCTCGGCCCGGTAGCCTCACAGGAGGCGATCAAGCAGCTCGGCACCAACGGCGGCGGCTTCTTCAACGCCAACTCTGCTCACCCCTTCGAAAATCCCACGCCATTCTCCAATTTCCTGGCGATGCTGGCGATGTTCATCATCCCTGCCGCGCTGTGCTACACCTTCGGCAGCATGATTGGTGACACACGACAGGGCTGGGCGATCCTCGTGGCCATGACGCTGTTGTTCGTCGGCTTCCTTGCCGTGACTGAATACGCCGAGCAGCAAGGCAACCCTTCCTTTGCGGCATTGGGTGTCGATCAAATTGTTTCCGCCACGCAGTCCGGCGGCAACATGGAAGGCAAGGAGACCCGCTTCGGCATCGTCAATTCCGCGTTGTTTGCCACCATCACCACGGCCGCTTCCTGCGGTGCGGTGAACAGCATGCACGATTCATTCATGCCGCTGGGCGGGCTGGTTCCCATGGCGCAAATCCAGCTGGGCGAAGTGATCTTCGGCGGGGTTGGTTCCGGCTTGTACGGCATGCTGGTATATGCCGTGATCGCAGTGTTCCTGGCCGGGCTGATGATAGGCCGCACGCCGGAATATCTGGGCAAGAAGATCGAGGCGTTCGACATCAAGATGGCCTCATCAGTGATCCTGATCCCGCCGCTGATCATCCTTGGCGGGACTGCGTTGGCAGTCATGGTAGACGCCGGCAAGGCTGGTGTCGCCAACCCTGGTGCCCACGGCTTCAGCGAGATCCTGTATGCGTTCTCGTCGGCTGCCGGCAACAACGGCAGCGCTTTTGCCGGCCTGTCGGCCAACACGCCGTTTTACAACATTGCGCTTGGCTTCGCGATGTTCTTCGGGCGTATCTGGTTGATGATTCCGGTGCTGGCTCTGGCAGGTTCAATGGCCGG
>LSLI01000156.1 GCA_001577345.1 Candidatus Gallionella acididurans
ACAGCGCGATTTCCTCGAACGCCATGGCTGTCACGCGTACCAGGGTTACTTGTTTAGCGAACCCGTGCCGGTTGAGGAGTTTGAGGCGTTGATTCGCCGTATGCCAAATTGATTAACCAAAGGAGGGATCATGAATAGTTCGGCCATACCCATATCCATTCTAACCGGCATAGACGATGCCGAAATTGTAGCTCGCAAGGCGTTTCTTGAATTTACCGGGGCGGATGTCGCGCTGCTTAAAAAGCTTCACGCACATCTGGAGGCGCAGCGTGATCCTTTCAGCGAGGTATTCTATCGGCATCTGCAACGCTTTCCCCAATTGTTGCCCTTGCTCGGCAACGCCGAGAAACTGGAACGTCTCAAACACACTCTGTCGGTTTATTTCAGCCAGCTCACCGAGGGCGAATATGGCGCTGAATATGTCGAGAATCGCCTGCGTGTCGGAATGGTTCATCAGCGCGTCGGGCTGACCCATCAATGGTATATCGGAGCCTATCGAAAATATCTGCACGAACTCATGCCCGCCATTTACCACCTGCTGGAGGGCGATGAGAAAAAGTGTATTGCAACCTACTCCGCGCTGCTCAAAATCGTTTTCTTCGATATGGAACTGGCGCTTGATACATATTTTTATGCCGAGCATCAGGTGATTGTCCGGGAAAAGAGATTTTCCAAACAAATAATCGACGACATGCCTTCCGGTTTGGTGGTGATGGATACAGCACTGAACGTGCGCATGGTCAACAAGGCATCGCTGAACATGTTCGGCTTGGATACAGCGGAAACTTTTGTCGGTCAATCGGTAACCCAGATATTCGGGACAAGCAAAAATTTGACCAATGCACTTGAAAATGTCCTTGAGAGCGGAGAAATGCGTTCCGGATTGGCTTTCGAGCGGCAAGATATGCAGGGCCACAAATATTATCTGGCCAACATTTCAAGAGCATTGACGGAAGAAGGGCAGACACTGCTGTTTTTCATGGTGAGTGATATCACGGCATACAAGAAGGCCGAGGAACACGCGCAATATTTGACGCAATATGATGCACTGACTGGCTTGTCGAACCGCAGCACGGTCTATGACCGCATCGACTTTGCCTGCACGCTCTCGCGGCGCGGAGAAAATGCTGTGGCAATAATGCTGATCGATCTGGATCGCTTCAAGCTGATCAACGACAATCTTGGCGCTGCGCTGGGCGATGAACTGCTCAAGCAGACGGCGGCAAGGCTGAGCAATTGTCTACGCGTAAGTGATACGGTGGGGCGGACCGGCGGCAACGAATTTGTGATGTTACTGCTGAGCATGAGTGCAGCGGCAGATGCCGCCATCGTGGCGAGGAAAGTGCTGGAAGCATTGGCTGCCCCGTTCAGAATTGCCGAGCATCAGTTGCATTTGACGGCCAGCATCGGTATCGCCGTGGCTCCCGGCGATGGGGTAACTGCGCAAGAGCTACTCAAAAGCGCCACGGCAGCATTACGTCAGGCAAAAATTGATGGTCGCAATCAGTTCTGTTTCTTTCAGGCTGAAATGAATCAGCGGTCGCAGCGCGATATGCAGCTTGACAGCGGATTGCACAAGGCAGCGGAAAATTTTGAGTTTGAGTTGCATTACCAGCCCAAGGTCGATCTGCGCAGCAACGAAATCTGTGGCCTGGAGGCGCTGCTGCGCTGGCAGCATCCCGAACGTGGCACGATTTCTCCTGCTACTTTCATTCCCCTGCTGGAAGACAACGGGCTGATCGTGCCGGTGGGGACATGGGCGCTGCGTACCGCCTGCGCCCAAGCCAAGGCTTGGCAGAGCATGGGGATAAAACCGTGCTGCGTGGCGGTCAATCTTTCCGCTGTACAGTTCCATCGCCAGGACCTTTGCCAAGTGGTGCAACAGGTACTCAAGGAAACCGGGCTGGAGGCCAGATTCCTTGAGTTGGAGATTACCGAAAGCATCATCATGAGAGATGTGGATCGGGCTATTCAAACGCTGCGTGAGCTTAAATCTCTGGGTGTGAAACTGTCGGTGGATGACTTTGGCACCGGACATTCGAGCCTTAATTATCTCAAACGATTTGCCACAGATGTGCTTAAAATTGACCAATCTTTTATTCGCGACATTATGACTGATACTGACGATGCCCTGATAACGCGCACCATCATTGATCTGGCGCATAACCTGAGAATGCAGGTGATCGCCGAGGGCGTGGAAACAGAAGCGCAGCTCGCTTTTCTACGGCGCAATAACTGTGACGAGATTCAAGGCTATTACTATTCGAAACCTTTGCCGGTAGAGGCTTGTACCGCATTGCTCAAGGAAGGGCGGAAGTTGCCTCTTACCACGGATTGGCCGGATTAAATTCCTTGCTCAGCGATGGCTGACCAAGTTCGGGCCGATAAACGCTATTCATCAGGCCGTTGCCGAAATCAGGTATCCACCATAAAAAATTCGCCAGGCCCGTCGTTGGTCGGTAAATTGGGTTTGGAAGCCAAGGTCCAGATGGCTGTCCATACCTTCATACTGGTGCTGTTCACCATTGCGACCCTGGTTCTTTCCCATTTCATGAAGACCATTGTTCTTGATTCCGTGCTGCGCGCCTGGGAATTGCCAACACATTATTTTCAGGTTTATCGGGAATGACTGTTCTGCGTGGAAAAAATGGTAATCTGCGCGATATCGGATAATTGTCGCCAGATAATTAATGACAGCAGAATCCCAAAGCAAACAAAGGGTACTTGTTATCGGTGCGGGCCGCGGTGGCACAGCAATGCTCGAACTCTTTCTCGATGATCCGCTGATTGAAATTGTCGGCATAATCGATGTCAACCCGCAAGCTCCGGCACTTACAATTGCGGCGCAACAGGGCATCCGGTATTTTACCGGTCTTGCCGAAGCGATAGCGGCAAGCCGCCCTTGCCTCGCTTTAAACCTCACGGGTGATGACAGTGTCACCGCCTATGCCGAGGCTCAATTGGGCAATTCAAATGTCATCGGTGGCTTCCAGGCACGATTCCTCTGGAAAGTAATAACGCACCTCAAGCAATCCAATGAACAGATTCTCAAACTCGCCCAGCACGACTCCCTTACCGCACTGCCTAACCGCATCCTGTTCTACGATCGCCTTAACCAGGCAATGACAAGGGCAAGCAGGGACAAGGGGTCGTTCGCCGTCCTTTTTATTGATCTCGACGACTTCAAGATCGTCAATGACACCCTTGGCCACGATGCCGGCGATGCGCTATTACGCGAGGCGGCCAAACGAATCACGGCATGCATACGCAAATCGGACACGGTAGCCCGCATGGGCGGCGACGAGTTTACGGTGCTCATCTGTAACGTGCGAACACCGACCAGCGTCGAACGAGTGGCAAAAAAGATCGTCGCAAATCTCGCGAGCCAGTTCGACCTGAATGGACAAACTTGCTCGATAAGCGCCAGCATCGGCATCGCTCTCTATCCTGACAACGGAGGAACGACAGAACAGTTGGTAAAAGTCGCCGATGATGCAATGTATACGGCCAAATACAGCGGCAAGAACTGCTACCGGTTCGGAGGTGATTGGCTCCTTTGAAAAATGAACGGGTCAAGCGGGCTTGTGAAAGACTTGATTTTGCTCAAATTCAAAATTTGCTGTAAATTTCGACGCGATAAATAACTGTTGGTTTTAGCCGGTAGCGGCAAAGCGGTTTTCGCTTCATCCGGCTACGCCCACCACAACCTTTCAGGAGGACGATTCATATTGGGCTACCCCCACGCGAACGCCTTGCAGCTAGCATCTACCGTCGTTTGGATGCCTGATCCCGTCGTCGATGAACGATTGGAACTGGGGCGCACAATATGAAGAAGTTGCCGGTATTTCTGAATA
>LSLI01000157.1 GCA_001577345.1 Candidatus Gallionella acididurans
CGATCGCGCTGACAAGCACTTCTTTCCGCCTTCGCTGTTATGGCTGATGGTCGGTGACCGGAAACCGGAAGACTTCACCCGCTCTTTTGAGCGGCTGGCAAATCGTGGCGTGGAGCTGCGCCGTGGCAACGTCACCCGTATCGATCCGGCGCGCAAGGAAGTCGAGATCGACGGACAGTCGTTCGCCGCCGATGCATTGGTGATCGCGCTGGGTGCCGACTATGCGCCCGAGGCAATCCCCGGTCTGGCGGAGGCGGGACTGAACATCTACACCCTGGAAGGTGCCGGTGCCATCCATGATGCACTCGACCGTTTCGAGGGTGGGCGCATCGTTATTCTTACTGCCGCACCCATGTACAAGTGCCCGGCGGCTCCCTACGAGGCGGCACTGCTGGTGGACGCCTTTCTGCGCAAGCACGGTCTGCGCGACAAGACGAACATCGAATTCTTCGCCGCCGAACCCCGTCCGATGTTCGTGGCCGGTCCCGACTTGGGTGCCGCCGTGCGTGGCATGGTCGAGACACAGGGCGTCGCCTACCATCCCGAGCACCAGGTCAAGGAAGTCGATCCCGCGGCACGCCGTATCACCTTTACCAACGGCACCACCGCCGAATACGACCTGCTGCTCTATGTCCCGCCACATCAGGCACCGGCAGTGGTGCGCGATGCTGGACTCACCAACGAGGCGGGCTGGATTCCGGTAGATCGGCACACGATGCAAACAAAGTTCGAGGGCGTCTTCGCCATCGGCGACATTAACTCTATTCCCTTGAAGATGGGCCGTCCGCTGCCCAAGGCCGGTATCTTCGCTCACGGTCAGGCAGGGGTAGTGGCGAACAACATTGTCCATTCCTGGTCCGGTCGGGGTTCACCGCGAAAATTTGTCGCTGAGGGTATGTGTTTCATCGAAACCGGTAACGCACGCGCCGGCATCGGCAAGGGCAATTTCTACGCCGAACCGATGCCCCAGGTGGAAATGCGCGGGCCGAACCTGTTCTGGCACATGGCCAAGATACTGTATGAGAAGTACTGGCTGTATCGGCACTTCTGACGATATGGAATTTCAATAACGCAAAGGAATCGATCATGTTTTTCAAACAACTGGCAACAAAAGAATCTTCACTATCCTATTTTTTCGGCTGCGGCACCAAGGGTAAGTCCATGGCGGTGGACGTGGTCGCAGGCGATGAAGAGTGGTATATCGAGGAAGCGAAGAAAGCAAATGTCACCATCAATTTCGTGATTGATACCCACGTCCATGCCGACCATTACTCCGGCGGACGGAAGCTCGCGCAGATGGTCGGTGCACCGTACTGCCTGCACGAATCCGATACCGGCCTGGTGAAATTCGAGTTTGAACCTTTGAGCGACGGCCAGTCGCTTAACCTCGGCAACGTTAACGTCGAGGTGCTGCATACTCCCGGCCATACGCCCGACAGCGTCTGTTTGCTGGTGACCGACATGCGTCGCGGGGAATTGCCCTGGTTCGTGATCACAGGCGACACGCTGTTCGTCGGATCCACAGGCAGGCCAGACTTGTTGGGCCGCGAGCGCGAGATGGCCGCACAACTCTACGACAGCATCCACGCCAAATTGATGCACCTGTCCAACGAAGTCGAAATTTTTCCCGGCCATCAGGCGGGCAGTGTTTGCGGTGCAGGATTGTCGGGTAAGCCTTCCTCCACCATCGGCTTCGAGAAACGCTGGAACCAGGGTTTGTCGATGAACAAGGAAGTTTTCATAGAGAATCTGATCAAGGACATCCCGCCGCGTCCTCCCGAAATGGACAAAATGGTCGCGGCCAATATTGCCGGATAAGGAGAGGAAACCCGTGACCAGACAGACTCATACGTTGGCAGCGGAGGCTGTTTACATCCGCGGCATCCGGGCCAATTTGCACCAGTTTGTCCAGCAGGCGATCCAGGTGTTCTTCGTCGGCCTGGTGATCGGCATGGAACGCAATGTGTTGCCGGTGCTGAGCCAGGATTTCGGGGTGCCCAGGGGATCATTCCTGTTTCTGATGTCTTTCGTGGTCTCATTCGGTTTCGTCAAGGGCATCCTGAATTTCGTCGCGGGCCGGCTGTCCGAACACATCGGACGGAAAAAGGTATTGCTGCTGGGCTGGATTGCGGCGCTGCCCATCCCTTTCATGATCCTGTATGCACCCAGCTGGGGATGGATAGTCGCGGCCAATGTCTTTCTGGGCATCAACCAGGGCTTCGCCTGGAGCATGACGGTGACCAGCAAGGTGGATATCACCCGCGCCGAACAGCGCGGCTTCGCCACCGGAGTAAACGAATTCGCAGGGTATGCGGCCGTGGGCATCGGTGGGCTGGTGACAGGCTATCTGGCAGTCATTTACGGCCCCCGTGAAGCACTTTTCGGTTTTGGCCTTGCGGTGATCCTGACTGGCATGCTGATTGCATTTTTCTTTATCAAGGAAACCTTGCCTTGGGCAAAAGTTGAAAGCAAAGAACACGCAAACGGAAGTTATGCCGGACACAAACCGCGTTTCCCTGCAGGAGTTTCGGAACACCCGGGAACCTGGGAAATCTTTACCCTGGTTTCCTTCCGGCACCCGACCTTGAATGCGCTCTGCCAGGCAGGTGTGGCGAACAAGATCGCCGACGCCCTGTTATGGGTGTTGTTCCCCTTCTTTCTGCATGACCAAGGCTTGGATATCGTGCAAATAGGCTGGGTCACTGCTGTCTACGGCATGGTCTGGGGAGCCTCCCAACTTTTGACCGGGGCTTTGTCCGATGCCATTGGGCGTAAAAAACCCATCATCGCGGGTTTGTGGTTGCTCGCCATGGGTATTGCAGCCGTCCCCCTGGTGCATGGCATTACCGCCTGGACAATCAGTGCGGCAATCATGGGAATAGGCATGGCCCTGCTCTATCCCAACCTCATTGCCTCATTGGCGGACATCTCCCATCCTAACTGGCGCAGTTCCGCCCTCGGAACCTACCGCTACTGGCGCGATACGGGCTATGCGATCGGCGCGATTGCACTGGGCTTGGTCGCACAATGGACCAACAGTGTCGAGATGGCATTCTGGTTCACCGCCGTTATTCTGTGTGTGTCGGGTGGTTACCTGGCCTTGCGGGCGGAAGAAACGCATCCCCGAATCAACCCGGCGACACCATGAGCAGTTCCCGCGATAGGCATTGTTTTGTTGCGGGTTAAAATAGAGGAACAAGTCATGAAGCGAATCACTATCATCGGTGCCGGTTTTGCCGCACTGTCTACGGCGCGGAAATTACGCCGGCTCAATGCTGAAGTTGAGATCACCCTCATCGCGCCCAAAGCGGAACTGGTATTCCTGCCGAGTCTGATCTGGATACCGTCCGGCAAGCGCAAAGCGGAGGACTTGCGCATTCCGCTCGAACGTTTTCTGCACGACAGCCGTATCCGTTTCGTCGCGGGCGAAGCGACTGGGCTGGAGAACGGCGGCCGCACCGTGCTGACGAACAACGGCAAAGTAGAGAACGACGGCTTGATCATCGCCTGTGGCGGGCGTTTCATCAAGAAGCTGCCCGGCATCGAACATGCCATCCTGCCTTGCGAAGGCATTGCTGCCGCAGAGAATATCCGCGAGCGGGTGGCTGCCCTCAAACAAGGCAACATCGCGCTTGGTTTTGCCGGCAATCCGAATGAGCCGTCTGCCATGCGTGGCGGCCCGATCTTCGAGTTCCTGTTCGGGCTGGATACTCAATTGCGCCGCGAAGGACGACGGAAAAAGATA
>LSLI01000158.1 GCA_001577345.1 Candidatus Gallionella acididurans
GCCACCCGCGTCATCTTGCTGAACCTCCACAAGTTCTTGAACGTGTGCGCTTCATCTACAAACAGCCAATCAATACCCAGCTGCTCAAAGGACAGAATGTCATCCTTTTTATTTGCCCCTGACAGTTTCGCCAGTTTGGCTTCCCATGATTTTTTCGCACGGGCCAACTCTTTGATGATGCGATTACCGCGATCCTGCTTTTCCGCACGAATGGCATCTTCAATGAGGTCGATTTCATTCTGGATGTATTCCTCCATAAACTCATCGCTCATCTTGATGCGCTCGAACGAAGCATGCGTAATCAGCACACCGTCCCAATCGCCGGTGGCGATACGGGAAAGAAGCTGACGACGCTTGTCGCCCTGAAGATCGTCTTTCGACGCTATCAGAATATTCGCGCCGGGATACGCGCGCAGAAACTCGGCCGCAAACTGGTGAAGCATGTGATTGGGCACCACATACATCGGTTTGCCGGCCTTGCCCAGGCGACGCAACTCCATGCCTGCACAGATGCAAGTCAGCGTTTTGCCCGCCCCAACCACATGGGCAAGCAACGTGTTTACCTGACTTGCAACAATGCGCCAGATCGCGTTTTTCTGATGAACGTGCAAACGATATAACCGTGAGAATCCCGGCAATACCAAATGCTGGCCATCGTACTGGCGTGACACGACACTATTGAACGTGTCGTTGTAAAGCCGCGCCAGCCTTGTTCCTCGCTCCTGATCAGACCACAGCCACTCCTGGAATTTCTCCCTGAGTGACTGCTGCTTTTCCCGTGCCGCGATGGTCTCCTTTTGGTTGACCACGCGCTTGTCACGATCAACAGGATCAGTGTCATGCACGGTTGGCACGGTTTGATTCAACGCATGGTCGAACAGATCTGCTGCATTGACCCGTTCTGTCCCAAACGTCTGCGTAGCTGCTATCGACGACCTGGTACTGTAATGCGGATCGACATTCCACGCGCCTGCTGTCTGGTTGAACGTCACGGCATTTCCGTCGCACTCCAATGTTTCATTGAGGAACGCTTCGTAATCGCCGGTTGGTATCCACGTTGAACCGATGCGCGCCCCGATCTCGCCCGGGGTTAAATCATCGGGAATCACGGCTTCCAACGCTTGCGCATTTCGGCTGTAACGCTCCCCTGACACCTTGGCGGCAGAGAGTTTTTTGCGGACATCACCCGACAAATAGCCGTCCCTGGTTTCCCAATGTCCGGTTTCTGAATCGAGGAATACTGCACCTATTTCTTCGAGTTCCTTCATGGCTTCACTGCCTGGCTTCCCAAGCAATTCACCAATCCGATCCTCGACGATGCGTCCGCACTCGGAGAGACTAACCAGCAACGCCTCTCCCGATGTTTCACAATGCTCAACTTTCTTGAACACCCCCACCGTGCGCTGAGTAAATATGTCTGCCTTCTCGGCGGTTTGAGTTTCCTCATCCCAGCGTTCCAGCGACATCAGCAACGGCAGATCAGGATCGCTTTTGAAAGCGCCACGGTTTGCCTTGGCGGAAAGATTCCCGTATTTGGCAACGAAGTTGTCGTACTCGATGTTCAGCATCAACCGGTAAGCGGCAAGAATCGCCTCATCCTCGGTTTCTACTTGTGATCGAATAATCTTGCGTGTCGCATCACGAATACTGCACATTCCCATGATGCGTTCCAAGGTCTTCTGCGGCGCGATGAACTGCAACGCTTCCAACCCGTCTGTTGTCTCAAACACCTGTCCGTTAATCACCCGAAAACCTGGGCGACCTTGGTCGTTGTAACCCAGAAGACGCGAAACAACCTGCGTCTCTTCGATCTCCTGAATCGCTGCGTAGATACATTCTGGCAGCAGGGATACCTTTTCGGCCAGTGCGCTTTCAAAGTCGCCTTCGAATATGCAGCCGGTCGATTTCTGGTAGCCATTTTCAGCCAGTACAAGTTTGCCGATGACCCATTGAGGATTCGCGGCAAAATACTGGTTACAGGAGATCTGTTGCCTTCCCCTGTATTCATTCCTTCCCCCATAGATCGGGGAAGTGTCCGGCAGGACAATTGATTCCATCCAGCCTTTTTTACTGCTACGCCCTTCCAGCGGCTTTTGCAGCACCAGTATGTCGGTCGTGACTTCGGTGTTGGCCAGTTTCTTGAAAACGGTGTTGGGGAGGCGAACTGCGCCAACCAGGTTTGCTTTGCTGCCAAGATACTGCCTTACCTTGTCATCGTACTTGTCCATTGTCCCGGACGAAGTAATGAACACAACCAGACCACCCGGCCTGACCACTTCCATTGCTTTCGCAAAGAAATAATCGTGGATCAGGAAGTTGGCGTAGGGCACGTTACGCAGTTCGGGAACCTGGTAGTTACCGAACGGCACGTTACTAATTGCCAGATCATAAAACTCATCCGGCAGCTTTGCAGCTTCAAACCCGCTCTGTATGACGTTAACCCCAAAGTCCCCGTAAAGAGCTTTCAGGATGCGCGCCGATAGTTGATCGAGCTCAATTGCTGTGCAGGTGCTTCTTTGCGCAATTTCCTGCGGCATCGCGCCGAGAAAATATCCTGCACCGGCTGAGGGCTCAATGATGCGACCACCCTTAAAACCCAACCGTTCCACCATGCTCCACGTCGCCTCGATGACTTCCAGTGCGGTGTAGTGAGCGTTTGGCGTGCTGGCTTCAGCAGATTGGAACTCTGATTCGCTCAACAACGACTTGAGGCGTTCGGCGCGGGCAACCCACGCTTCTTCCTTTTGGTCATGATTGAACGCTGCCGGAATACCACCCCAACCCGTGTACCGGTTGAGAGTTTCGCGTTCTGCCCGGTCCGGTTTTCTATTCTCGTTCTCCAGCTTGCGCAGGAGTTCGATTGCAGCAATGTTTGCCTCAAATTTGGAAACGTTGCCAGACAAGCTGGAAAACGTCGCCGCATCGAGACGTGGCCATACTGCTTTTGTTGCCTCGTGTGCCGCTACCGGCTTTGGAAACTGGATGATTTCAGCTTTTTGCTGCGGGATAACGACAACAACAGGCTCTAAGGTTATTCGGTCTTCCGGCGCAAAACCGGGCAACCACATCATTGCTTCAGATAATTTCTTCAGTCTCACTGGTGTCTCCCTTCTGAAATAAAAAAGGGGACACCAGCCCCATACGGGAGTGTCCCCGTACGGGTTTGAATCTTTATTTGTTACTTTACGTTGCCTTTGCGATGGCTAGTTGTGCCGCCTGGTATGCGTCACAATCATCGGGAATTTCCCCGAATCGTCCATCCATATCATCAACAAACGCTTGCAACGCCTCCAGTAAATCAGGTGCGGCGGCGATAAGTTTTGCATTCGCCACCGTTTCTGATTCGCCGCTCGCCCAGGCAGGTAGCGATATCCTCGCCGTTCTGATTTGGGCAACGCGCTACGATCTCGGTGTTGGCGGTGTTATGCCACGGCCCTTGAGTGTGTTTCATTGAATACCTCCTTTCGGAGAGTAATCACAAACCGCCTCGCCTGTTGCCTTGTCGTAAACAGCCGACCAGTATCCATTACGGGACCAGCACTCCGCCTGGTGTATTGCTGCCGCGCGAGAGTATGACGACACCTGCATTGCTGCCGAATCATTCATGCCCGCATTGGTGCGCGGGTCGTGAACGGTTGCTACAGCGAGAAAGCATATTGCTTCGCTGCTGTAAGACTCATAGCTGCGAATCCGGGACCGACGATCAGTGTGATGCGATTTGATGTCGG
>LSLI01000159.1 GCA_001577345.1 Candidatus Gallionella acididurans
AGGAAGTGCACGGTCTCGTCGAGGATGCCGGTGTCGCCTGTCGTCAGCACATAACGACAGGTTGCATAAGGCAGCCACAGATAGTCATCAGAAAAATGGGTACGCACGCCCTGACCGTTGGGCGGATGCCACCAGTGTTGCACATCGCCTTGAACGAACTGGCGCCCGGCACAACGGATGATCTGCTCACGGGCGAGCCACGGCGTGGCGTGGATCAACGCCATGGTGTCCTGCAACTGGTCGCGGAATCCATAGGCGCCGCCGGATTGATAGTAGCCACTGCGGCCCCAGAGTCGGCAGGAAAGTGTCTGGTAGATTAGCCAGCCGTTGGTCAACACATTCAAAGCCGGGTCGGGTGTTTCGACATGCACTGCGCCAAGGGTGTGATTCCAGAAACCCCACACGGTTTCGAGTGCCTGGCGTGCGCTGGCCGGGCCGCTGAAGCGCTGGATGAAATAGTGTGCCTCGTCGATGTCGCGGGCGGCGCCGAATATGAACACGATCTCGCGCTCCTGACCGTCGGCCAGTTCGATCTGTGTCTGTATCGCGGCGCAGGGATCGAGTCCCGCACCGGTCTTGCCGGAGAGGCGTTTGCGGCGCAATGCCGCCGGGCTGGCGAGTGTGCCATTGCGGCCGATGAATTCAGCGCGACTGCCGGTGACGGTGCGCTCCGTTTCGCTGAGTTGATCACCATTGACGTGGGCAAACACGACACGGTTGCCGCATTCGCGTCCGTAAGCGTTGCGCGCAAACACTGCGCCGCTGTGCGGATCTGTTTCGGTGACGATGTGCATCTGATTTGCATGTCGCCACTCGCCGAGCACCAGTTCCCAATAGCCGGTAAGCGAGAGTCGACGCGGACGACCGGAATGATTGCGCAGTTTGACTACGACGAACTTCACCGGCGCATCCATCGCAACATAAGTATGCATCTCGGATGAGATACCGGCTTGGTCATGTTCGAACACACTGTAGCCAAAACCGTGGCGGCAGACATAGCCCGAGTCGCCGCAGGCAGGTAACGGCGTGGGCGACCAGAACGCACCGCTCTCTTCATCACGGATGTAAAGGGCCTCACCGCTGCTGTCGGAGATCGGATCGTTATGCCAGGTGGTCAGGCGGAACTCGTGCGCATTCTCCACCCAGGTGTAGGCACTGCCGCTTTCGCTGGCTACGGTGCCAATATACGGACTGGCGATGACGTTGACCCACGGCGCGGGGGTGTGCTGACCCGGTTCGAGGGTGATGACATATTCGTGACCATCGGGCGTAAAGCCACCGAGGCCGTTGCAGAAGGTGCGATCCCGTTTCGCCAGCGGCTGAACCGGTTCAGTGGCGTGGAGCGGTAGCGCCGGTTCCAGTCGTTCGGGCATGCGCTCGGTTGCTGCACGGCGCTGCACTTGTTCAAACAAGGTTTCGGCACTGTCAGTGAACACCAGGCGAGCAACGGTCTTAAACAGCACACGATCCTCTTCCGATAGCTCTTCCGCACGACGGACAAATACGCCACCCGGCAGGTCTAGTACCTGTGAATTTGGGCCAATGTTGATCAGTCCCATAATCTCGTCTTGCAGCACTGCGCGATAACCTGAGAAGTCTTCGTTCACGATCACCAGATCCGCCTTGATTCCCTTCATACGCCAATAAGCGTGAGCCTGTAGTAGCTGCCTGACCAGGTTGATTCGATTCAGGTCACCGATACGCAGCAGAATGATGGGGAGATCGCCCGAGACCCCAAAGCGCCACAATCCGGATTGTCCGGTTTGGTTGCGTGCGATCACACTCGGTGCCGCGCGGCGCAAGCCGCTGGCAAAAATGAGCGCGGTCGCGACCCGGTCATAAACCAGTGCATCCGCCTCGGTGGCGTTGAGGTGGCGCAGCACTTCCTGACTCTGGAACCATGCCATCTCAAAGGCACGCTCGACAAAGTGTCGGTCACAATATTTCTCCAGCAAGGCCAAAGCACCTTCGCGGGTATCTGCGACACCCGAGATGATCTGCACTGTGGCCGATGCATCGGCGGACAGTGTGAGGGTGCGGCGGATCGCCACGATAGGATCGAGCACCGGGCCGTCACTATTCGACAAGACTGAGGCGGCATCACTGTGATCGAGCGCTGCCGGATTGGCGACGGTGCGACCCCGCCCGATGAATCTGGCGCGATCCGTTTCGCACGATGGCTCATCTGACACCGCGCCGGGTGCAACCAACAGATGGAACATCCATGGCACCTGCTCGCCCGGCGTACGCTGGCGGCGGGTGCAGAGGATCGCCTGCCGCCCGGGCAGTATCTCAGTTTGCACAAACAGATTACTGAACGCGCGATGGGCCAGATCGGCATTCAACGGTGCCAGCACCACCTCGGCATAACTCGTCACTTCGATATGACGTTTGCGGGCGGCATGATTGGTAAGTGTGACACGTCGGATCTCGACATCGTCCTCGGGTGAAACACTGATCTCGGTATGTGTCTCTATCGATTGGTCGCGACGCCGGTACTCGGCACGTGCCTGCACAAAGATTGCTTCGTAATGATCGGCCTTCACCAACGTCGGTTGATGCGCACTGGACCAATAGTGACCGGTGTCCTGATCGCGCAAGTAGACAAAAGTGCCCCAGCTATCGGCGGTGGTATCTTCGCGCCAACGAGTGACGGTCATATCGCGCCAGCGGCTGTAACCGCCACCGGCATTGGTCGCCATCACATGGTAGCTGCCGTTGGAGAGCAGGTGCACTTCCGGTGTCGGCGTGTTCGGGTCGGTGAAGATACGCATGATCGTGCCGGTTTCAGCCTCGGGCGGTCGTGCGGTGGCGCTCGTTTCGGTGGCGTGCGGATGCAGTGTCGCCCCCTTCTTCGGCACGCGTTCCTGCAACAACAGTTCGGTTGCCCGCACCTGCGGCACAGACATGAAACGACGTTGCATCGGCTGGTCAAGCAGGAGATATGCAAAGGAGAGCAGGCTCATCCCTTGATGATGTGCCATGAAGGAATGAACGATCGCGTGGCGCTTGCCGCGCGGCACACGCGAGGGGGTGTAGTCGATCGCCTCGTAGAAACCATAGCTGCCGAGGAAGCCCAGCTCAGCCAATGTCTGCATGTTACGGCACGCCTCCAGCGGCGTCACCATCAGCGCCAGCGCACTGGCGTAAGGCGCGATCACGAGATCGTCGCCCAGCCCGCGTTTGAAGCCCAGCCCGGGCACCCCGAAAGCGCGGTATTGATAGACGTGGTGCATGTCGGTGGCGTTGTAGCCGGACTCGGAGATGCCCCATGGCACACCGCGTTGCTGGCCGTATTGGATCTGTCGTGCGACCGCTGTTGTACAACTCTGCGCCAACAGGGTGTTGGCGTAACTCGGCATGATCAGCTGCGGCATGAGGTACTCGAACATCGAGCCGCTCCACGAGAGCAGGGTCAGATCGCCGCCATAGCTAGTGAGTAACCTACCCAGTACGAACCAGTGCTTCTGCGGTAACTGTCCCTGCGCGATGAGCAGAAAACTGACCAGACGCGCTTCTGATGCCAGCAGGTCGTAGCAGGAAGGATCGCGACGGCGCTCGCCGACATCGTACCCGATGCTCAACAGCCCACTGGCGTTGTCGTAGAGAAACTCAAAATCCATCTGCGCCAGTTCGCGGCAACGCTCGATCAGATTGTCGATGATCTTGAGACGATAGAGTGTGT
>LSLI01000160.1 GCA_001577345.1 Candidatus Gallionella acididurans
TAAAGGTTTCCAGCAACCGCTGTTGTTCGGGCAGCGCAATCCGTGCTGGGTTAAGCGGCAACAAGGCCAACACTCCGATCATTTCGGAAGAGGCTTTGAGCGGCAGGTAAACCACATCGCCCCCCGGCAGGGTGTCCGTGCCCTGTCCTGCCATCTGTTCATGGTCGTACACCCATTGCGCCACACTCAGGTCACTGCCATGGCAGGATTGTGCAGTCCCCTCGCTCTTGGGATAAACAATGCGCCCCGCCTCATTGGGCAGCAACACGACTGCCTGCGCTTCAAAGACATCAGCCACATGCTTGATCGCAATGCGCACAATATTTCCCTCGCCTCGTGTAACTGCAAGTTCGCGGCTCATGGCATACAGCGAGGCGATCCTGCGCTCGCGGTGACCGGCTATCTTGGCTTGGTGGCGGGTGCTTGCCGTCATGCTGCTGATCACCAATGCGACCAGTAGCATGACGGCGAAAGTAATCAGGTATTGACTATCCGAAACGGCGAAACTGAATCGCGGCGGCACAAAAAAGAAATCAAACAACACCACGCTCAGGAAAGAGCTGAGTACCGACGGTCCCCGCCCGTAGCGCGCGGCGACCACCACCACGCCCAACAGGTAAACCATGATCAGGTTGGCCAAGTCAAAATGGTCAACCATGGGCCATGCTATGGCGGTACAGATTGCCGTCGCGGCAAGCGCCCATAGGTAGCCTGCCCGCCACTTAAACAACGGGCGCTGCTCCCCGGATTGCAGCCCCAGATATAAGCGGCTGCGCGAAAAATAGGGATTCGCACTGGTCTGCGACATGAAATCGGATTCCTTGCCCACTACATGAATGTCAATATCGTTGGCTTGACGGACGATGGTGTCTACCAACGACCCAAGCAGCCAGCGTTTCCATCCTGACAGCGTCGGTTTGCCCAACACGATGCGGGTGGCATTGCGGGTGCGGGCATATGAAATCACTTCTTCAGCCAGCCGGTAACCGCTCAGCGTTACTGTCTCCGCACCCAGCTCTTCCGCCAGTTTCAGCGTACGCAGCACGGCGTCGCGCTGCTCCTTGGAGAGACGTTGCAGCTTCGCCGTCTCGACATACAGCACAATCCACTCCGCTTTCAGCAACTGCGCCAGACGGTATGATGCACGCACCAGATTTTCCGCAGATCCGCCCGGTCCGATGCAGACCAGCATCCGCTCCTTCACCTGCCATACATCCTGAATGGCATGGTCTTCGCGGTAATCGCGCATCTGTTCATCGACCCTGTCTGCCGTGCGACGCAACGCCAGTTCACGCAAAGCGATCAGGTTGCCCTTGCGGAAAAAGTTCTGCGCCGCGCGTTCAGCCTGCTGAGGCAGATACACTTTGCCTTCCTTCAGTCTCTGCAACAACTCGTCCGGGGGCAGGTCGATCAATTCGATTTCATCGGCGCTCTCCAGCACAGTGTCGGGCACGGTCTCCCAAACCGGAATGCCGGTGATTTGCGAGACCACATCGTTGAGACTTTCGACGTGCTGAACGTTGATCGCGGTATAGACATCGATTCCTGCTGCCAGCAATTCCTCGACATCCTGCCAGCGTTTGGGATGACGTGAGCCTGGCACATTGGTATGCGCCAATTCGTCTACCAGGATAAGCGATGGATGGCGCTTGAGCGCGGCATCCAGATCAAACTCGCGCACTTGGGTACCACGGTATTCCACCAGGCGCGGCGCCAGTATTTCCAGCCCTTCCATCAATTGTTCTGTCTCGGCACGCTTATGCGTTTCCACATAGCCTGCTATCACATCCAAACCTTCAGCGCGCCGCTCGCGCGCAGCCAACAACATGCCGAAGGTTTTCCCGACACCGGCGGAGGCGCCGAAGAAAATCTTCAGGCGGCCGCGGCGGCGCTTGGCTTCAGCACGTTGTACCTTTTCCAGCAGTGCGTCGGGGTCGGGACGTTGGTCATTCATGTGGACAGTTTAGCGCAATGCATCAAGAGCCAGGTTGAGTTCCAGCACATTCACCCGGGGTTCGCCCAGAATGCCGAACTGGCGTGATTCGGTATGCTCTGCCACTAATTTGCGCAAAATATCCGGGTTGAGATTGCGCACCCGCGCCACGCGGGCAAGTTGATATTCCGCCGCAGCCGGACTGATGTGCGGATCCAGTCCGCTGGCGGAAGCAGTGACCAAATCCACCGGAACCGGCTGATGATTGCCGGGATCGGCATCACGCAAGGCTTGCACTCTGGCCTTGACTGCATCGGCCAACGCCGGATTGGTCGGTCCCAGGTTCGATCCGCCGGAAGACAAGGCGTTATTGGGCATTGGACTGGTCGCCGAAGGGCGGCTCCAGAAATACTTGGGATAGGAGAACGACTGGCCAATGAGACTTGAGCCGACAGGCTTGCCGTCTTTCATGATCAGGCTTCCGTTGGCCTTTCCCGGCATCAGGCCTTGGGCGATACCCGTCACAACGAGAGGATAGGCGATTCCTGTAAGTAACGTCAGCAGCAGAAAGCTGACAACAGCGGGACGAATTTCATTCAACATGGTAATTCCTTTCTTTATACCCAGCCAAAACCGACAAGTATCATGTCGATCAGTTTGATCCCAACAAAGGGGATGATGATGCCACCAATACCGTAGATCAGCAGGTTGTTGCGCAATAGCGCCGCCGCTCCGATGGCGCGGTATTTCACGCCCTTCAGCGCCAACGGAATCAGGGCGACGATGATCAACGCATTGAAGATGACCGCCGATAGAATTGCGCTGGACGGTGTAGCCAGGTGCATTACGTTCAGTGTGCCTAGCGCCGGATAAGTGGTTACGAAGGCCGCAGGGATGATGGCGAAATACTTGGCCACGTCGTTGGCAATGCTGAATGTGGTCAGAGTGCCGCGTGTCATCAGCATTTGTTTACCGGTTTCCACAATCTCGATGAGCTTGGTGGGATTGGAATCCAGATCCACCATGTTGCCGGCTTCCTTGGCCGCCTGTGTGCCGGTGTTCATCGCCACTGCGACATCGGCCTGCGCCAGTGCCGGTGCATCATTGGTGCCGTCCCCGGTCATCGCCACCAGCCGGCCTTGCGCCTGATGCTCGCGGATCAATTTCAGCTTGGCTTCCGGCGTGGCTTCGGCGAGGAAATCGTCCACTCCGGCTTCGGCTGCGATGGCGGCGGCGGTAAGCCGGTTATCGCCGGTGATCATGATGGTCTTGATGCCCATGCGGCGAAGTTCTGCAAAGCGTTCTTTGATGCCACCCTTGACCACGTCCTTCAGCTCGATCACGCCCAGTACTTTTGTTCCGTCTGCTACCACTAGCGGTGTGCTGCCGCGTCTGGAGACACTGTCCACGATGGTGCTCACCTCAGCGGGAAAGTTGCCACCGAGACTGATGACATGATTTCGAATGGAATCCGCCGCACCTTTACGGATTTGACGAGGTGTTTCATTTTCTCTCCCCGCGGGAGGTGGCAGGTTGACGCCGCTCATGCGCGTATGCGCACTGAATGGCACGAAGGTAGCTCCCAGCGCATGGATGTCGCGTTCGCGCAGGCCGAACTTTCCCTTGGCCAGCACCACGATGCTGCGTCCTTCCGGGGTTTCGTCGGCCAGCGAGGCGAGCTGTGCCGC
>LSLI01000161.1 GCA_001577345.1 Candidatus Gallionella acididurans
ACTAGTGCCGAAAATAATTAATGCGACAGAACCACAGATACTATGCACACCAAGGCCAATATAGAATTCAGGCGGGAGTAGTGAAATTCGCAAATTCGGCAGTTTGGATGTTCGCTGGACTGATGCTGGCTGCAAGCGGGGTCTATGCTCAAGATGCCGGGCAGAAAGCGCGCCAGCTTACTGAACCAGAATCTCAAAAGTCGGTCAAGAGTGAAGCTCTCGAAAAACCGCTGCGCGATGCCGAAGCCCTAATAAAAGCCGGCAGGCCTGCCGATGCCTACAATCTGTTGGAGCCGCTTGAGTTTGACCGTTCCGGTGAAGTGCGCTTTGATTATCTCATCGGTATTGCCGCGCTGGATAGCGGCAAGCCGGATAAAGCAACCTTCGCTTTTGAACGGGTGTTGGCGGTGGACCCGGATTATGCCGGCGCGCGTCTGGACATGGCTCGCGCTTATTATCAACTCGGTGATCTGTCGCGTGCCAAGACCGAGTTTGAAACCGTGTCTGAACAAAACCCTTCCGAAGCGGCGCGCGCCACCATCCAGAAATATCTGGACGCGATAGCCGCGCAGCAAGAGGCCAAACTGACCCGATTCAAAGCGGCCAAACAAACCCGATTCAGCGCCTATGTGGAAGGGGGGCTGGGACATGACACCAACGTCAATAACTCCACCAGCCAATCACAGATTGATGTCCCGATCTTTGGCAATCAAACGTTCATACTTAACCCGACCAATCAGCAAACCGCTGATAATTATTATACCGTTGCAGCAGGTGGCGAGGCCAGCCACAACCTGAATGCCAATTGGGGCTTGTATACCGGCGCAGATGTGCGCCAAATCGGCAATAACACTCAAACCGGTTTTGACACGCTGAGCCTCGATGGCCGGGCAGGCGTGACATATACAAGCAACGAAAAAAATGTTTTTCGTATCGGCGGAATGGGCGGGCGATATAACTTGGCGAGAGTGCACTACTACGATTTTTCCGGTTTCAGTGCGGACTGGTGGCATGTGTACAGTCCCACAAATCAGGTGAGCCTATTCGAGCAGTATGGGCGCATTCGTTTCGCGAATACCGCAATGACGATCAACGATTTCGATCAGACCATACTCGGTACCACCTGGATGCATGTATTGGCGGCTGGACAATCCGTAGTCTTCGGCAGTTTGTTTTTGGCGAATGAAAATGATGTGGCGCCCGTTACGCCAAGCAACCCAAGCGGTGGTCGTGCCGATGGCGACATGCGCGGGCTGGGTTTGCGCGCGGGCGGACAAACAGCGATGGGCCAGAACACCGAGTTGTTCGCTAGTATGGGACTGCAATCTGGTGCATATGCAAAGACCAACGCAATGTTTTTGCTCAAACGCAGGGATGACCTATTTGACCTGTCTATGGGTGCGAACTGGCATTGGGACAAGAACTGGACGCTGCGTCCACAGTTAAATTACTGGAAAAACTCTTCCAATATCGTCATTGATAGCTATAACCGGATGGATGTTTCCCTGAATATCCGCCGTGATTTTCGGTAGTCTAAAAGGAGTGGGGTGCTATTGAACTGAGGCCAACTTTTACACCACAAACTGTCTAATCCCTGGACAAAAATTCCTCAAGTACCAACGCGACATGTTCCGGTTGATCGTGCTGAACGTTGTGGCCCGAATTCGATATGGTTACGACGCGCACGTTGGAGAAGCTTTCAATACGGCTGCGGTACTCATCGGCGTCATTGCTGAAACGCTGGTGTATATATCCATTGTCGGCAATCACCATCAAGACGGGCGCCTTAATTTTCCGCCAGACTGCCCTGGAATCCTCCACTCGGTACGGAACCGGCGACGGAATTTTATGCCAGGGATCGCATGCCATCTCAATTTGACCGTCAGGGCGAATTCGGCTTGCTGCGTGAGATAGAAACGCTGCCTTCTTCTCGCCAAGGCGGGGATTGGCAGCCATCAGTCGGTTGGCTAACGATTCGTAATCAGGATACGTTCGCGATTTCGGCTGATCCTGAATAGCATCGAGCCAGTTTCCGATCAGGGCCGGAGCTTCAACATTGTTGTCTGGCTTGAGGCCGAGGAAATCCAGCATCACAAGCTGAGCAATGCGTTCGGGACGAATTCCTGCATACGTGCTGGCAATGTTTGCCCCCATGCTATGTCCAACGACTCGTGCCGGCTTATCTTTTGAGAAATATTCCAGCAGATAATCAAGGTCTGCATAGTAATCAAGGAACCAATAAGGCCTGGACAGCCATTCTGACGCGCCGTAGCCACGCCAGTCAGGAGCAATGACGTGCCATGGTTTTTTGAGCGCATCCACTACAAACTGAAAGGTCGGGGATGAGTCCATCCAGCCATGAAGAAAAAAAAGTTTTGGCGCGTCGGGCGGTCCCCAATGCCGGATGCAGTAACTCAATCCTCGCACATTGATTATTTCGGTTTTGGATTGGATATGCGACATGAGGGCTTGGAGTGGTCAAACGTTACCTGGCAGAATTCTGACTGCCTTTTTCATTAATACCAACTGAAATTCCATCGGGAGCGTTTATGCTATCAGTTATTACCTTGCGGCGCGCTATATCAATCAGAAGACCATGGCAAGTAACTTCTTTTGGCAGCACACTGCAGCACATCATTTTGCTAACCCGCTCGAAGATCGTATGCCCCGGCGGTGATAAAATTCCGTTTACACAAAATTCGGGGCACCCTTTATAATGCTACCCGTAAGTTGTTGCGTTGACTTATTGGATGCAGAGGGGTAACGCTGTTTCAGTCTGCCAGATGATTTGTCGCATATACGTCAATGGCTTTTTTCAGGGGGCTATCACATGTTGCTGATACTGTATTACGTAATCGCCGTCGCAATACTGATTCTACACTTCACCGGATTCCTCGCGCGACGTAATTTGGAATGGTTGGTGCTGGTGCTCGCTGTCTCAATTATTCCGGCAATAATTTACCTCTAGCCATCATTGGTTGCCAAAGCTTGAGGTGGATTGTGTGCAGCTGCTTCAGAAATGATCGGCAGGCAGATCCAGTCAAATAATATTAGCTGCATTTCAGGGGCGTTGAATCGTCGCAATTACTGCTTTTCGACTCTGGACGTGTTGCCCAGGGCTTTGTCCGTAAATAGCCTGATCAGGTCAATCGGCATCGGAAACACGATGGTCGTGTTTTTGTCCGCGCCGATCACCGTCAGTGTTTCCAGATAACGAAGTTGTATGGCCTGCGGCTCCTGCGCCAGAACCTGGGCTGCCTGCAGAAGTTTTTCTGAAGCCTGCAGTTCGCCCTCGGCATGGATCACCTTGGCGCGCCGCTCCCGTTCTGCCTCCGCCTGGCGGGCAATGGCGCGAACCATGGTCTCGTCGATATCCACATGCTTGATTTCCACATTGGAGACTTTGATCCCCCAGGTATCTGTCTGCGCATCCAGTACTTTCTGGATGTCGATGTTGAGACGCTCACGCTCTGCAAGCATGTCGTCCAGCTCATGTTTTCCAAGTACCGAACGCAAAGTGGTCTGTGCCAGCTGGCTGGTTGCGTTAA
>LSLI01000162.1 GCA_001577345.1 Candidatus Gallionella acididurans
TGGCCATGGCAGTGCTGGCAGGACTTGCCCAGGCGCCAGACTTTGGGCGGTGGGTCATCATGCTGGCCATATTCAACGGAATGCTGCTCGTACCCAAAGCAACGGTGGTGCTAACCGACAGTACCGGCACGCAAGGCCGGATCACGGTCGCCAACGTCCCGCTCGGTCTTGCTTCATTCGCCAGCTCGGTTAGCCATATCGGAGACTGGCTGACCCGATCCTTTGAGACGACATTCGCGCTACCTTCCGACATTCAATTCCGGCTGCACGGCACGCTCTGGGGGCAACGCGTTCAGGAAGAAATGCTGCATACAAAATTCACCAATTCAATTCTGACATCCAACCTCCTGGAGTTTTATCGTGAGTGTGTAGTCCCCGAATACGCGACCGGTTATATCGTCGCATCTGATCTGGCAAAATCAAACGATATATGGACGTACTTGAGCGGCAAAACCAATCCTGGCCGGCTCGTCACGATAGGAGCCGTTCCGGGTTCAACGCCCGTTGCCGGAACCTATGGTTGCGATATTGCATATGGATTTTTGACGACACAGATAGCCTTCGTCAATACCGATCAGATCAACTCCATAGGCAGCTACCTTTTCCCCGGGGTGCCTACCGCTGCAGCGAATGCTGCGATACAAGGCAGCATCCAAACCAGCACCAATTACATACTGGGCATATCTTCATCAGCAGTGAATACGGTCAGGCAAACCGCCATGAGCAATTTCATGATTGATGCGCAGTACATGCTGCCAGCGCAGATCGGCGACGCGGCAGGTGCTGCGTCTAACCTGGCTCAGGCGCAAGCGATACGTTCGACCTCTGACAGCTACAATCTGATGGCGAAATTGGCAACCAGCACCATGCCGAAGGTCAAAAACATCGTTGAGATTGTGCAGTACTCTGTTTTTCCGATCATCATGCTGATCGTCATGCTATGCGGGCATAAGGGTGGCCTGGTACTCAAGGCCTATGTGATGAGCCTGTTCTGGGTGCAATTGTGGCCGCCCTTGTATGCCGTCCTGCACCTCGTGATGACAGTTCACGCCCAAGATCTGGCCACAATGACAGGCGGGCACGGTTTGTCCATGTCCCAGTACAGCCTGGTCAACAACGCATACATCAGTGACGAAGCTATAGCAGGGATGATTGCAGCTACGGCAATACCCGCTATCGCTGCCGCAATCGTGAAGGGCGGGGACGTAGGCGCGCAAGCCATCGCCGGGATGGTCAGCCCCTCGCGCGAGGCCGACAAAGTTGCCTCCAGCATCGCTAGTGGGAATATACAGATGGGCAACGGCTCAATGAATAATCAGTCGGCGGATAATTTGAGTCAGGGGCATTACGACGCGCAACCGACGTATACCGGCGGCATGTTAAGGAGTACGAATGTAGGAAGCAGCGGCTCTGTGGAGCAAATAGGTAATATGAGGACAATCGAAGGTGGCGGATCAAAAGTGACAATTGATTCGGCGACCGGGCGTGCAGTCTCGGCAAATATCGCAGGATTTGGAATGGGCGGGTCTTCTGTAAGCTCCGCGCTGGGAAAGTCCGCATCAGAAGGCGACTTTTCTGGCACGGGCACTACCGCTCAGAAAGGCCAAAACGTTTCGCTTGGTGATACCGTTACAGAGGGGCTTTCAAAAGGACAAACCGCCTCATTCAATAGAGCGATGACAACTGCGCTGAATGAAAGTACCGGCACTGGAACAACTGGAAGTACAGGGCAGACTGGCGGTAGAGGGAATTCGACCAATATAGGCACGGGTGGCGAAACGGGTCTTGCTAATAGTGAGGGGGAGAATGTTAATACCACTGCTGGAGTACGCGCAGGGGGTAGTAGCGGTGGTGGTGGCAAGCCAGAAGAAGGAACACCAGCGGCAGGGAAAAACGGAAAAATGGATCGCTTAGTTCATGCGCTTGGTGAAGCAGGTGGCTACATACTGAAAAACGCACCTGTAGGCGCATCTGGTTCTGTTGATTTCACAACAGGCCAAAATTACAGTGAAGGCGCAAAAAAAACCATCGCTCAGGCGAGCCAAGAGGAAATAAAGCAGGCCTTTTCTATTATGGCGAATGCTGCTCACCAAGTGGCCGCCACAACAAACGATTCCGGCGTAAAACAAGCCGCGCAAAGCCTAGAGTCAACACTAAATAAAACCACTACGTTTGATTCAAAAGCAGTCTCTTCCTTGCTTCACAACGAAGAGGCTGGCAACAGGAAAGAGGCGAAGACAGAAAATAAGAACGCTGTAAGTGTTGACAACACAGCGCAATTATTTGATACCGGTGCAAAAATGCTTTTTGGTAAAAACCTCAAAGAAAGCGAAATGACACCGGCACAACTTACCGAATTTACGCAAGAATGGAATAGAAATCCTGGATTCAGAGACGATGTTGCAATGCAAGTAAGGGATGACATGAATAAAAATCCCGGATTGCTAAACCACAATGTTGAGCCACCTAAAACACAAGATCAAGTCGCCGCAGACGGACAAGGGAACATTGGCGAAATTACCAAAAAAGGGCATACCGCAGTTGCAAAGCAACATGTCAACAACTTCAGCGAGGTAAAACACCAGCAATACGCTGATCCTAAGTCAACGCCAGACCTATCAGGCCCAGCCAAAGCCTACGCCGCTGCGATGGGACATGCCACAGAAGAAGTTCAGCATACGCAATCGAAAATCGCGCTCGATAGCGGCATTGATATTGCCGCGACGGCCTTATATCAAGATAGGCAAAAGGGTGTTTCGACAGTAATGGGCAATGCTTTCTTGGGTGGGGCTGGTTCGGCAAGCATGGCTGATTACGCGGCCGGACTAAGTTCAACCGCCCAGAAAGACCCAGAGCTAGCTCGCGGTTTAGCAACTATCGCGCTTAATCAACAGCATGGTCAAGCACCTACCACCAAGGAAATTCAATGGGTCAACGACAGGGCTAATGGGGCGGTGCAGACAGCAGAGGGAGCGGTGTCAAGTTTTAACGGAAAGGTGCTGGACGCACTGAACGAGAATACTTTCAACATGTTCAAGCCGGAAGCAAGCAAGCCAGTCCCCAGATAATCTAATTCAACAGTCCTAGATGCTAGAAGCGGTTGAAATACCCCAACCCTCTCCAGTGTGTAGTAGACCGGTTCGACCAAAAATCGTCTTCGCAGTCATTCCTGCCAGCAACAAAATCCCCATGCTGATCGATGGCAATAACTGCTGGCTGCTCATTGGCGATATCTTTCTTGCGAAACAAACCAACCACTATATCGCGTGCGTACAAAATCATTGTCGCAGCCCCAACGGCCAGCACGAACAAAATCAAAATTCCCATTTTATTTCCCCTTCACTAAACAAGACCACGCCACACGAATAGCGCTGAATATGCGCTTCAAGCGACCAGCCGGGCTACGTTCGTAAGATCTGTTCGCTCGCACAGGTCGTCCCGCCATTTATCGTAAGTGCCATTTGCTTCCATT
>LSLI01000163.1 GCA_001577345.1 Candidatus Gallionella acididurans
GAGTCCGAAACTGTCCGGTTTCGTGCATGTATTTTCATGGATTGTATGAAATTCGGATGGAATCAAACCTATACCACGCATTTTTGCTTAACGTCGTGTTTCTGCTACCGGACAGACCACCCAAAATCAGAGCATGGAAATCAAGGTTGCCGGTGCCAACATTGCCGGGATCGCGCTCGAATTCAAGACAACTCGGCAAACAATTATGCGGTTAAGGAAAGCAGCCTCCTGACGAGAACTCGGCCAAGTCAGGCGATGAAAGGTGTCGTTGCTCAATGGATAATTTTCCGCTGAACTCAGTAGCCGCACGTTGACCACCTTTCACGCTGCATCAGCCCCACACCGTCCCGGTGCTGACCATCATCAGGCTACAGCGAGCACCAAATGCCCAAGTGGTTCAGTAGCGGGCTTTACCTTGATTTCGATGTCGTAGCCAAGCCTGTTCAAGCAGTCCATCAGCTTGCGCTCAGACAGATTAGCGAAGTCGCCGCGCAGCATGCCGGACACCTTCGGTTGTGTGATGCCCATGCGACGAGCCGCTTCATCTTGGGTGAGGCCGAGTTTGCGCACAGCCTTGGTGATCTCAATCACCAAACCGGACTTGATTTTGAGTTTTTCGGCATCGGACAGACCGAGATCGGCAAAAACATTGCCAGAACCGATTTCGACCTCAATGCCATTAATGATTCGTTTTGCCATTTCGCAGCTCCTTTGCAAGCACCTCGGCCACTTTCAGCCTGGCGCGGATGATGTCCATGTCCTCTTTCGGTGTGGCGATCCCGCTCTTGCTCTTCTTCTTGAAGCAGTGCAGGACGAACACGGCTTCCTCGAACTTGATGGTATAGACAGCGCGGTATGTGCCGCCGATGTCGTCTTCGACCACTTCCAGGACGCCAGCCCCGCCGAATCCCTTCATCACCTTCGCCGCGCCGTGTTGATCACCGCGCTGCGCGAAGTCAATGGCGTGACCGAAGAACTTTCGCACGTCGGCAGGAAGGGCCATCAAGTCTTTTTTGCTGCCCCCGATCCAGACAAGCGGTTTTTCTGATGGTGTGGTCATATGGATGCATTATACCCAAAATGGTATGAAAAGTGAACCGGGCTATTATGGTTCGTCTCAGAAAATGGAAAATAAAGCACGCTAAGGCGTGGTTTATATCTGAAATTTGTCAGTCTACTCGGGCGGGGTTAACACAAATTATCGTATTTCGATATTGAAATACGATATCATTACATTTCTATCGCCTTAGCCAAGGAGTTCAGTCATGAAATTTGCCGTGCCCACTCTCGTCGCAACAATCTTTGCAATTATTTTGGCAACTAACTCGTTTGCCGATGTCCCTCAGACAGAACGCACACAAGCGCAGCCCTCCACCACGAATGAAGCCTATACGCCAGGTTTGGGAGACTTCATGGGGCAAATTCAAATGCGGCACGCGAAACTCTGGTTTGCCGGAAAATCAAAGAACTGGCAACTCACGGCCTACGAACTGGATGAAATCAAGGAAGCCTTCGTGGATGCTGCCAAGTACCAGCCGAATTTCAAAGGCAAGCCGATTGCCGAAATGATCGGTCCAATCACGGCTCAACCGATTGCCCAGCTCGAAAAGGCAATTGACGCCAAGGACACCGTACAATTTGAAAAAGCATTCGATACCTTGTCGCACGCCTGTACGTCCTGCCATCAGGACAATGGATACGGATTCATTGTGATTCAACGTCCTTCGTTACCGCCATTGACCAATCAGCGTTTCACGCTGAAGCGCTAAGCCTCCCATTCCGTCGAGCAAGCCAGTGACTTCCGAACCTGCTCCATCACTAATCCACGAGTCGGGAGAGAGGGTTCCTGCATGGTCGGTCTTCCTTATTTTTCTACGCTTGGGACTGACCTCTTTTGGTGGCCCTATCGCCCACCTGGGTTACTTCCGCGACGAGTTCGTGACGCGCCGTCGCTGGCTCACCGAGCGCAACTATGCGGATTTGGTAGCGCTCTGCCAGTTCTTGCCGGGGCCTGCAAGCAGCCAGGTGGGGATTGCGTTGGGCTTGTCCCAGTCGGGTTACACCGGGGCGCTGGCGGCATGGGCAGGCTTTACACTGCCTTCGGCCATCGCCCTGATCCTGTTCGCGCTTAGCATTTCCAGCTACGGCAATGCCATCGCGCCCGGCGCGCTGCACGGCTTGCAAGTGGTGGCGGTCGCCGTGGTGGCCCAAGCTGTGTGGGGCATGGGCCGAAACCTATGTCCCGACGCCCTGCGTGTCACCATCATGGCGATTGCTGCGTGTATTGTCCTGCTGGTGCCGTCCGCGTGGGGACAGGTCGGTGTGATCGCTGTCGCGGGAATGGCTGGATTGCTACTGTTCAAGCCGGCACAGGTCATCGCGCATTATCCGCTGCCGATCACGGTCAGTTACCGTGCCGGGGCGGTCTGGCTATCATTATTTTTCGCTTTGCTGATCGGCCTGCCGGTCTTGAAGCAACTGCTGCCGAATCAGGCCGTGGCGATGGTGGATGCCTTTTATCGGTCCGGGTCACTCGTATTCGGCGGCGGCCATGTCGTACTGCCGCTGCTGCAAGCCGAGGTGGTGCCATCCGGCTGGGTCAGCAATGAAGTCTTCCTTGCTGGGTACGGTGCTGCGCAGGCTGTTCCCGGCCCCTTGTTCACCTTCGCCGCGTTTCTTGGTGCATCGATCAGGACTGCACCCTCCGGTTGGATCGGCGGCTTGATCTGCTTGGTGGCGATCTTCTTGCCATCGTTTCTGCTGGTTGTCGGGACCTTGCCGTTTTGGGAACAGCTGCGCCGCAATGTGCGCACGCAAGCGGCACTGGCGGGAGTGAATGCTGCGGTGGTTGGCCTGCTGCTGGCCGCGCTCTATCAGCCGGTATGGACAAGCGCGATCCATCAACCGCAGGATTTCGGTCTGGCGCTGGTGGCCCTTGTCGCGCTGATGTTCTGGAAGCTGCCGCCGTGGCTGGTAGTCGTCGGTAGCGGCGTGTCAGGCTGGCTGCTGGGCGCTGTTCTGTGAGGCCATGGACATGACCGATAAAGACCTCTACGGCGGCCTGATCCGCCTGCACATTCTTCACCATGCAGCCGAGGAACCCATCTTTGGACTCGGCATCATTGAAGAGCTGCGGCGTCACGGGTACGAAATGAGTGCCGGGACGCTGTACCCGATGCTGCATGGGCTGGAGAAAAAGGGCTATCTGATTTCGCGTCACGAGCGTACGGGGCGGAGGACGCGACGTATCTACGAGATCACCAAGCAAGGCCGGGTTGCGCTCGCACAGGCGCGGACGAAGGTCAGGGAACTGTTTGGAGAGCTGATCGAGGGTTACTGAGCAGGGGGTTGATGGCAGGTTGAAAATGGCTGGTGTCGAATCATTCCGAATCCAGGCACTTCAGTACTTTGCATGAAATATTGAGCGACAGTCCGCAAAGATGCCAAAAAATGGTGCGCTA
>LSLI01000164.1 GCA_001577345.1 Candidatus Gallionella acididurans
AATAAAATGACAATGCCGGAATAATGATTTGATCGTTTTTCAAGAGAACGCTCGCACCCGAGTAGAGGTCCTTCATTTCCTGCTGCTGAAAAAAACCGAGCGTTTTTATTGAGCCTATGCCGAAGGTTTGCGGCGCGACATTGAAATTGGCGATCACCAGTACTTTGTTGCGGCTGTTTTGCGGATCTGTCCGGGAAAAGACCAGAATGTTGGGGTTGTCCACCTCCAGCAATTGCCGGTTGTCGAAGTCTGCGAATGCGGTTGTTTCCTTTCGCACTGCGATCATTTTTTTAAGTGCGCTGAATATCCGATGTTCCACGGTGCCGACCTGATGGCGCTTTTCTGCCTTGTTCCAGTCAAAACGCGAGCGATGCATCCAGCGATTGTCGTGGCGCTCGGCCGGGTCGGCGAGATATTCCAGGCCGTTGAGCATACCGATCGCATCGCCGTAATAAAGCAGGGGTATTCCGCCGAATGACAGGATCATGCTATGCAGCAACAGGATGGTTTTGATCGCGGCGTTGACGGCCTGTTCATCCTGGTTCTCGAGCGCGGTCTCGAGTCCGGCCAGCGAGGCGAGGGAACCGGAAATGCGTGCATCGCCGGTCTTGGGGTTGTCGCCGAACGGCAGGCCCCTGGAGGTTGAGCCGGGAAATTTCCCGGTGAAATAATCGATCAGGAAACGGCGGTGCTGGGCCGGGTCGTAGCCGGACAGGCGCGCATCGTTATCATCGAAACCCAGGCCGATGTCGTCGTGGCAACGCACATAGTTCAGCCAGGTTGCGCGCTCCAGCTTTACCGGGAGGTTCTTGATTCCCTTGTTAAGCAGGCTCGCATTCTTGGTCGCGACCGCATCCCATAGCAAAGCCATGAATGTCGCGTTGTATGCGATCTCGCATTCTTTTGCGTTGATCGCATCCTCCCCGAAATACTTGGCGATCTCGCCCGGAGAGACGATAGCCTCGGCGATGAACAGCACACCCGGCGCAGTCACCTGGCAGCAGTCTTTCATCAGTTGCAGCAGCAAATGCGCTTCGCGCTCGTTCTGGCATGGGCTGCCGATCTTTTTCCACAAAAAGGCCACAGCATCCAGCCGCAGGATGTCCGCCCCTTTGTTTGCCCAGAACAGGATGATGTCGATCATTTCGATCAATACCCCGGGGTTGTGGTAGTTCAAATCCCACTGGTAACTGTTGAACACCGTCATCACCCACTTGCCCATTTCAGCATCCCAGGTGAAATTGCCGGGCGAGGTGTCGGGAAATACTTCGGGCATGGTCTCTTCATAGATATCCGGCATCTCGCGGTCATCAAAGACATAGTAGTAATCCTGATATTTCTTTTCGCCTTCGCGTGCTTTTTTTGCCCACTCGTGTTCGTCAGAGGTGTGGTTGACCACGACATCGAGGACCAGCAACATGTCGCGTTTTTTTAGGTTGGTGGCCAGTAATTCGACATCATGGGATGTTCCTATGCGGGGATCGATCTTGCGGAAGTCGCGCACCGCATAGCCACCGTCGCTGCGGTCGGGAGGGCAGTCGAGTACGGGCATGATGTGCAGCATGTTGATGCCCAGATCCTGCAGGTAGGGCAGCTTTGTGTGCAAACCTTTCAGGTCTCCGGCGAAACGGTCGCAGTACAACGCCATGCCGACCCACTTCTGGCTCATGAACCAGTTGTAGTTTCTTTCGCGAGCCAGATCCGATTTTCGCAGATGGGGTGACCGTTCGATATAGCGGAGTGCAAGGGTTTCCACCAGGCTGACCATCTGTTCCTTGAAATCGGAACGGTCGCCATACAACAGTCGGAACAGTGAATGGATAGCGTAAAAGTTCGCCCCAAGGCGGGTATAAAAATGCCGCAGACGGAAGCTCCCGATCTCGGGTTTCAGCTCGAGCAGTATTTCATTCAGCAGTGCGTGTGAAGCTTGTTCGTACATCAGCGGCCTTTCCTTATTTCTGGTTCAGGGTTGCACACGCAGCCATGCGTCCACTTCCGGCCAATAATGCGCGGCACCCTCGAGGATTCCGGCGCTGTAGTTTCCGTTCATGCCGAGATAACCGCCCTTGGCAATGTAGAGTGTATGCTTGTTCGCGTTTGCCACCAGGCTTTTAATTTCTGCATCAGCATTGGCCACCAGCACAGCTGGTATGCCGCTCGTCAGCACGTTCAGGTCATTGCCGCTGTCTCCGGCAAAGATCGCGGTTTCGCTGTCGAAGCCGCTGCGGGATATCAGGAACCGGATGGCGTGCAGTTTGCTGGCGCCGGCCGGCAAAACATCCAGCAAACCCAGGCCGGCTGCTGCATCGATGCTCCAGATCAGATTGGTCCTGATATCGGCATACTTTAACCGCTGGTCTATCTCGGCGACTAATTTCCGCGCATCCGTTTCGACAGGAACATGGAAGCTGAGCTTGTGGCGATTTTGTTTGTCCTGTTCCTGCAGGCGCAGCACCGGAAAAACACTCAATACGCGATACAGGTCGTCGTGTGTCAAACCCTGCCAATCGGGCGCAATATGATCGTCCCATTCGTCCCATTGTTTCCAGTCGGAAGAATAAATCGTCGCGCCGACATCGCCGATGACAAAATCGGGTTGCGGCAGGCCAAATTCGGTAATGGCCTGCTCGACGAGGGCGCGGTTTCTGCCCGTCACATAGGCAAGCGTCACTTCTTTGCGGCTCACCAGTAGCCTGAACCGTTCCATGGCTTCCGGTGATTCGGGTTGTGTGCCGTTCGGGATCAGCGTCCGGTCGAGGTCGGTGCATAGCAGAAGTCGTTTCATGATGTGGTATCTTCCAGTGCTTTTGAGAAAAAGTTGTAGTGGTTCATTGCTTCCAGGATTCCCGCAGCATGTGGTTTTTTTGAAAAATATATCTTGTCGATGTTGGCCAGATCCGACAATTCCGCAAGGTGGCGGTTGTCCACCACCACGCCCAGCGTATTGCCGCGCAGCATGTCTGCATCGGCGCCGGTAACGCCGGCGACCAGCGTATTTTCAAGCGGGAAGCCGAGCTGTTCGGCGCACCAGCGCAGCGCCAGTCCTTTCGACGCCCTGACCGGGAGGACATCGAGGAATTGGCCGAAAGAAAAAATAACGTTCACGGCCTGCTCGTTGCGCAACAATATTTGCCGGATGTTCTGGATATCTGCCACCGCAGGATCGATGTAGTAACTGATTTTGAAAGCGCTTTGATACCTTCTCGGCTGCATTTCAAGTCCCGGAATCTCCATGAGGATGTCGCGCACCGCCTGCCGGTTCCACAGATGATCGATGTGGCGGCCCCACACGGCGTCTTCGGTCAAGTTTGGCGCATAGTGGATCTCCGTTCCCTGGCCGGTGATCAAAACATCGGGTTGGCTTATGTTGTGCAGCTTCAGCGTGGTCAGTGCATCGTCAAGACGGCGCCCTGTTGCGATACCGAAGATGATGGCTTTGCGGTGTG
>LSLI01000165.1 GCA_001577345.1 Candidatus Gallionella acididurans
TAGCAGCGTCATGCCATACCAGGGGATCATGAAGAAAACCCGGCCATCGGACTTTGCGGTCAAAAGCAGCGCCTCATCAGTCATCGTCCCCGGCATGACCAGATGTACTCCTTTGGATAATCTGCACCACTCGCGTCCCGGCTGCGATGCGCTCGTCCACTGGCCGGCTGTATAGACGGTTTGGCGGGAAAAAATCTGCGCGCTTTTATCATCAATCTGATCCCGAACCGTCGCGCCGCACACCAGCCCGCCCGCTTCGACCAGCCCGGTCAAGCGGCAATAATTAACGCACACAGCCCCGGCACTCATCGCGCCCGCGATCAATTCCAGCACCAGCCGCGCATCGTCGGTCTGCGCATCGCCGTAGGTGAAACCGCCCTTCAGGCCATCCCGTGCAAGAGCGGGGAAGCGTTCCGAGAATGCGGCGCGATCGAAGTGTCTATGGGCGATGCCAGCATCCGACATGATTTCCCCGGGCCGCCCCGCAAGAAAATCGTACAACATCAATCCGGCTTTCAACTGCAGCGTGCCGATGCGGCTGTCCCGGTATACCGGCACACCGAAACGCAACGGCCAGACGCGGTGCGGAGCCAGCTCAAGCAAGCGCTGGCGTTCCTGTATCGCCTTCCTGACCAGCTTGAAATCGTAAGTTTCGAGATAGCGCAAGCCGCCGTGGATCAGCTTGCTGGATGCGGAAGATGTCGCGCCTGCCCAGTCGCCCTGCTCAACGATGGCTACGCTTAAGCCGCGCAAAGCCGCGTCATAGGCAGTCCACGCCCCATAGATGCCGCCTCCACAGACCAGCAGGTCGAATTTACGATCAGGCAGCAATGAGAAATTGCGCTTCATTTATCCCTTAGTTGCAAAGCTTTTTGCGGCACATCGCTGATCAGAATATCCACGCCCAATCCCAGCGCTTTGACTATCTCTGCGTCGCTGTTGCAGGTGTATACCGCGATGCATTTGCCGTGATTGCGCAGCAGTTTGACGAATGCCTCATCAAGCGACCGGATAGGCAGACAGAACCCGTGAAGAAAGGGTTGTTCAACCAGCACCCGTTGCACATCGGCAAAAGTCTGGTCTGTTTCAAGGTTGTATACCAGTGGGAAACCCGGAGCACACTGGTGCGCATAGACCAGGCTGGCGAGATTGAACGAGGACACCAGGATCGCATCGCGCTGTGCCGCGCCAGCATTCGGTGATCTGGCCATCTCCAGAGTTTGCCGGACTTTTATCTCATGGCGCGAAATCGATTCCCATTCGCGGTTCTTGATCTCGAGCAGCAGCCGGCAGCGCTTGCGATAGGCATCGAGAAATTCCTTCAGGCTCATGATGCCTTCCGGTTTCGCCGCAGAAGAAAAATGCGCGGCAAAATTCATCGCCCGCAACTGCGCATAATCGAAGTCATCGATATGCCCGAGAGGAAAACCCACCTTGCCGAGAAACCGGTCGTGCCACAACACAGCCACCTCATCCCGGCTGAGCTGCACGTCCGTTTCGATGCCGTCGATGGGATATTCCAGCGCCCTGTCGAATGCCGAACCGGTATTTTCAGCAGCTTCCTTGTTTGAACCGCGGTGCGCAAAAATCAGGGATTTGGTCATGGCGGTTTTTACAATTCGTATTTAGTCTGGGGAATGATCAGCAAAAAAGTTTCTTTTTTCGGCACGTCCTGGGAATTCAATATTGCGAAATGAAGATGCCAAAATCTTCAGCGGGCTCTTTAACAGCCGGCTGTCTGTGTAAAATAGAACCAATTTTCTCCCGTCATGTCCCGATGCAAAATCAACCACCAAACAGCCACCGGCCACATATCATAATCAGCACCACCGTTGTGAGACGTTGAACGATATTTTTGGTCAATGATCGACTTCGGTAAACACCCAGGCTGTGTCTTGCGCCATATCGACGGGATTGGTTGCCTTGCTGGAATAGAGGCAAGGCAGAAGAGATCCGTCTTTCCTGAGCAATTCGATTTTCCCCAGATGCACTTGCCCGTCACGCAATTGCATATAAATTCCCGCATTGATGCCGCCGGAGAATTGAGGTGAAATAGCCTGTGCCGGACAGCTTGCCAATTCACCCGCACCATACCCCAGCAATTGTTCCAGCTTTGCATTGCAGGTTGCCAAGATGCCATTCCGGATGAGGGCCATATTCTCATGAGAAATGCCGAGCAATGTCTCATTTACCAATTGCATTGCTATTAGCGGGGTTTCGCTGGCAGGGTTGCGTTGATAATCACTGTGCATGGTGATGATGTCGCCCTGCCGGGTAAGCTGGATGCTGCCGCGCCCGGATGCATTGCCTTGCAAAAAATAGCTGCGAAGGCCGGTTTCAGATTCTGAAACCTCTCCCTTTTCAATGGCCAGGCGCGCCAGGTCAGAGAATTTCATGCCGATGAGGTTTTCAACTCCTGAGGATTTGCCATGCCTTTTGCTGTATTTCGAGTTGCACAATATCAAATGATCATCGATATCAAATAATGCGAATTCCTCCGGGAAGCTCTCGATAGCATCAGTCAGTCTTTTTTCCGCCTGCCTCACTCGTTCATTCAGTGCGTCGCCCTTAAAATAGTTTATGCTGGTCTGGATAATCTGCAGCCGGTAAAAATGGGCAACACGGGCTTGAATCGCGATATATATCAGTATCAGAATACCCAACATGGAATATGTTTTTCCTCCGATTGAGAACATCAGAAAAACCATAGTCGCTATGGGCGGAATATTGAAACCAAGATATGCGAGCAAGCTGGGGGCCAGTGAGCCTGTGGAACCTGCCGTCATGCCGGCGAGAACAAAGATAATCACGAGGCGATGCAATATGTCGGCTTGCGGGAAGAAAAACCAGGCCAATGCGGCCCAGTTCAAGCCCATCGCGAGGGAGCCGTAACTGAAAAGATGCTCCCATCGCCCGGCCTGATCCGGGCCGGCATCGCTCTTCTGGTATATTTTCACGAGGGCGAAGCGCATGCTGGTTACGATAAGCACGCTGGCTGCCCAAATCACAAGAGCATGATTGTCAACATGGTCCCAAAGGCCGGCAATGACGACGGCCATGTTCGCCAATGTCGCAACAATTGCAAGCAAAGACATGCGGTAAAGCATTTTGACCAGCTCAAGCTGGATTTTATTTTGGGGAAAGTCGATTTTTGCGCCGTCTGATTGAGCGGAGCGGTTCAGGATATCTTGATTGGTGGAAGTTTCCATGTTGCTAACCCATTGGCGACTTGAAAAGTTTTTTGCCAGTACGGATGGTATGCGATTCCCGTTTCAGAAACATTATATTATTGATACTTTCATAATTCACGACACCCTTGCCGTCATTGCGAACGAAGTGAAGCAATCCAGCAAGACCAAGATGCATTTTTTAAAACCATCTGGATTGCCACGTCGGCTACGCCTTCTGATGAAACTACTGGTGGAACGACTAGT
>LSLI01000166.1 GCA_001577345.1 Candidatus Gallionella acididurans
TAAGAATAGCCGAGATTGTCTGCATCTTAGACGAGAATCTCTCTGATTATTATTTTTAGATGGGCCAAGATTGCCGGATGAAAAACATTCTCTCCCTGAAAGTCTGGCTGTGGGCTGTATCACGTCTTGATACGCTATACGCGCACCTGTTGCGCAATTACCTGGTGTACATCGCGCTGGTTCTAAGCTATGCGGTTTTTTCTGCGCGCTATGAATTGTCCATAAACGTCAGCGAGAGCTTGCCCGGCACGCTCTATCTGGTCGAAAAAGGAACAATGCCAACCCGTAACGAATATGTCGCGTTCTATTACCCAAGTGACTTTATTTATCCGAAAGGCACGCACTTCCTGAAAAGAGTTGTCGGTATTGAGGGTGATGTCGTCACTTCTGAAAACCATCATTTTTTTGTAAACAACAAAGAGGTTGGTTTTGCAATGGCCGCCACCTCGTCGGGCAAGCCAATTCAGGCAAATGATTTTGCCGGGGTTATCCCGGCTGGACACTTCTATGTACGCGGCGACCATCCGCTTAGCCTTGATTCCAGATACAAGGCTGTCGGCTTGGTATCCACCCGGATGATTATTGGTCGCGGCTTCAAGGTGTTCTAAATGACGACATTCGTTGATCGCTGGTTAATCAGACTGGGTTTGCTGCCCGAGCCATCTTTGGCTGTGGCTGTTTCGCTTGCTGCGCTGGATGAGAAAGCCAGAGCGAAAAGATTGGAGGCTATGCGCGACGTACCGCGTTACCCGCCATTCATGGAAGGGCTTCCTGTTCGTTCGCCGCTCGCGTTGCTAGGTACGCAGGAAGAGCTGACCAAAGGAGTGCAGCAACTTATTGCCAATCGTGAGTTGCTTGACGACCACTACAACCCTGCCATGTTGCGTCTGGCGCAATTCGTGCACATGTTGCCCGCATCGCAAATGCACCATCATCGCGGTGCGGGTGGATTGCTTCGCCACTCTTTGGAGGTGGGTTTCTGGGCGTTGCAACAAACCGAGGGCAAGCTGATACGTGGCGTTATTACGCCACAAAAACGTCGCCTTATCGAACCAAGGTGGCGGCTTGCGGCATTCCTGGCCGGGATTTGCCATGACCTGGGTAAGGTGGTGACGGACTTTACTGTGACTGATCGTGAAGGTGGGTTGAAGTGGCGGCCATACATGCAGGATTTGTATCAATGGGCTGATAAAAATCAAGTCGAGAGTTATTTCATACACTGGACAGAGGGGCGCGGCAGGAACCACACCAATGTATCGAGCACATTGATTGAGTCGGTGGTTTCCAGGAAAACGCTTGACTGGATTAGCGAGGGCAGCACGGATGTGATGATCTGGCTGACGGAATCCCTGAACAACAACCCTGGCTCAAGCAATCAAATTCACAATTTTGTTGTCCGGGCGGATCAGTTAAGCGTTGAGCGCGACCTGAAATCGATGGGGGCGGCCATGGCGGGCTATGAGATAGGCGTGCCTATTGAGCGGTATCTGACCGACACCATGCGCCGTCTTGTTAAAGAGGGGTTGTGGCGTATCAACGAACCATCGGCCCGCGTTTGGAATATCAACGGCACGACTTACCTGGTCTGGCCGATGGCGGGTGAAGAAATCGCGCGGCGCACACAGGAAGAAAACCTGCCCGGTCTGCCAAAAACACCAGACGGAATTTTGGACATGATGGTTGAGCGCGAGATTGCCTTCTTGCGCGAAGACGGGGGTGACGATCCTTTCTTCTACATCGCTCCAGACGTTGTCACTGAAAAAATACCGGCTATGCGAATGCGGGCGATCCGTTTGCGCGACGAAGCACTGATTAGCACCCTGCCCATCCTGCCTATAGCCGGAAAAATATACTCAAGCAAGACTGATCCGCAGGACACTGCCATCGAGGCCATCGAGCAGGAAAGCGTAGTCGCCAACACCGATGCGACATCCCAAAGTGTCCCCGGTCCTACGGCACACCTGGATAAATCAGACGTCGAAGTCAAGGAATCGCAGAGCGTCCGCAGCACGCCTGCAGCGCACTTATCGGAAAGTGGCGCGGATGCCGCGCAGAGCCAGCACCTCTCCAGTACGTCCGTGAAACGTGTGGAAAAAACCCCTATCAATTTGAATTCCCTTGACTGCGGGACGGGTGAGGCGATTCGCCTTTTGGTTGCAGATTTCGATAGCGGGATGAAGTCATTTGCAGAACTGGGCATCAAACAGCCCGATGGGAGCGTTTACCTCAAGTGGCCGGAAGCTTTCGCTGGTTACGGTCCAGCGCCCAAGGAAATCCTGGACTACTTTTCAGAAAACGGATGGTTAATCCCGGCGAGTGACGTGGCGAAAATTGGTGACGCGCATTTTTCTGACGGTGTTGCAAAGGCAATCGGGTTGACCGCTGATATTGGCGAATTCTTTATTACCGCAAAACCGTCCGGCCGGAAAAAAACGAAATCCGCACCAGAACCTGCCCTGCCCGTCCTCATTCAAGCCGTGGCTGTGCCCGCTGCCAATTATCCTGGTGTCACGCCAAGGACGGCATTGATCGCAGCCAATGTTGATGCGGTTGTTGCAAAACAAATTCGCGCGCCGGCCAAACGAAAAACCAAAGCGGCAGGAGAAATCGGTGTCAAGACAAAGCCGAAAGCCGGTGACAAAAAAACGCGCGCGACAATCAACCCGGATTCGGGTAACGGTATTCGTAGAGCGCGTCACGATAAACAAAAAAATGGGGCATCAATTGAAAAAAAACATATTGAAGTTTATATGGGGCAATACAAGGATGGGGCTTGGTTCGCCTCGTCCTGTGACATTCCCTGGCTTGCAGCGGAGGGGGAAAGCTGTACTGGCGTGATGTTGGAGATCAACCAGATCGTCATGGCTTTCGAGAAAAATGGCGGACAGGCCGTGGCGTTCCCGCTGGCGTGGCGCAGTGCCACAGAGGAGGCGTGATGCGCCAGATTGCATTGCTGGTTGTTCTGCTTATGAGTGGTCATCCCGCCATGGCCGATGATCTTGGTGTGGTTGGCCCGACATACGACATTTCCGAGCGTGACCTGATCGAGGTTATCAAGAGCCGGTTGACGCACATGGAACAAACCGGCGAGCTTGCAAAATACCGGAACAACTTCAAGAAGAACGCCCTAAACGGGATTGAGCATCCCAGGCCAATACCGGGAATGACAGCGACCGAGACGGCCAATGTCCACTACTTCGACCCCTCAATTGTGACGGACAGAGACATTGCCGACGCGACTGGAAAAATCCTTTATCCGCGTGGCACGCGCGTCAACCCGCTCGATTACCTCGGGTGGAACAAATACCTGCTGTTTGTGGATGGGCGCGATGAAAAGCAGTTGGCGTTCGGCAGAAAAATCATCGCCTCATCGGATCGCCCGGTGAAGCTGGTGCTGGTGGCGGGC
>LSLI01000167.1 GCA_001577345.1 Candidatus Gallionella acididurans
GGGCCTAATGGCATGTGTGGTTATTATCCGCAATTGCTGATGGACAAAACCGACTACAAATACCAAATGCTCTTCCCTGTGCCGCAAAGCGTGATAGGCAATCTGTGCTGCCAACCATTCGGGCGCACCACTATCGTGTGGGGGGCGGACAAAGAGATACCGGGAGTGGGAGAAGACTACCAGTACCTGCTGTTCCGCAAGCGTGATTGCTGTCAGGGGTATTTCTGATGAGAACCTTTTTCGTGCGCGCCCTCCTCTCCTCGGTTTTGGTTTTGGTATTGCTCGTGCCTCACGCATATGCAGATGATGAAACCGACCTTGAACGCTCGAACAGGATACTCAAAGAAGTGACTCAGCGTGTCGAGAATCAATATCGCGCCCCCGCCGCCAATCTCGATCGCTTGCCGCAACCTGCCAGATCAGCCAGTCCGGCGGACATGGCCAGACAATTTTCCCGGTCACCCATCGCAAAGCCGTTGCCCGCCACTCCTGAGCTTATGGTGTTTGTCTCGTTCTCGATGCCGCACGAAAGTTTGGTGCACATCGTTGAGCAATCCGAAAAGACCGGCGCAAAGCTGATTTTCAGGGGATTTGCCGGGGATAAATTATCCGACATGTCGAAACGGGTTGCTGATCTGATAGGCAGCCATCGTGTCGAGGCACTGGTTCATCCGCCCGCATTTACGCAATTCAAGGTGGTTAAAGTGCCAACGCTGGTTATTTCTCTATCTGATGCCGGCAATCGACTCGATAACGGCTGCGCGCAGCCGGATCGTTATATCAAGGTCACCGGTGATGTTGGCCAGGACTATGCGCTGGATCTGATTGAGCGCACGCAGCCCAAGTGGGCCAAGCTTGCCGCTGCATTCAATGGCAAGTTGCAAAGGAGTCCCTTTTGAAAAATAAATACGGAGTTTTAGGGGTGGCGTTGCTGTGCTGCCATGCTGCGTCTATCCATGCCGCCACTCCCGCCGAGCAAGCCTTTCTGGATGGGCAAGCCGCAGCAGCAGCGGGATCGGCAGCCGGTGTGGCGGCAACGACTGGCGCGTCCTTTAACGCTACCATGAACAGCTTTAACCCAACGTACTACTCTGGCACGAGCACCGCCACGGAATCTGCGCTGTTTCAAGGCGGTAACGGCGACACAAAAACCGCCGGCTCTGAAAAAATATCGGCGTGTCAATCAGGAGCTGCGAACCCCGACGCATTCAATCAGCAAAATTGCGATGCGATCAATTTCATGGCAAAGAATCCTTCGACCAGACCACGGTTCACCCTTAACCCGAATGATCCGATGATTCTTGAATCGCGGGGAATTGAGGCCAACGCATCGACGCTGGCTGCGAGCTCTCTGCCAAACACGAATACGACCGGCTTCTCGGCGTGTTCAACTACGACTGTTACTGCGCCTGCCAGCAGTATCACCGAGGTGTGCAATCATTTTACAACCACTGCGGCTGGCTCATGCACCGTGGGTCGCAATGTTGTGGTCAATGCCAATACGTCATACCAATGCAATCAAACCAATAACGCTTTTAGTACGCAAACATGCACGCGGCAGGCAAACGCTGTCGTGACCCCTACGTATTTTTGCTCGATATCGGGCAGTGCAACAGGGCTGGGCTCACAGGAACGGACCGTAACCAAAGACGTTTATAGTTCTGCGCTAAGGAGATGGGTCAAGACCACCACCACAGAAATAGTTCCCGGCCCCTTTGATGTGGTATTCGGATGCGACCAGGGAATGGTCGCGATGGTTACCTTGACTATCGCTGCCAGTGCGCAGTGCCACTGGGGCGTATGTAATTCTGACTACCCCCCAATGAAGCTTGATTTCATACCGGGCCAAGACGCCGGGCCGGTTTCAATGGCTATGGCCAGGACTTATGACGGAACCTTGTGGGATGAGGCCACCGTGTCATATAACGGCGCAACCAACACAGTGACGGTCACCCAGGGTCGTCTCACAGTCAGCGCAGTTCCCTCTGGTACGGCTGGCTACCAGAACGTCATTACCTCGTCGTGGGTCGATGGTTGCGCGACTCAGGAGGCAGCGGCATTATGATCAGATCACTCATGCTGACCGGGATGCTGCTGATCGCGTCGTCTGCGGCAATCGCCGGGCCTTCCTGTCACAAAACAGGTTCTGTTTGCTCTGATACTACGCCGTCTAAAATGATCTCTGGGGTAGCGGTAACGCTCGCCCAGGTGGGTGGGTGCTGGAATTACACGGATACCTACGACTGTCTCAAGCCCGACTCGGTAAATTATTGCGCGGCGTTAAGCCAGTTACCGGGGTGTTCACAGACCGGCTCCACTTGTGCGGTAATGGATACCCAGTTTGGCACAGGCTGTATGCAATGGACAAACACTTACCAATGCGGGGGTGGCTTGGCAACCCCGGCCAACACGACGGTCCTCAACACCAGCTATACCATCGCGACCAACACGCTGAATACCACTGCGTGTGCGAGCTACGCAAACAACCCAACTTGCTCGCTGGCTTCGCATACATGCGTTGATACCACGCCATCCAAAGTCATCAATGGTCTGACCGTCACGCTGGCGCAAGTGGACGGATGCTGGAATTACGCCGATTCCTATTCATGCGTGGGGCCGATGCAATCCAATTGCGCCCCCTTGATTGCCAAAGGTTGCACTTTTGGCACATCCACACCGGTAAACTACGGGCAGGGCGAGGTTGTCACGCTTACGGCAGACTCATATAACTGTCCTGGGGCACCGGGCGCAACATCATCCGTCATGAATTGCGGGCAACAGCAATTTTGCACGGGCGGCAACTGCATGAGCACTGGGCACGCTCCCAATACCGCGCTTGGGTCGGCGGCCGCCGCCCTTGAGCTGGTGCGCGAGGCTGGCAATTACCTGGATCCCAAGACCCTGCAAGTTTTTGCTGGGGAAAGTGCCACTTGCCGCGATAAGCTGGGCGGTGTTGGGAATTGCTGCGCACTCGACATGCAAAGCGCCGGTACGAGTAATGCCTCGGCGATGGGGTTTGCAGTGCAGGTAGGCGAAAAACAAGTTTTGCAATATGGGACACGTTATGTTTTTGACAGCCTGATGTCTGGGGCAAGCTACGTTGAAGCTGGTATATCCAGCGCACTTGGGATGGGCGGAGCGGCGGCCGGGACTGCGGCTGATGCGGCGGCGGCGGCTGATGCCAGTGCAGCGGCGGCGACGGCTTCGGCTTCGACGGCTGCGGCGGCCGGGGCTGGAGCTGATGCCGGTGGGGCGGCGGTTGATGCGGGTGGAACTGCGATGGGCGCGATAGGCGCCGCCGCACCTTATATAGCGGCCGCCATTGCCATTTACGAAGAGCTATCTTCGTGT
>LSLI01000168.1 GCA_001577345.1 Candidatus Gallionella acididurans
GGAGCGCGTACTGGCAGTCATTCTTGAGCGTGATGCAGAAAAGTGGTTCAAGCCCGCCAAGGGGCAATTCCAGATTTTCTACAAACAGGGAGCTGACCATCTGGAATATCAGCCTGACTTTGTGGCCGAAACGAATAACACGATCTACATGCTGGAGCCAAAGGCCAGCAACCAGATGGATGATGCGATTGTTCTAGCCAAAAAGGAAGCAGCAATCAAGTGGTGCAGGAATGCTTCCGACTACACCGCCACACATGGCGGTAAACCTTGGCGCTATGTGCTGATTCCGCATAACGTAATTGCGGTCAATATGACGCTGGATGGATTGGCAAGGCAATTCGGAATGTATGTTTAGTAGGTGTGACGGATCGCGTTTGAAAACGGTCAGCTTCATGGCAATGCGAAATATTTAGTCCTGGCTGTAACAACTTGCATTTGAAACCGCTTCGACCAGTATTTGACGCGTTTTTGAACCAGAATTAATTGCAACTATCGACCCCTCAAGCCAGAGATAATTGCAACTGACCGTGTTGGAATCAGCAGCATCAACATTAGATAGGCAAGCCTGCTGCCACGCTGAATTTCGATTTATTTAACAGCGCCGAATATCAAACCTTTATCTTTTTCCCTGGCAGAATCCCGGATGAACCCCTATGCCGTATCAGGCATAGGACGAAACTCCCTGGAGTTTGAAGGGAGCAACCAATTATCAAGAACGTGTTTCTTGGCTCCGATACGATCCGCGAACTCCTTTCGTGTCATGCCCCAGTGCTGCATCGCGTCGCGCAAAAAGTCCTGCTGGGGTTGCGTCGCTATGCTGAAATTTACTCCAGTATTATATACTCAGTGAGTATTGTGCTCGCCGGGTAATGACAAGGCAAATTCAAATGCAGCGTGACAAGGTTCCCTAAATGCCGCCCATCAATTTCTATTTCTTCGTCCCATTAACCGCCGCTTTAAGCGTGGCATCCGCCTTGAATGCGGGTGCCTTGGAAGCCTTGATCTTGAGGGCTGCACCCGTCGCCGGGTTGCGGCCATTACGTGCTGCGAGCTTGCGTACTTAAAAGGTGCCGAAGCCAACCAAATTATGCGACTGGCGAACTTTATCATCAGTTGATATACTAAGATATGCAGGCAGACAATGACATTGATACTCTGATTGATTTGAACGGAAGTATTGTTCAGCAGGAGCACGGTTATTGGGTTGAGATTCATGCATGGCGCGTAGATTCTACTGTTTTGATACCACATGGTGTCCGCTACGCATTAACGCTTCACGAAAAAAGCGGTAAGCGTGTGATGGGCTATGACAATGCTCACGCGGTCAAGCCATCTGGTCGATTCAAGTATGCAGGTCAAGTTTTGCCTTATGACCACAAGCATCGACACATTTCCGATAAAGGTGTGTCTTACGAATTTAAGGATGCCTACCAACTGCTTCGGGATTTCTTTGCCGATGTAGATCAAATATTGAAGGAGACAGCAAAATGAAAAGTATCGTGATTGGCATCATGCCTCAAGATAAGATTCGTGAACGTATCTACGCGATTGCCAAGGGGAAGTATAAACCGAAGCCAAGCGAACCCAAGATATGGTTCACTTCAATGAAGTCGTTGGCCGAGGTGCTAAGCGACGATAATCGTGCGCTGCTCCATGTGATCAAGGACTCGCAACCGGAGTCCATTTCGTCTTTGGCAGAAATGACTGGGCGTAAACCTGGCAATCTTTCTCGGACACTTAAAACCATGTCCAACTATGGCATAGTCGAAATGAGGCGCGAAAAGAACCATGTGCGTCCGATTGCCAAGGCGACAGACTTTCATATTGTGACAGCCTGATCGGTTGGCGTTGAAAAATAATATCCGAACGATTTTTATCTGGTGTCAGTGGTAATTGCACAACATTGCTTTCAACTTTTGATGAATGACTCAGCAAAATTGGGCGATCTTCGCGCAGAGAATGCACGACTGATTGCGCTACTCGAAGCGCACCGCATTGATTGGAAAGCGCCGCCCGATCTGGTTCAAATTAAGCCCATCATCCGGGAATCCGATCCATCCGATCCATCCGATCCATCCGATCCATCCGATCTGAGTCCGGACGAGAAAGTTGCTCTCTTCATGCGTCTGTTCCGTGGCCGATCTGATGTTTACCCGGTACGTTGGGAGAGCAAAAAAACCGGTAAGTCCGGCTATTCTCCGGTTTGTTTGAATGAATGGCGAGTAGGTGTTTGCGATAAGCCGCGCATCAAGTGTTCAGACTGCAGCAATCGACTGCTCAGATCGTTGACCGATGTCATCATTTACGAGCACCTCGCTGGCAAACACACCATTGGCGTATATCCGCTCTTGAGCGATGATACCTGCCATTTTCTGGCGGTGGATTTCGACGAGGCTGATTGGCGCGAGGATGCGCGTGCATTTATGCAATCATGCAGTGAGTTGGGGGTGCCGGCGGCATTGGAAGTTTCTCGTTCCGGCAATGGTGCACACGCCTGGATATTTTTTACCAGTACAGTTCTGGCGCGTGATGCCCGTAAATTGGGTACTGCCATCATCAGCCACACTTGCGCCCGTACCCGGCAATTGAAGTTGGCCTCTTATGATCGTCTATTCCCTAATCAGGACACCATGCCCAAAGGCGGGTTTGGTAACCTGATTGCTTTGCCATTGCAAAAGAAGCCACGCGAACAGGGATTCAGTGAATTCGTGGATGACCAATTTGTGCCCTACGCTGATCAATGGGGCTACCTCGCATCGGTTCGGCCAATGAGCAGGGAAGACATGGATTGCGCGATTTTGCTTGCCACAGGAAATTCGCATCCATTAGATGTGGCCTTTATAGCCGAGGAAGACCAGAAGGAGCCGTGGAAGCGGTCTCCACTAATATTGAAGAAACTGCCCGGGAAAATGCCGAAATCACTCAAGGTGACCTTGGCTAATATGGTGTATTTCGAAAAATCCAAGTTGCCCCCGCCACTTGCTAACCGTCTGATTCGTCTTGCGGCATTTCAGAATCCAGAGTTCTATAAGGCACAAGCTATGCGCCTGCCTGTATGGGACGAGCCGAGAGTCATCGGCTGTGCTGACAATTATCCGAAGCATATTGCCTTACCAAGAGGATGTTTGTCGACTGCACAAGAGCTACTACGCGATAACGGCATTCGCTGCAATTTGATCGATGAGCGCGTAGATGGAGAACATTTTAATTTTCAGTTCCTCGGAACATTGCGCAATGATCAAGAGGCCGCAGTTGTTGAAATGCTGAAATATGACATCGGTACTCTGTGTGCACCGACGGCATTTGGTAAAACTGTTGT
>LSLI01000169.1 GCA_001577345.1 Candidatus Gallionella acididurans
GAAGCGAAAACCGTAAATTCAGGCGGCAACAGGCTGTCCACCGCCTATTGAAATACCGCGGCAGAATGCAAACTACCAAGTGCAGCTTTCGGGTAGGTTAATATCAAGGTTCGATGGGCGGCTATTGCCAATTTCGGAACTTCAGCAGGCAGTAAGGATTTTCTGTCGGTGTGCATAGCGGTCTGTATAGTGTCCAACAAACATCTGTTTGCTGGACACTTTTAGAAATCCCGTCTGCAAAAGTATCTGGACATTTTCGCGCCCATGGCTCAATGGTCTTGGTTCGACTGGGTTTCCTGGAGTTTGTCTAGGGGGTTTTCGTTCATCGTGAACAGGTTATTGCTTGATGGCGAGCTGCTGCCGAACACGATCTCGTTGGCTCCCATCACGTAATACGCCGTGCCGGAAACACCGGCGGTATTATTCAATCCTGGCAGTGTCGCCGCTCCACTGATCACAAATGGCATAGGGTTCGCGCCTGTGCCTTGAGTCAGCGTGAATGGACCGAAGCTCAAGGGCGCGTTGTTGTACTCATCCTCTGCGCCCATCGAAGTAGACTGTGACAGCGCCAGGCCAGTTGGTTGCGGAGCGACACAAGCCCCGAGCACAATGCCACCTACCGTGCTGCCATTGCCCATCAGACGCACTCCAAAGGCACCTGTGGTACCGGTCTGGCAAGCCAATCCATCCTCGCTCTGCCCGGAATTGTTCGCCACGCCAGTCCACACAGGCTGTGCCGATGCAGGCACTAACACGGCATCCAGACGGCTGAGCGTCGGCGTCGTGCCATTGGCTTGGCCTCCCGCCCGCACCGCATAACCAGACCCGGCACCCGTACTAAGGAACGTGGCCGGAAGTACGCCCAATTTGCCGGCGAAGGTGTAGCTGTTCTTGATGGCGTCGGTCACATTAAGCTGCACAGAGTTGCCGACGACCGATCCCGTCACGTTGTTGTCCGTCGAAATGATCTGCCCTGAAGCAGAAACAGTGACCGTGGTGTCATTGAACGGACTGGGTGCCGGAACTGTGGCGCTCGGCGCCGACGCAGGGGCGTCGGCAAACAGGCCTGTTTGCGTGATCAAGCCCTGCAAAGTGTAGTTGCCTGCTGCCAGCACTGTGATGCCCTGCTGGTTGATGTCGCCCAGGTCCAGCTCAGGCGCCCAAGTTTCGTTGGAGGCGATCGACAGGGTGAGGTTCTGTAGTTCTGCATCGCATCCAGTCGCAAACGTCTTTGAAGTTGAAGTGGTCACGGTTGATGTCGTGGTTCCACCTGCCAATGTCGAGATGTTGGCGATGTCTTCCGCCATGGATTTGGTGTCACGGAAGTTCGCCGGCTTGGTACACAAATCATCGGTGACGGCCTGAATCGCGGCTGCGATCGGAAGGATGTCGTCATGATGCTGTGACAGGAGAGCCGCATAAACCGCAGGGGTCAGGTTCGCGTAGGAGCCACCGCTGAGCTTTTGATAGATCGCCAAGGCTGCCGTAGTCACTTGGCTGACGACCAGATTGGGAATATTTGTCGCTGTTAAGGTGCCGGAAGCCGACACCGTGTTGGCTGAACCCAGATAGGACGCCAGCACAACCGAGGTGCCTGATGGCGTTGTGGCCGTAGCGTTGGCGAATACGGGGACTGCAGAGCTGGGCAAGGTCACAGAGACCGTATAAGCCCCGCCGGTGCCGCTGGTGGCCGTTCCAACCTGCGTGGCCCCGGGCTGATTCAGTGGTGCACCCGTGGTGATGACGATGGTTGCACCCACGATGGGGCCATCAATGACTGCGCCAGACAGCGTGGACGCTACGCCGCCGCCCCCTCCACCGCTGCCGCTGCTGCAGGCGCTGAAACTCAAGGCCAGTGCAGCCGCAAGTGGCAGCAAGGTCCAGGAACGAAACAAGGTGGCGGTCGATGGCTTCATGGTGAACTCCAAAAATTGTTGTGAGGCTCGAATAGAATTCCCGTAAACACGGGGCAGGTGCAGTTAAAGCCGGGGGAAATGTTCTGTCACATTCCTCCCAAATGCTTCATGTGGCGCTCAGGATTGTAACGGTGCATGACTACATTCTTTGTCATTTAACGTGAAGTTAATTCATTTCTTAAATAATGCTGATTAATTTAAATTCACACTGCACAAGCGCCATCCCATATCAAGATAAACTTTTAAGTGTGATTAAACTGTTCGCCAGCACACATAGTTAGGCAACATAGAGATACCATCGCCGCGAGACTGCCAAACAGTTCAAGGGCGGGAATGGGTGCCAATGCACAAAGAATGTCCTGAGGACGAGCACAATCCCTGAGCGGTCGAGAAACAGGAAAATGAATTTTTTCTCCTGCTATTCTTGTTTGCAATTCTCAATCAATCAAAGAAGACACATATTGCGGCAATTGTTTCGCGCACATGGGCGGCAAGGCAAGCAAGAATCCTGTCCGCCCTGCTGTATCGAGTGTGTGTCGATCTGACGTTTGTGCGCTGACGCGATCGCCCGCAACAGTCCGTTCGCCAAGCAAATTTGCAAGCTATGCGCGGATATCTGCGACTGGTGCGCGAAACAATGCGGCGAGCATGATATGGATCACTGTAAGTGTTGTGCCGAATCGTGCCGTCGCTGCGCCGAAGCATGTCACAAGAGGGCCGTTTGAACAGAAAAAAACCGGAACGAGCACAATGCCAAATCATTCGGCGGTCTTTTTTAAATCCCGCAATAACTTCAGGGCATGTCCCTGTTAATCGAGGAGCAAACCATGAAACACTCATTATTGAAAAAGTTGGATCGGCATTTTTGACTATCGGACTAGCCTGCACGCTTCCGGCCTATGCAAAAATGCAAGGCGGGCATGATGCGATGGGTATGACCGGGATGGGCGAGCCTGGCACGCGCAGATGTCTGGGATGATGAGCGACATGTCGAGCATGATGAACAAGGGTATGAAGATGGATGCCGGTATGCAGACACGGCGGGCATCGCGATGGGAACGGGAACCGATGTCGCAATGCAAAGCGCCGGGATGGTACTGATCAGAGGCGACTTGAACGGCATCGTCCGCGCGCGCCACCTGAGCCAAGCCACGATGCGCAACATCCGCCAGAATCTGTTCTTCGTCTTCGTCTAAAACATGCTCGGTGTGCCGGTCGCAGCGGGGCGGCTGTATCCGTTCTTCGGCCCGTTGCTCGGGGCAATCATCGCGGCAGCGGCGATGTGTTTTAGTTCGGTATCGGTGATTACGAATGCGTTAAGGCTGAGTCGAGTTAAGTTAAGTTAAGTTAAGG
>LSLI01000170.1 GCA_001577345.1 Candidatus Gallionella acididurans
TCCACTTCCTTTTTAGTCAAAAATACCCAAATTTTCATTGTTTTCCATACCCCACAATACGCAAATTCAGCGCAAGCCTGACAGCTGAAGTGCGATAATGCGCAAAGCAGCCAAAAAACTGATTGAGTACCATCCAGGAGGATAGATGAACGTACCTATCACGCAATACCCTATTCCAAAAAACGAGTCGCAGCGCCTGCGCGCTGTCCGTTCCTATGAAATTCTTGACACCTTGCCGGAGGTGGATTTTGATACTCTGCTGCGGGTGGCGCTCCACGCTTTCAACGCACCTGCGGGAGTGATCGGATTGATGGATACAGACCGACTATGGTTCAAGTCACAAATTGGAATTGGGTTGCCTCAGCTCGATCGCCAGATTGCGTTTTGCACACATGCCATCATGCGACCCGGCGAGTTACTTGTCGTGGAAGACCTGCTGAATGACCTGCGTTTTGAGAGAAATCCACTGGTGACGCATGTTCCTAATCTGCGCTTCTATGCTGGGGCTCCGCTCATTGAGCGCAATGGTTATGCACTGGGTACCATTGCCGTGGTGGATACACAACCGCGAACATTTAATGAGTCCCAGCGTGCCGCGCTTCGTGATCTTTCTATCCTTGTGATCACCGCTCTGGAAAGCAGGCACCGGGCGAACCTGCTAGGCCATCTGGCCATGACCGATCATCTGACTGGATTGGCTAACAGGGCGCAGTTCGAACGAACCCTGCTTTCAGAAATAGCCTATGCACGTCGTACGGGCGAGCCGTTCACCGTGTTTTACATGGACTTGGATAATTTCAAGGGAGTCAATGACACCCTCGGTCATGCTGCAGGTGACGAGGTACTGTGCGTAGTCGCACAGCGCTTAACGGATCAAGTACGCGCCGAGGATCTGCTGGCACGTTTGGGCGGCGACGAGTTTGGTATATTTATGCGCCCAAGCGTCGAGAATTCAGCCGAATCACTGGCAAAGCGCGTCATTGATGTGGTGTCGGCACCCATAATCCTTTCCACGGGCGATAAAGTCAGTGTTGGCATTTCGATCGGAATTGCGACCTATACAGATGCCATCGACTCTATGGCCACTCTGATGGCACAAGCGGATCAGGCTCTCTATGAGGATAAGCGAAAAAATGGTGATTAGCAGTATGCTCAGACTTGCTACAGCCGCAAGCGGCGAGCAAGAATCTTTGCTCGGCAGAAGTCCTGGCTGCGATTCAAGCTGGGCGAGGATGTTTCCTAAGAGTTGAATAATTTGCTGGTTACTTGGCTGTTCAATCAGATCAAGCGTGACGATGCAGACTATGTGGCATCCGTGAAAGCTAATCTGGAAGAGCATGGATTTACGGCAAAGAAAAAGGGGTTCTTCAGCAAGCTATTTGGATAACTACTGGGAACCTCTAAAATCCACATTTCATCCCAACAGGGTACTTCAGAAATCAAGTGCCGATACTGCACCGCCTCGGCAATATGTTTGGTTGCGATGTCGTGATCCGCTTCCGGATCGGCGATGGTGCACGCCACTTTGAGCAAGCGGTGATAAGCGCGTGCCGACAGGCTGAAGTGGCTGATAGCTTGTTGCAGCAGTACAATACCTTGCTCGTCGGGTGCGCACAATGTATCAATTTCTGTCACCGAAAGTTGATTTGTTCTGGGCTGGGATCAGGGCGTTTGTGTAACGGAGGAAAAAATGTAAATCCAGGATTTAGCTGGACGGGGAAGTCCTTACGGTAGGGCTAGACTCTAGCCAGCCAAATGACGGGATCTCTGCTGCCATGAAATACCGCCAAGACAACAATGCGATGTTTCTCTACGCGAAAATAAACACTGTATGGGAAACGATGGGCGACGACGCGCCGAATGTCCTCGCGAACAACGGCAAACTGGGGAGGATTTTCAGATGCCAGCGATACGCAACGGTCAATCTCGGACATGAACTCAAGAGCAAGGCCAAGTCGCTTGCTTTCATACCATGCACTTGCTTCGATGAACTCTGCACTGGCGGCACGATGAAAAGTGACGGGCAGGCTCATTGCCTGATTTTGGCAAGAGCGGCTGCCTTTACTTCACTCCAGGAAACCACATCGTTTGGATTTACCAGATGATCTGCCAGGCGGTGGTCAAGTTCCGTTTTTTGTGTATCCGTCAACGGTGGTGCGGCACCGCGACTAACGATGCCGTCCCAGATGGCTTCAACCAGTTCGATCTGTTCGTCAATGCCGAGCACGCTTGCTTGCTGCAAGAGTTGTGTGTTCACGATCTGGACTCCATTCAAATCTGAGGCGGTAATTCTAGCGCAAAATGCATCGGGGCGGGAGGAGGCGAGGGCGGGCATGGAGCAGAATCCGGGGTTCAGGGTTTAACCGTTACCTGGGCTCGACAATGACCCAGGGCGTAGTCCCCTGCGGGAGTAGTTCAAGCCACAAAACGAATAATTGCTGGAAGTACATAAAGTCTCAATTGAGCTACAATAAAATCCATTCAATGGTCGGGAGTTGGCAATGGCTCCAACGACGATGGTTCATGTGCGTGTGGACAATGAAGTGAAGGAGCAGGCGACCGAGGCGCTTGCGGCGATGGGGCTCTCTGTTTCAGATGCGGTGCGGCTTTTTCTGAATTGAGTGGTGGCGGAGCAGGCGATGCCTATTGAACTCAAGGTGCTGAACGCTGAAATCCGAGCGGCGATGGAACAGTCGCGAGCGATCATTCGTGCGCACCGGGGCCGCTTTGCTACTGCAGAAAAACTTTTTGATGGCCTCGAAAAAAACAGCAAGCGATAAGCGGACTACCCTGCCTCGCTCAGCCGACCATACCAAAAAATTCGCCAGGGATTGGGCGCGCCAGTCAGAGTCCGGGCGTTACAATTATGAAGCGTCTCAAAGAAGTCCTGCTGATACTCATCGCCAACGAAAGTCAGCTTGGGCCGGAATGGTTTGATCACCCGTTAAAAGGGGAATGGGCCGACCATCGCGAGTGCCACATTGGCGGTAATTTCCTTCTGATTTACCAGCTTCATGGCAGCGGTGCGAACGAAATGTTAAGTTTCGTGCGCGCAGGCACACATGCCGATCTTTTTGAATGAGGGGTTGGGCATTGAGCCAATCATGACTCTCGAAGGCGAAGAAAAAGGCGGCAACACGGCAATCGCTGGCAAGCATTGAGGAAAAAATGACCGAGGCACCCATCAGCACCCCACCGCAGGACTACATGGACATCATCAGTCCGCTGATCGACAAGGCGCGGG
>LSLI01000171.1 GCA_001577345.1 Candidatus Gallionella acididurans
CGATCCGACATCGACAAGGCGCGATCCCCAGGCGGACGCGAAGGCCTCGGCCCGCTCGAAGGCAACCCGCTCGTCGTTATGGCTGGCGAGAACCACAGAAGGGAAGGGCAGCCGCTTCATGATTATCGGGTTGAAGCCGAGCATGGGGTTCCCGGGAGTGCCGGCGAATTGATCAACGTCGCTGGTCGCAACCAGAAAGGCTCCGGCCACGGATGTGGTGTCTTCCTCCTGCGCCCAGCGCGTGACCAGCGCCGTTCCCAGGCTGTGGGCAACCAGCAAAACCGGCTTCTCGCATCGTCTGACCGCCTCGGTAAGCCGGCGGGACCAGGCCGAATAAATCGGCACATCCCAGTCGTCCTGCTCAACGCGATGCATATTTTGGAAGGCCGCTTCCCAGTGCGTCTGCCAATGGTCAGGCCCGGAATTGTGCCATCCGGGGACAATCAGAATGTCAAAGTTGTTGATATCGTTCATTCCGGGTTCCTGTCGAAAATGCCGGGAGGGCCCGGAGGAAAGTTGCTGGGGCGATGGCTTTGTTCAATGGCACACAATGAACCAGCCGCAAGCGCTAACGAGACCAGCGGCTGATGGGCTCGAACCGCGGGCCATATGGCCGGCCCTTGCCGGCCTCCAGCAATTGCTTCAAACCGATCAGGAAGTAGGCCCACTGCGTGCTGCAGTGATGCATGAATTCCACTTCCTCTCTCCATCCGCAATGCTTGAACAGCAGCACCGTTTCCCCGTCCTTGTGGCTGATATCGAAGTGGATGCGCGTATCGATCCATTCCGCTGGCCCGGCCACGCATTTCCAGCGCACTCGCGCCGGCGGAGTCAACTCCAGCACCTGAAATGCAGGCCCTCCCTTGCCAAAAATGAATTGCAGGACCGATCCAACTGCCGACTCACCGTTGACATTTTCGGTCCACCACGAAGCGACACCCTCGCGGGTTGCGACCGCCTGGTAAACCCTTTCGGCAGTGGCCCCTTCGATTCCGATCCGGTGAACGATGTTCGGCACGTGTATCCCCTTGCGGTTATTGCGGCCTACGTAAAAGTAGGGGGCTGCGCGCTTTTGCGGTGTACAGCTTTGGCGCAAGACTATGCTGCACGTGCAAGCGGAGACTCCCAACCGGGGAAAACGAGTACTGCTGGATGGCACTGCAGGGCACGAGCAAAAACCTTTGCACGTTCGACACCCAAATTCACTCTACCGTTTTCAATGGCGGAGATAGTAGCCTGTGGGATGCCCGTAAGCTCAGAAAGCTGGCTTTGGCTCAACTCCTGAAGTTCGCGCAAAATGCGAACAGACTCTCCAACCGAGACTTTCACTCGTTTTTTTGCAGGACGAAATTCTTTCATATCATGGCCTCCTGTAATCGTGGGCGGTAACTTGAACAACTTGAATCAGTAACGCATTGGCAACAATCTGGTAAATAACCCGCCACTGCAGTCCTAAACGGCAAGAACGATGCTCTTTCCACACGCCGGTCAGGGCTTCATCGTGAAATCCCTTAATGGCTCGCAATCCAGGCGGACCAGAAACTCTGGCAATGTCTTTCCATTTCTCATAACGCTTCAGAACCTCAATTGGCACGGAACCAGAAAGCTGTTTGTCGACACGCCGGTGTTCTTCGATTTCCCACATGTCACATTATGTATATACCAATAATGGTATGTCAAGAGAAGATGCTAATATTTAGGGGGTGCGGCATAACGTTCCGGTCGCGTCGCCTGCAACCGGGGGTTAGGTCTGGCGGCCAAAGCGCGCATTAAAGAAGACCTGGGTTGCTCCGCCATACCGCCCACGTAAGCACGGAAGCAAAGCTTACCCACAAAACGTACGGCACCAACAGCGCCGCAGCCAGACGACTGCTACGCCAGAAGGCCGCTACCGTGGCCGCGATGAGCGCCAGCAGGACCAAGACCTCCACTGCGGCCAGCGCACCCCGCTGCCAAGCAAAGAACAACCACGACCAAAGCGCATTGGCCGCAAGCTGCGCACCAAACAAACGAAGCGCTACCCCTTTGGAACCGGGTGACCGCCACACAAGCCACGCGGAAACCCCCATGAGCGCATACAGCGCCGACCACACGGGACCGAATACCCAAGCGGGCGGTGCCCACGTCGGCTTGCTCAACTGGGCGTAGAACGACGCTGCATCAACGGAGGCAACTGCCCCCACAGTACCAGCAGCGAACGAGGCCAACAGCCACCCGAGCAAGCCAGCCAATTGCGATGACAGGGAACGCCGCGTCATTCGGAGAAGGGAAGACCTAACGAATGAAAGGGACTTCCCCGTCCCGAGGCAGCGGAGAAGTTTCCGCGAACGGCAACAAGTGCCATGATGGAATTTCGATCATTTCATCAACACCAGGAAAGGGGAAGTCCATGAACATTATCACCGTAGGAATCGATCTCGCCAAGAACGTATTTGCCGTACACGGCGTAGATGATAACGGCAAGCCCGCGCTGGTCAAGCCGAAAGTAGCACGCGCAGACCTGCTGCCGCTGATTGTCAACTTGCCGCCGTGTCTGATCGGCATGGAAGCGTGTTCGGGAGCGCACCACTGGGCACGGTTGTTCCGCCAGCACGGCCACACGGTCAAACTAGTGGCACCGAAGTTCGTCGCGCCTTACCGCATGACTGGCCGTCGCGGCAAAAACGACGCGGCGGACGCCGCTGCTATCTGCGAAGCCGTCACCCGTCCCAACATGCGCTTTGTTCCGATCAAGGAAGAGCACCAGCAGATCATACTGTGCCTGCACCGCACCCATCAGGGATTCGTCGAAGAACGCACCGCCAGCTACAATCGCCTGCGCGGTCTCATAGCCGAATTCGGCATCGTCCTGCCGCAGAAAGTGACCTGCCTGCGCCGCGAGATCGGCGCGCACCTGGAAGACCTGCCGGGCTATGCCAACCTGTGTGTGGGGGATCTGCTTGCGCATACCGCCGAACTGGACAAGCGCATCGCCGAATACGACCACCTCATCGCCAAGGCTGCGCGCGAAAACGCCGCTAGCCGCCGATTGATGCAACGTCCCGGCATCGGCCCCGTCACCGCCAGCGCGTTTGTGGCCAGCATCGGCAACGGCCACGACTTCAAAAATGGACGTCAGGTGGCGGCGTGGATCGGCCTTGTGCCGGGACATAACCAATGACTTGCTGTCGCTTTTGGGCGACAGTCTAGTCAGATGGCTAGTTGTTCTATCAATACAGCAGCGGCGGCAAGGCA
>LSLI01000172.1 GCA_001577345.1 Candidatus Gallionella acididurans
TAAATATTGGCATGGCTGATCTTGTCGGTTCGGCATTGCAACAAAGTTTTGCATAATGTTGATTATGCATAACAAGTTATTGATTAATAATTGTTATTAATATTTATTCTGTGGGCTGGTACCATTAGTGCTTTATTTTATGCAGCATGGCAGCACGCAGAATTGTATTAATGCGTGTTTGGTAACCCTTCCCTTGTGACTTTAACCAGGCCAACACATCCGAATCCACCCGGACAGTGGTGGATGTCTTGGTGGGTTTATAAAATGGATTGTTCACTGCCTTCTTCCAAAATTCATCCGACAGCGATGGAATATCGCTGTGATCTATTTTGCTGTCCGACAATTCAGACAGTGCTTGAATTTCGGCCTTTTGCTTTTTGGTCAATGGCAAAGGCTTTGTCGTATCGAGTGTGAACTTAACGTTTTTTTTCATAATGTATTTGCTCCTTCTTGCCCGCCTTTCGGGCTGAAATGATGCGGATAACTTCGCCATCTTCGTCTTGACGCACTGTGTGCGCCACCAGCAGCAACAAGCAACCGTCAACCATGCCAAGCGTTTGCCAGCGATATTCCCCGTTTTCGATGCGATCCTGATAGGCAAGGGCCAACGGATCCAAAAAGACGCGAGCGGCAATCTCGAATCTGACGTGGTGCTTTTTCAGGTTTGCTTGCGCCTTGTCCTCATCCCATTCAAAGCTGATATTCATGGCGTGATGTTACTACATAAATGTTATTACATCAAATCATATCCGGCGAGCAGAATATATGGAGAGCGATTCATTCCGTGGGTTGGGCATTAATAGCCGTTCTGGTCAATCCCAACAACCCGCTGGCGCTGAGGCAATTCCAGAAACACCCATTCCCGCCTGGCCAGTTGCTCACCTGGGGGTGTCGCGACAATGTGGCCTACTGGATATTGCTCAAGGCGCGCGAACACGCGTACCCGTTGGATGACGACATTGTCCGCCGGGTGTTTGCGCTGTACGACCAGCTTGAATGTATCCCGGTAAACCCTATAGAGTTATAGTCGAAAGTGGTGTACAGGCAGTTTCAGCATGATGAGTTGAGGTGGTGGAAATTTCTGTAGAGAATCTGATTGTCAAAGTCGGAAACTAAACGAGGAAACCATCCACCATGAATATTCAGCCCTTCGCCGTTTTCAGGGCTTTCTTGAAGGCCCTTAACGCTGGAACCGCGAACATCTGGTTGCGTCCGACCGTCGTACTCGGAGTCAGCTTTCCGCCAGCGGCAAACCGCCGGAAGGTCGACATCGAGACCTCCAGATATTCGGCCGCTTCCTGAGCCGTGAACTCATCGCCAGCGAGATGGCCGAATAATTCCTCATGGCTCATATCATCGCCACGGAAAGCATTCGCAGACAAGATTACGAAAAACTTCTGCCGCTCGGTTGTCGGCATTTGCTTGAGATCCCGGAACAGATCTTCTGCAGTTATCACATATGCCATTTCTCTATCCCTCCGATTTCAGGTATCGCTTGAGTTCATCATAGAAATTCTCGTGCGAACTCACCTGGTAAAAATCGATAATCAACAATTCCACATCTACACCCTGACGACGAGCCTCCAGTGTCGGAGGACGATATGCGATCAGGTACTCTTGGCGATTGAATTTGAATTTGTAGACCCATATCCCGGCCAGATCGCCCACTTTGGCTTCCCCGATCTCCGGATTGTCACAGACCTCATCTACAGCGTCCTCAATGGCCAACTGCAGCGGCTTGTGAGCTTTCTTCACGAACCGGCTGAACGGAGGTTTGTAGATGGACTTAATCGTCATGAGCTGATATTGCTCCAATCTTGGTTAAATATCAACTCAAATTATTGGGTATTAATAGCCAGTACGGACAGGACACCACGGGCCGACGACAGACTCGGCTGTTGACACCTGCCGCAGCTCGCCCCAGCGCGGCTGCCTCTGAAATTTTCACGTTTATGAAAACACGGGCTTGTTGCCATTAAGCAGATAGTCCAGCAGTTCCCGCACTGACCGGATGGCAGCGCCAAACGGCAGGCTTTCCGAGCCCCTGAAGAACAAGCCCTTGCCGATATCGCCGCGCAGCGCAGCAGCCAGCTGCGACTCAATGCAGCCCGGCCTTCGCGATGCCGTCGCGCAGCCCGCACTGTGTCAGACAATGCAACCCGGACGCGCAACGCGCCAGATGGCTTCTGGCGCAATCCTGCAGCTTGCTTTCCCGGCGCAGGTAGTTTGCTAGCCACGGCGTCAGCACCGCGCGCGCTGGCAAGCCGGCAACGCTCATGAAAGTGACGATGTCTTCCGGCCTGGCTTCCGCGAGCACTTTTTTGAAGTTGGGGTGAGCGTCCCCCTCCTCGGTAACCGCGAATGGTGTGCCGAGCTGTACCGCGCTGGCGCCGAGTGCGAGCAGGTCGCAAATTTTTTCGTGAGTGTTGATACCGCCGGCTGGTATCAGCGGGATGCGCTCGCGTTCGATGCCCAGATCCTTGAACAAATGGAACACGGTTTCCAGAACCCCGGGGAAATCGAAGCGAGGATCGTTGATGTCCTCCGGTTTGGGGGCGCCAAGATGGCCGCCGGCATAGCGCGGGTGCTCAATCACAATGGCGTCGGGCAGGCGATTCTTGCGCATCCATTTCTTCAGCACGATGCCGATTCCACGCGCATCGGACAGGATGGGGATCAACGCCACCTCGGGAAAACCTTCGGTCAGTTCGGGCAGGTCCAGCGGCAGGCCGGCACCCATCACCACGGCCTGTGCCCCGCTCGCGCATGCCTGGCGCGCCAAGGCGGCATGTTCGGTCACCGCCTTCATCACGTTGACTGCCACCAGACCCTCACCGCCCGCCGTGTCGAGGGCGGCTTTAACCTCCCGTTCCAGTGCGACCAGATTGAGTTTATCCAGCACTGCCTTGTCCCGGCAGCACTTTCCCTGCGCCACCAGATCAGGGTGATGCAGTCGCAGATCGATGCTGGCGATGGTGCCGACCGCGCCCTGCTGCGCCACCGCGCCCGCCAGCCTGTGCGCGGAT
>LSLI01000173.1 GCA_001577345.1 Candidatus Gallionella acididurans
CCTTGATCCAAACCGGATGTTTGCCTATCAGATCAGCGCCGAAGAAGTGCGCAAGGCTCTGGAAAAATCCAACACCAATGTGCCTGGTGCGTTTCTGCAGCAACCCGGGCAGGAATTGATCGTCGGCGGCGTCGGGCGTATTACCTCGCTGGACGACCTGAAAAATACCATTATCGTCATGCGCAATGGCGCCCCAATCACGATAGCCAATGTGGCGGAAGTCGCCTTCGGCGGAGAAATCAAGCGCGGCGACGGCGCCTTCGCGATGAAGAATGCGGTAATCGGAACCATCTCCAAGGCCTACGGCGCAGATACTCTTACCACGACGTATAAGGTGGAAAAAGCACTTGCCGAAATAAAAAAACAATTACCGGCAGGCGTCCGGATGGATGCCCAAGTGTTCCGTCAGGCGAATTTCATCGAGACCGCGATTCATAATCTGAACGTCTCTCTGCTGGAAGGCGCGCTGGTCGTGATCGGGGTGCTGTTCCTGTTCCTGATGAACTGGCGTGCCTCGTTCATTACCTTTTTGTCCATGCCGGCCTCCTTCGTCGGCGGCATCCTGGTGATGCATGCCTTCGGCATCGGCATCAACTCCATGACCCTGGGTGGTCTGGCGATCGCCATCGGCGAAGTGGTGGACAACGGCATTATCACCGTGGAGAACGTGGTGCGGCGATTGCGGCTAAACCGCAATGCGGCACGTCCGTTACCACCGATAGAGGTGGTGTTCGATGCCGTGCAGGAAATCCTCAACTCGGTGGTGTACGCGACGCTGATCGTGATCATGATCTTCCTGCCGATCTTCTTCCTGCAAGAGCTGGCCGGGCGCATTTTCAGTCCCCTGGGTGTGGCCTATATCGCTTCGGTGACGGCCTCTCTGGTGGTGGCGGTGACCATGGTGCCGGCCCTGTGCTATCTGCTGCTGGTGCGCAACAAAGAAAAAATGCAGGATCAAGGCGTAGTGCTGCATGCCACGGATAGCCGCGAATTGCTTGCCGATACCACGTCGATTGGTGTAGCCCCGATCGAGGAAGATGAGGAACAGGAGACCCGCTTTGTTCTCTGGCTGAAACGTCATTTTCTGCGCCTGTTGAGCCTGGCATTGCGCAAGTTCTGGTGGGTAGTCGGGCTGTCGCTGCTAGCGCTGGTGTCGTCGCTGGCCTTGCTGCCGTATTTCGGCCTGTCTTTCCTGCCCGAGTTTCGCGAAGGCAACTACATCGTCGCCATGACCACTTTGCCCGGCACCTCGCTGGAAGAATCGATGCGCCTAGGCGCCCTGGTGCGTCAGGACCTGCTCAAATATCCGCAGGTAATCTCGATTGATCAGCGCGCGGGTCGCGCCGAACTGGACGATGATGCACAGCCGCCCAATTTCAGTGAATTTGACGTTCGGCTTGATTATTCCAAAAATCCGGCTATGACAGCAGAAACCCTGCTTGAGAAAATTCGCCAGGATCTGGCCGGGATACCGGGTGTCGCATTCAACGTTGGGCAGTTCATCGCGCATCGAATGGATGAGGTGCAATCGGGGGTGCGCGCCCAGGTTGGCATCAAAATTTTCGGGAGTAATTTGTCCACGCTGTACCAGCTGGGGCAGAATGTCCAGAAGGTGCTGCATGGCGTACCCGGTGCGGTCGATATCAATCTGGAACAGCAGATCAGCGTACCGCAAGTGACCATCAAGATAGACCGCAGCAAGGCCGCCCGTTATGGCATGACGGTCGGCGACATTGCACAGGACATCCGGATATCATTGAACGGGGAAACCTTGTCCAGCGTGCAGGAAGGAAGCCGGACATTCGACCTGTACGTGCGTCTGGATCGGACAGCACGCAACAGCGTGGAAGCAATCCGTGACCTGTTGGTGGATGCGCCTAGCCTCAATCCTGATGGAAAGGCCAAGATACCGCTGCGGGAAGTGGCCGATGTAGCGGTACAGGACGAATCTTATTCCATCAACCGCGAAAGCGTACAGCGCTTGATTGTCGTCGCCTTCAATGTGCAGGGACGAGATTTGGCCAGCGTTATCCGGGACACGCAGTCCAAGATCGATGCCCAAGTAAAACTGCCATCTGGCTACTACATCGAATATGGCGGTCAGTTTGAAAGCCAGCGCCAAGCCAACCGAACACTACTAAGCTTCGGCGCACTGGCCCTGCTTGGTGCCGTAATCCTGCTATACAAGGTATTCGGCACGTTCCGCGAGGCTCTGCTGGTGCTGTTCAACCTGCCACTCGCCATGATCGGCGGTATCGTCGCACTCTATCTCGCCGGCGCAAACATGAGTGTCGCGGCGGTGATCGGTTTCATCACGCTATTTGGCATCGCTACCCGCAACGGGATCATCCTGGTCACCCATTACAACCAGCTGCGCAAGGAAGGTAAACCTTTGCAGGAAGTCGTGGTGCAAGGCACTCTCGACCGCTTGGTGCCCGTCTTGATGACGGCGGCCACCGCGGCATTGGGGCTGATCCCGCTGCTATTGGGTTCGCCCGTCGGCAAGGAACTGGAACAACCGCTGGCGCAGGTGGTGCTGGGCGGTCTGGTGACATCCACTTTCCTGAACATGATCGTCGTGCCCACGGTTTACAACCGCATCGAACACTGGCGTGAAAGACGCCAAAGCAAGCTTAACGCAGTTCAACCAACTAACCAATCAATCACATAAAAGGATGCATAACATGAAAACAACATTAACTAAAATTTCTGGTTTCAGAGTAGTTGCCCTGAGAATAATTGCAGGCGGAACAATACTGGCAAGTGGTTTGATATTTAACACGCTTACGCACGCAGCGGAAGAAGCTGAAACTCGGGTGCAAATTCCAGCTACCAGTGAAGCCATCTGGCGGTCGATAGATAAGGAAACTGAATTATTGGAAGCCCTGATACAAGCCGGTAAATTTGAGGAAGTGCACCATCGCGCCTTCGCCATCCGCGACCTGGCGGCGGCCCTGCCGTCGCGTTCCGGCTCGCTGCCTCCCGACAAG
>LSLI01000174.1 GCA_001577345.1 Candidatus Gallionella acididurans
CGCCGTGCGGGGATCGAACCTGCGACAAACGGATTAAGAGGCAGTAGTCATAATTTGCTAACTGTTATAAATCAACCACTTTCTACGCTTTCCCAACCTCAATACCTATGTCAATCCTAATTAAATTCATTGTCATTCGTTTCGATAAAGCACAAATTTGGCACAGGCTTAATTTTTTGTAGGCTCGCGGTCAATATTAAAAGTTCTTATATATTCCGCCTCTCCACCTTCAGCGTCTTTCAACTTTACTTTAAGAATGTGTTTACCAAGCAGACTTCGAAACGGCGACAACTTAAGTGCTACATTCATCCACCCCTCTGCTCTTTCTTTTTTTACACTTTGCGGCTCGACTTGTGGAATTAATTCCTTATTGTCTGGTGATTTTAAACTAACATTCATCTTGAAATTACCTATACCGTCTTTGAATGCGACATATATACCTAAAGATGAAAGTGTCACTATATTTTGATCTTTGGGTAGATTCACTCGCATGTTATCCCCCAACATTCCAAACATGGACATTTTCCCACCACCTTCATGGCGAAAGTCATCACAAAGCATAAATATCATGTTTTCGTTTATAGGGAAGGTCATATATTCACTTTTGGTTCCAAGAATATGCATTGCATGGCGTGGGTAGTTTCTTGATTTCTGTGTACCTCAACTGTTCCTCTCACTCGAACAGTTGCTCTCATTTGAAATTGTGTAGTGGTGACTAATGCAACTACCATTGTAGCTACACCAGCTATAGTAAGGCTATTCTGACTAGGCGCCCAAACGCCTATGGAGTATTCCTTAACAATATCTGTTAACCACATCAATTGAGGTTGCGATTCAATTGGTAGTGTTTTAGCTGTAGGTTGCTTCCTTATATATTTCTGCATCCAAATTGGCATTGGCGCCCGCCCAAAATAGGCAAGTATGATCAAGCCAATGCCTATAAAAACAGACATCATTACGAAGGCTACTGTGAATAATTCAATTAAAAAAAACATATTCTTAACTTCCAATAACAAATAAATAAACGACCACTATTGTAAGAGACAAGCTCCAAGTCATAAGCCAGCTAAAGTATGGAAATACTGCAACCTCAGTAGCTCCTGTCAAGGGTGCTTTATAATAATCATTTAGCCTTTTCTCAACGAATGCAACTGATATAAACCAACATAATATTGTTGCTATCAAAAAAGCAAAATGAATAGTTCCCACATCATCCCTAAGCTCTGGTGATGTTAGTCCTTGAAGAATAGCTGGGTCTACCGCGATACTGCCTGAATATACGATAAGTAACAAGACCAAGTCAGATCCGGATGAAATCGGAATCCCCCTGTCATATCGGAACCCTACGTTAAGCAAAAAAGCAGAGCCGGGCACTATAACCGTCTCAAGTAGCCACTTAAATGTGCTGAAGCTTAATTCCATTTCTTTCCGTGGTATCCATAAATTTAAATAGCAATTCAATCAATGACAGCTAGGGGAAATAGAACAATGCTAACAGTTTCTGTTATGGCGTTTCAAACTGATTTCTTCAAGATTTTAGAACTGTTCTTTAATGTAACAGGAAGCATCATTATTTGCCATAGGGTTGCCTATTACCCCTTAATCGCTTATCCTTTGACTGTCGTTGAACTACACCCCTGAAAGGCAACGAAATGTCCCCGCTCAAAAAGCAACCCATCCCTCCCCTTGAAGATGCAGAAGCCCAGCAATACATCGAGATCATTAACAAGGCCACAGATAACTTCGTCGGCCTGTTCGATGAACTGGAAAATGCCATTGGTATGTTAATGATTGGCCGGTTAGTGGGCTGGAAAGTTTTAGCCATCATTCACAACAAGCGAACTATTCGTAAGTACGAGGAAATTCTCGGTATCAATGTTCGCGAGATGTTTCCCGAAGTGGGCCCGATGGCTGCCAAGTCTGCCGGTTATTCAGCTGCCCTTGCCCTCGGCAATTTCTGGAAGGCCGTCAGCGGTGATGTGAAAATTGACGACCGCAGAGAAATGACCCTCAAGTAAGGGTTTTCAATACCCTTGACATGGGTTTTCATTACCCCTTAACATGGGGGTATGGATTACCCCTTTTCACAATTTGATTTCCTACTTTTCCTCGCTGTCAGCGTGAGGCCGCGTGCGTGCGCTTATGCGCGCGCCGCGGTCTCCGCTATCGGTAAATCTGGTTTAATAAACTGGCTAGCTCGGATCACACCCCCCATTACTAATAGGGGGGTGCATGTTTTATCAAATCTTGCTCATGGGGATTTCTACCATGATTAAGCCCTTGGTTATTTCCATTCACTGGCTTGGCATTACAGGGCATTTCGATCCATCCTATTTGGCAAAAGCTTTTCATAATTGTGTTTTCTCTTCCCAATATCCTGATAACCAATTTGACCTTTACCCTTTTGAATACCAAGGCGTAAGTGGTAGGGGTTATCAACATATCCACCAATGGAGTGGTACGGGCGCATATTTATATGTTAACCCTCTCGATGGTGCTATCCATTCCCATCTGGAACTAAGAGGGAATTTCTGCGAGGCCTTTCAAGGCAGCCTGTCCAATCTGTTAGCTTTAATCAAAGAGGCTGCTTCCGAGGCTTCATTGGTAGGCAACACCTTAACTGACTTCAATCCTTCTCTTGGCAAGCTAAATGGTACACGGCTTGATATTGCATTTGACCATGTGCCATTTACGCCCAACGATCAGTACGTAGCATACGTGGGCAAGCTGGCTAGCGCAACAAGGTACGCCCATGAATGTGTTGCAGGAGTTAGGCGGGTGGGAGTCGCAGGAAATGGTGAGGCGGTATGCTCACTTGTCCAAACCGCAGCTTATGCAACATTCTGAGCTCGTGTCGAATGTCCTTGATGGCACAGTTTTGGCACAACATGAAATCAAAAAGGCTAGCTGAGTGCGCTAACCATTTGATATTTGGTGGGCCGTGCGGGGATCGAACCTGCGACAAACGGATTAAGAGTCCGCT
>LSLI01000175.1 GCA_001577345.1 Candidatus Gallionella acididurans
CACGAAAGTTTGGTGCACATCGTTGAGCAATCCGAAAAGACCGGCGCAAAGCTGATTTTCAGGGGATTTGCCGGGGATAAATTATCCGACATGTCGAAACGGGTTGCTGATCTGATAGGCAGCCATCGTGTCGAGGCACTGGTTCATCCGCCCGCATTTACGCAATTCAAGGTGGTTAAAGTGCCAACGCTGGTTATTTCTCTATCTGATGCCGGCAATCGACTCGATAACGGCTGCGCGCAGCCGGATCGTTATATCAAGGTCACCGGTGATGTTGGTCAGGACTATGCGCTGGACCTGATTGAGCGCACGCAGCCCAAGTGGGCCACGCTCGCGGCCATGTTCAATGGCAAGTTGCAAAGGAGTCCCTTTTGAAAAATAAATACGGAGTTTTAGGGGTGGCGTTGCTGTGCTGCCATGCTGCGTCTATCCATGCCGCCACTCCCGCCGATCAAGCCTTTCTGGATGGGCAAGCCGCAGCCGCAGCGGGATCGGCAGCCGGTGTGGCGGCAACGGCTGGCGCGTCCTTTAACGCTACCATGAACAGCTTTAACCCAACGTATTACTCAGGCACGAGCACCGCCACGGAATCTGCGCTGTTTCAAGGCGGTAACGGCGACACAAAAACCGCCGGCTCTGAAAAAATATCGGCGTGTCAATCAGGAGCTGCGAACCCCGACGCATTCAATCAGCAGAATTGCAATGCGATCAATTTCATGGCAAAGAATCCTTCGACCAGACCACGGTTCACCCTTAACCCGAATGATCCGATGATTCTTAAATCGCGGGGAATTGAGGCCAACGCATCGACGCTGGCTGCGAACTCTCTGCCAAACACGAATACGACCGGCTTCTCGGCATGTTCAACTACGACTGTTACTGCGCCTGCCAGCAGTATCACCGAGGTGTGCAATCATTTTACAACCACTGCGGCTGGCTCATGCACCGTGGGTCGCAATGTTGTGGTCAATGTCAATACGTCATACCAATGCAATCAAACCAATAACGCTTTTAGTACGCAAACATGCACGCGGCAGGCAAACGCTGTCGTGACACCTACGTATTTTTGCTCGATATCGGGCAGCGCAACTGGGCTGGGCTCACAGGAACGGGCCGTAACCAAAGACGTTTATAGTTCTGCGCTAAGGAGATGGGTCAAGACCACCACCACAGAAATAGTTCCCGGCCCCTTTGATGTGGTATTCGGATGCGACCAGGGAATGGTCGCGATGGTTACCTTGACTATCGCTGCCAGTGCGCAGTGCCACTGGGGCGTATGTAATTCTGACTACCCCCCAATGAAGCTTGATTTCATACCGGGCCAGGACGCCGGACCGGTTTCAATGGCTATGGCCAGGACTTATGACGGAACCTTGTGGGATGAGGCCACCGTGTCATATAACGGCGCAACCAACACAGTGACGGTCACCCAGGGTCGTCTCACAGTCAGCGCAGTTCCCTCTGGTACGGCTGGCTACCAGAACGTCATTACCTCGTCGTGGGTCGATGGTTGCGCGACACAGGAGGCAGCGGCATTATGATCAAATCACTCATGCTGACCGGGATGCTGCTGATCGCGTCGCCTGCAGCAATCGCTGGGCCTTCCTGTCACAAAACAGGTTCTGTTTGCTCTGATACTACGCCGTCTAAAATGATCTCCGGGGTAGCGGTAACGCTCGCCCAGGTGGGTGGGTGCTGGAATTACACGGATACCTACGACTGCATCAAGCCCGACTCGGTAAATTATTGCGCGGCGTTAAGCCAGTTACCGGGGTGTTCACAGACCGGCTCCACTTGTGCGGTAATGGATACCCAGTTTGGCACAGGCTGTATGCAATGGACAAACACTTACCAATGCGGGGGTGGCTTGGCAACCCCGGCCAACACGACGGTCCTCAACACCAGCTATACCATCGCGACCAACACGCTGAATACCACTGCGTGTGCGAGCTACGCAAACAACCCAACTTGCTCGCTGGCTTCGCATACATGCGTTGATACCACGCCATCCAAAGTCATCAATGGTCTGACCGTCACGCTGGCGCAAGTGGACGGATGCTGGAATTACGCAGATTCCTATTCGTGCGTGGGACCGATGCAATCCAATTGCGCCCCCTTGATTGCCAAAGGTTGTACTTTTGGCACATCCACCCCGGTAAACTACGGGCAGGGCGGGGTTGTCACGCTTACGGCAGACTCATATAACTGTCCTGGGGCACCGGGCGCAACATCATCCGTCATGAATTGCGGGCAACAGCAATTTTGCACGGGCGGCAACTGCATGAGCACTGGGCACGCTCCCAATACCGCGCTTGGGTCGGCGGCCGCCGCCCTTGAGCTGGTGCGCGAGGCTGGCAATTACCTGGATCCCAAGACCCTGCAAGTTTTTGCTGGGGAAAGTGCCACTTGCCGCGATAAGCTGGGCGGTGTTGGGAATTGCTGCGCACTCGACATGCAAAGCGCCGGTACGAGTAATGCCTCGGCGATGGGATTTGCAGTGCAGGTAGGCGAAAAACAAGTTTTGCAATATGGGACACGTTATGTTTTTGACAGCCTGATGTCTGGGGCAAGCTACGTTGAGGCTGGTATATCCAGCGCACTTGGGATGGGCGGAGCGGCGGCTGGGACTGCGGCTGATGCGGCTGCGGCGGCTGATGCCAGTGCAGCGGCGGCGACGGCTTCGGCTTCGACCGCTGCAGCGGCCGGGGCTGGGGCTGATGCGGGTGGGGCGGCGGTTGATGCGGGTGGAACTGCGATGGGCGCGATAGGCGCCGCCGCACCTTATATAGCGGCCGCCATTGCCATTTACGAAGAACTATCTTCGTGC
>LSLI01000176.1 GCA_001577345.1 Candidatus Gallionella acididurans
CCATCCCACTAAGCAACCAGAAGACGGTTGCCAAGTGGTTGGTTATAGCCAATCGACTAAGCCGGCAAGCCGGCAAGTCGCTGGTTATCGCAATGACAGCATTACTGGATTGTCGCGTCGGCTTCGCCTCTGCCGCGCTTCGCTCGCAGCTGAAGCCTTGTTGCAATGACGAAGCACTCTGGATTCCCCGAATTCTCGGGATTGACGTGCCAGTTTTTTAATCCCAGATAGTTCATTAGCCCAAAATCCGTTCGCCCTGATGCTTCGACGCGCTCAGCACAGGGTACGCAGAGCGTATCGAAGGGCTTGCTCAAGTGGTTCGATACCTCACCACGAACGGTCTTTTACACCCGACTTCTCCTAATGGATTATCCGGGTTAATTTCCCCTTACTGCATTCCGCAAGATGTGTCACTGTCATCAAATATGAAAACCTCAATAAATTGGCGGATTTTCTCTCTGGCATATCCATGACCTCAACCATGCGCAGTTGCAGGCGATGAACTTTGCAGCGTATTTTTCCACCGCAGCGAAACCGGAAGGTATCATGGGCCAGAAAAATTTTCTCGATGCCTGTCGCAAGCGCGGGAGGTGTCCAAATCACCGAAGTTGAAATTACGGTTTGTATTCATGGCAGCTCACCGATAAAGCGCTTCATGGAAACTTTAAGCGCCGCAAAATTCGGGTTATACATCAGGCGGCGCAAAATCCCCGCCTGAAGGTTTTTCCCGGTTATCTCGCCTTGACTATCCTCCCCGGGATGTTTGAGACAGGCAGCATATTTTTCCATATCGTGCGGATAATAATGCACGCAATTCGAATAATCTCCAGCAACACCATAATGCCCGTCCTCGGGCGGCACGACGATCGCTGTGTGTGCCGAACTAAGTATCTTCTGTCCGGAAACCACGCTGTTCACCAGCTCCACCTTTTCTGCCGGGATGGTGGACGAAAAATTTTCCGGTTCAGTGGTGTAAAGCACAAGCCTGCTAAGCTGGTGACGCGCGCGCGCGACAAACTCAAGGATCACCGGCGTCTTGACGGTAATGTCATCCGCGCTGGCGGCGACAAACACCGGGATGTCCAGCCCCTGCTTCCGAAACTGCCTGCTGATCACCTTGGTCAACGCATACGTTTGCGCAGCGGCATTCATCGTGAATGACTCATACTTGTAGATGTCCAGGTCGGGCTTGATGTCCACCCACCTGGCAGAGGGTATCAACCAGCTATACAGCTTGTGCAGCTTCGCCAATGCCGCCCATCTCGTTATCTCGAGTGCGGGAGAAAACAGGAACAGGCCGCGCACCCGGCTGTCGCGCATACTGTGGTAAATGCTCAGAGCTGCGCCGGTGGAGTATCCGGCCAGATAGATTTCATCTGCCTCTTCGGCAAGCATATAAGCCCCATAGGCCACGGTCTTGGCCCATTCCAGCCAGGTCACTTCAAGCAGATCGCCGGGCTGCGTGCCATGGCCAGGCAGCAATATCGCCATCACACGAAAGCCGTTCTGCTGATAGAAACCGGCCAGATGGCGCATCAAATAGGGAGAGTCACTCAGACCGTGAGTGAGCAGCACGCCGCGACGGTAGGGTTTATGTTTCCCGGCAGGAAAACCCGGGGAGGGTTTCAACTCGAACGGCGCGTTGCCGTCTATTATTTCCTCAGGCTCAGCGGCACCGGCGTGTGCCCTGCGCAGCATATCGCGGTTGCGCGCCACATATTCAGAAAACGCCAACCGGCTTCCATGGACTGACGGGTTTCCGTTGAAAACCGAGTTCAATCCGGACGGCTGGTGCCGTGCCTCAAGCGGCGGAGTAGTCACCCCTACTCACCTGCGCATTTTGCAATCGCGGCGTCGGTGTCCAGCTTCAGGCAGTATCGCAAGTCTGAATCCATGGGTTTCATTGGTTCCGTGGGTTTCATCGGTCTGCCAGCAGTTTTGCCCGGTTCAGATGTCTTGTCGGCTGACGAGGCCGTTTTAGAGAATTCTGAAGGATGCTGCAAGGAATGAACCGGTGCAACAGGAGGCGGGACTTCAGCGGGCGCAGGGGAAATTGCAGCAACAGCTGAAGATGGCGCAGCAGGGGTTGCCACAGCCCCCGTGGCAGGCAAGACAGCCGATGCTGCGGATATGGATGCCTTGGCCGGAGCAACTGCCGCCCTGGCTGCAGTTGGCGTTGTGTGTTCATTGGGCGCAGCCGCAGATTTCGCGGCAGAACCACCCGACTTCAAACCCAACGGGTCAAGCCCCAGGGGATCGAAATACACAAATGCAGCACCGCCAGTTATGGCCAGGACACCAAGGAGTAGCCACGTTTTCTGTCCAGACATGATGCTCATGTTGATCCTTTTCCAGGCAAAAATACAATTCGGATGTAACCGTCCCGCAATAGCCGTTAATTCATTTGCACACGATAAACTGCCTCGCCTTTGCTGGCAATGACCACATACAAATTATTTTTTCCAGAATACCGCCTGCTTGTTAAAATATTGCATGGATTTGCGCAAGGCCGCGAGTTGACCGGACAGGTCGTGCGTGATCCAGCCCCTGGACAAAACGATCGCTTCCTGATGCGCAGCAAGACATTCGTCCCCCGCCAGTTTGTCCAGCAAACGTTGCGCAGCCACGTCATCGTTGACCTGCCCGAGTACGTCCTGCACTCCGCCTAACGCGGCCAGAAAGGGTTTGGTTTTACGCCTGTCGTATAAATGCAAAAATATCTCTGCGCTATATCTGAGCTTTTTGGCGAGAATACGCAGGCCGTGCAATTGCAAGGAATCGACACTATCCGGATGCCGTGCGGAGCGGGCAAATTGTTTAGGG
>LSLI01000177.1 GCA_001577345.1 Candidatus Gallionella acididurans
CCAGGCGGGCGTTCTCGGCATCCGCACGATCACGGTAGGGCTGACCCAAGCCAAGAATCTCGTAGCCTGTGTTGGTCACCAAATACCGCATACTCAAAGCCCGTGATCTAATTGCCGGTGCGCCGATCCGCTTCGATAAAGCTGAGCAACTGTTGGCCGTTGTCTTCCCCGGCGAGCACGATCTCGCCTTTGATCGGACGACGCAGCACAACGACCCGTCGTGACTGCGCCCAGCCGGTGAGCGCCAGCGTCCCGTCACAACCTTCCCAACCCTGACCCGCATTGATCCAGCCGCTTTCGCGGAACAGACGGTTGATGTGGCGCTTGACGTTCTTCGAGAGCTAGATAGGGTTGTTGCCGCTCTTCCAGCTCTGTCATCAACGGATCGTTGCCAAAGGCACAGTCACCGCGAACCAGTGCCGGTTTACGTCCATCGGGAAGATTATCCAGGATCTTCAGCAGCCCCGGTTGGGTATGCTTGGCCGCATGTTCGTTGCCGGAGTGGACTTCGACCCCCAGCACCTGGCGCAGGCCCGCCATGAGGTAGGTGTGATACGTGTGCGAGTGGCGTCCCGGCTTCGTCGGGTTGTAGGAGATGACGGCGCGCCTTCCTGCTTGCCGTAGAGCGGCTTCACCGTGGTGTGGTATCCAGGATCCATGGCGCATCCAGTAGCAGGGCAACACTCTCGACAGATGCTAGTCAACCAAGCGGTCAGTGGGATTAAAAATTTGCTTGTATCTGTAAAGCTTATGCGAGCACTTCGCCTACATGGGCATGAAATACGGCTCCGTGCGAATGGCTTCGAGCGCTTCATCAAGGGGTACATCGACGAACACTTCATGCCACTGTTCAGTGTGTCGCATATAGGCCAAGTTGAACTGGCGATTGCCGCGATATTCCATGCGCGCAAAACGGACTTCAAAGGTTGGCGATAGCGCATTTTTGAATGGACTGGCATAGGTCCCACAGAAATAGAAATACCCCCGATACCATTTTGTCCAGATATCAATGAGAAAGTTGAATTGCGGTTCGGGTGGTGGCGGCTTGATGCGGGTGGATTTTAATGTGACCACCAGATATTCTGCTTTCGCTCCGACTTCGGCTTTGATAGCATCCGGAATTGGCGGCTTCGCAGGTTTTGGCGGTCTGTAAGCCCATTGCCTAAGCTGCTGCTTCCCCATGATGATCCCTATCAATATTTTCTCTGCTTTGTTGTGTGGAGCAATGGCATGATGCGTTCAGAGTCAGGTCGGTGGTTGTTCATTGATGAGTTCAATGCTGTTCACATGGCACCATGAACGCAAGGCTTTCCCAGTCTCACAAGCTTCAAAGGCATACCACTTCTCAAGTAAGTCTCGGTTTCCCAGGAAGTCCTTGAAATGGCCGTAGGCACCTTTACTCCGAAAAAATTCCGCCACGGTATTGTATTGGTCGGGAAGTTCTTCTTCCGCGAAGGACAACGCTAGATTACGACCAAGGTTCAGATCATTCTTGTGTGGAACTCCAATGTACCGATCCGATGTTTCGAGATCGTCCGGGACTTCATCTTCCATTTCAATCCCGGCGGACACGCAGAAGATCGCTCCTGTGATAGGGTCGATGTAAGCACTGTGTTCGAACTGGGCCCCAAAGCTAACGAACTCGAAGGCGTCGAGCAGCTCAGAAAATTTGATCCTGGCAACGGAACGTGCGGATGTCATTTGGCATAAGGTCTAATGAAGGTTCCGGCTGGGATCTTCTGCTTCTTCATCATCTCCCCAATCCTCAACCAGCAGCGGCTCGTTGGCAAAATCCCACACCATCGAATGCACTTCGATGTCGAACCATTCCCGGAACATCTTGAGTGTGCGATTTTGTGGCCACATGGATTCTTCCGTGATCCAGTCAAACAAAAAGGAATCGAACAGAACACGCCAGCGCTTCTCTATCCATTTCACGGAATCCTGTGGATCGTCAAATTGCGGAATGAGGAAGGCATCATTGTCATCGCGCAAGTCTTCCAGTGTCAGGGGCAAGTGCAATGGATCCGGACCGGCAGTGCTCAGCCAATCGAGAAAAGGTTGCTTGTATACCAGTATCGCAACCGAGCGGTTGAGCACGAATCTCGGATAATCACTCACGGACGACATCCGCTGAATAGCCAGTCCATCTCATTTATCCACCCGCTCGCGCAATTCTTTTCCGGACCTAAAGTGTGGCACATATTTCGCTGGTACTTTTACTGGATCACCGTTTCTGGGATTACGCGCCTGATGTGCCGGACGGTAATTCAATCCAAAGCTGCCGAAGCCGCGTATTTCGATACGCCCTCCCTTCGATAAAGTGTTGGACAGCGCATCCAGAATTACTTTGACTGCGCTTTCGGCGTCATTGGCGAGAAGCTGCGGGTGCAGCTCGGCTAAACGTGCAATTAAATCAGAGCGGATCATGAGAGTTGTCGTTATGTGGAATGCTTTTGATTCTCCCCGAAAACACAATTGTCTTCAATCACTTTTATGGTCAGATTGGACTGTCATGACGAACTGGTTTCGACCCAAGTCACTCAGAACGTATTGCGAAAGTGAGAATCGAATGGGCGTCCGCAGTTGGCATCGCAATTCGATCATTGTAATAGCCATTGTGAAAAACAGTGGCGTTTCATGGCGCTCTGGCTAATCGGTGCCTACTTATTCAACCAATATTTTCACAGAGATAACTTCCAGCACGTCACTTGACTGAATTCCACCATCGTTGGTCAAGAAAAACTTACAGCCCGCTTGAATAGCTGTA
>LSLI01000178.1 GCA_001577345.1 Candidatus Gallionella acididurans
CCACCGATTCAGGCAGCATCGTCACCCTGTCCTTGAAACCCTTGCCCTCGCGCACCAGAATCTCGTGCCGAGAGAATTCCACATCCTTGACCCGCAAGCGTACCGCCTCCATCAGGCGCATCCCGCCCCCATACAACAACGAAGCGATCAACGAATGTGTACCGGTTAATCGCGATAACAAATCTTGCACCTCGCTCACCGTCAACACCACCGGCAGACGCTTGGGTGCCTTGGCCTGCGTTACGTTCTCCAGCCAGGGCAACTGGATCTCCAGCACCTCACGATACAGAAACAAGATTGAACTCTTGGCGAGATTTTGCGTGGAAGCGGCAACTTTTCCTTCTACTGCAAGATGCGTCAGAAACGCTTCGATTTCGCGTGCGCCCATATCTTTCGGATGGCGCTTGCCGTGATAATAAATATAGCGTTTAATCCAGTCCGAATAGGTTTGTTCGGTGCGAATGCTATAGTGTTTTACACGCAACTTATCGCGCACTTGGTCCAGCAATTTTGGAGGATTTGCCGTGGTGCTTTTATCTGGAATTTTGGGGTGTACCATAAATTCACCTCTTGTAAAAACAAGACCTTGCCGGACAGTGGTCAGATTGTACACCTCGAAGGTGCCTTTCAAGGCATTTTTTAGGGTGTCCACTTTACGTTAGAGATCAATATGGCCGCCCATCGCCCCAAAGAAGACGTACTAGTTCACTACGATGAAGAACTTGGAGAGCTTGTCTTTTATACGATACCTACTTCAACTACTGGCGCTTTGCGGGCTAAAGCATTTGGTGGAGTGCGACCTCCAGTTAGTCAACTTCAAGCACTTGAGCCTCAGGAGGCAATGCGTCGGGTTGGTGGTACAGTGTTAGCATTCTTAGACCTCAGTAGCATTGAGAAGTTAGACATAACTAAAGAATTTATGGCGAAAGCAGATGAAGATGAAAGTGATCTCTAACCCGGCGGTCAAGAGGGACGCTCCGCCGAAAAGCGCGGCTCCGCGCCCCTTACCTTTACGTTAGCCATTACCAATGAAGTCTCAGATGAAAATATTATCGCGAACCATGTTCTTCATGCTGTTCACCTCATTATCTGCCTATTCAGACGCTGGTTCTATTGCTGATGCAGTGTGGGAGCAAAAGGCTGTTGTTCCACTCATGACTAAAGATTTCCGTGGTTGTGTAGGCAAGGCCATTCGTGCCGTACCTAGCGTACAAATTACTGACCAAGACCCTGCCGTGCCAATGCTGATTGTTTTAGCTACTCCGCTAAACAATTTAATAGCTCATATGGGTGTCTATGTCAGACACACAAGCGATAATGAGGCGGAGGTATCGTTTGTTGGCAAAGGAACTTCGGAATCTGATGAACAGCGCAAATTAATCACTCCGTTGCTGGGGCAGTTAAAAAGTGCGCTATCTAAGGAGTGTGGCAATGGCTAACCTTACGGTCAAGAGGGACGGGCGAGAAGCCGCCCGCCCCTTACCTCAACGTTAGAGGTTAAGGTTGTGGTCAATAATAAAGTACGTTCGCTGATAATTTTTGTAATTGCCTGTTTGTATTCTGTAGCGGCAATCAGAATGGTTAGTTGGCTTGTTGAAAATCATTACATGGATTTTCCCGCTTACGTTAAATTCATATGCTATGCCTTGGTGCTAGGCCCCCTATATTGGGCTGCCTTTAAATTTATGGATGCATGGCAGAAAAAGCAAAGGTGACAGATTGCAAATAACCTCTAACCCTACGGTCAAGTTCGCCCTTCGGGCTGGGACTGCGCTAAAGCGCAGCCCCTTACCTCCACGTTAGGCATTACAACCGGTTGCGCAGGCTACGATATGAATTAAGGAGAAACTAAGTTGCAAGAACTCATCGATGCAATTAAGGCATGGCCGGTTATCGTACAGGGGGCGCTCGGCTCAGCGCTATTTTGGCTAGCCTTGCTATGCGGCCAATTTATCACTACCAGAATTTCTGGTCTTTATTCACATCACTCCAAGAAGGCAAGAATAAGTTGGCTTGTCAGTGCAAGAAATAAATATTTGGGCGCATCCTCTACTAACGACAATGAGCAAATACAGTGCGTTGTATTTCTCATTTATCGGTCTTCACGTTATTTATTCAAGGCTCTTATGTGGCTTGTAATGGGCTTTATTTTCCAAGAACTGTTCTTTCCAATCGGCATCGTTGGCTTCTGCGGCTGCCTTTACTACCTATTCAAAGCGTACGAAATTGTCAGCCCCATTAAGGACGGAGTAGACCCAGCCGCTGAGTTAGTTAAGGTGGATAAGGAAATTGAGGATAATGCCTAACCCGGCAGTAAAGAGGGACTGCGCAAAAGCGCGCAGCCCCTTACTTTTACGTTGGGCAACAGTGAAAACCATGTCCCTCTCTCAAATCGCTTTCGCTGTAGCACTCTTCATTGCACCAGCGGTCTCCGCTGCTGATGGCGGTATGCCTCCTCCGACTTGGGGTGACGGTTCTGTGTCTGCAACAACATCGCACGACCCAGTCGTTCCACTTCGGATGGGAAGTATGGAGGTCACTCTGGAAAAAACTTCACTGAAAGAGGTTCAGAGCACAATAGGGGCGGGAACAATTTACAGCCATGGTGACGCATCTGAAGCACTTGCTTGGCTTTGCTACACCGTCTCAACGTCTAATCCAAAACAGAGGTTGTGGTTAAGTTCAGGGGAAATGGGTGGTCTAAAGATTATTGATGGTGTCGCTGCTGAGGTTATG
>LSLI01000179.1 GCA_001577345.1 Candidatus Gallionella acididurans
TATAATCAGTCGAATCAACGTCACGTGCACCCTTCCTGAAGTAAATCCTGCCGGATAGTAGTCTAACAGCCGTGCTCCGGTCAATCGAAAATATCAGTGAGTTGACCAATGGCAGAAGATGGGCGACAGAAGGTCAAAAAAGGGCAGTTCCCTTGCCATCCCTTAAGGTGCAAGAGATATTGTATTTTCCGAAAACTCTACTTTATGTTTATTGGGAATTTTCGCTGATCCCTCGGATCTTGGTTACGACCGCTGCGCTTAACATGGCGCTGCGCACCATGTTAGCCTGCTCCGAAACCACGCCTGCTCAAAGTATCGCCTCCTTCAATTGCTCCAGAATGGTGGGGTTTTCCAGCGTCGAAACATCCTGCGTAATTTCCTCGCCATTGGCAATGGTGCGCAGCAAGCGCCGCATGATCTTTCCGGAACGTGTCTTGGGCAGGTTGTCACCGAAACGTATCTCTTCGGGCTTGGCGATGGGGCCTATCTCCTTGCTGACCCAGTCACGCAGGGACTCAACGATCTGCCTTGCTTTGGCCGGGTCGGCGGGGCGCGCGCCTCTGAGCACCACGAAAGCCACGATGGACTCGCCTTTGATTTCGTGCGGACGCCCCACCACCGCAGCCTCGGCGACCAGCGGATTGGCAACCAGTGCCGATTCGATCTCCATCGTGCCCAAACGGTGCCCGGATACTTTCAGTACATCGTCGTTGCGTCCCATGATCCAGATGTAGCCATCCTCGTCACGATGGGCGGAATCCCCGGCAAGGTAGTAACCGCGCATTTCTTCGGGGAAGTAGTTTTTCCTGAAGCGTTCCGGGTCTCCCCAGATGGTGCGTATCTGCGAAGGAAAGGGTTTTGTGATGACCAGCGAGCCACCATGTTTTTTGCCGACTTCCTGGCCTGTCTCGTCAACCACTGCGACCAGGATACCCGGGATGGGCAAGGTGCAGGAACCGGGTTTGGTGGGTACCGCCCCGGGCAAAGGCGCGATCATGTGACAACCGGTTTCGGTCTGCCACCAGGTATCCACGATTGGACAGCGCGCCTGGCCGACGGTGTTGTAGTACCACATCCAGGCTTCCGGGTTGATCGGTTCACCCACCGTGCCCAGCAGGCGTAACGAGGAAAGATCATATTGCCCGGGCAGGTCACTGCCAAGTTTGATCAGCGAGCGTATCGCGGTTGGCGCGGTGTAGAAAGTGGTGACCTTGTGATCCTGGATCATCTTCCAGAACCGTCCGGCATCCGGATAAGTCGGTATTCCCTCGTACATCACTTGAGTTGCCCCCACCGCCAGCGGGCCGTATGCGACATAGCTGTGGCCGGTAACCCAACCCACATCGGCGGTACACCAGAATACGTCGGTAGGCTTGTAGTCGAACACCCATTGCATCGTCAGCATAGTACCGAGCAGATAGCCTCCGCTCGAATGCTGCACACCCTTGGGTTTGCCGGTGGAACCCGAGGTATAGAGGATGAACAGCGGATGTTCCGCGCTCACCCATTCCGGTTCGCAATGAGTGGGTTGCGAGTTGAACAGGTCGTGATACCAGATGTCCAGCGCATTGTTCCAGTTTACATCACAGCCGGCGCGGCGATACACGATGACACTGCGTATGCTTTCACAACCACCCAGAGCGAGCGTGTCATCGACGATGGATTTCAACGGCATCAGTTTGCCGCCGCGCATTTGCGCGTCGGCTGTGATGACTGCGCAGGCCTGCGCGTCGATGATGCGCTCATGCAGGCTTTTGGCGGAAAAACCGCCGAACACCACCGAGTGAATCGCGCCTATACGGGCACAGGCTTGCATCGCCACCACCGCCTCGACGCTCATCGGCAGGTAAATGATGACGCGGTCGCCTTTTTTGATGCCGCGCGACTTCAGGCCGTTGGCGAACTGGCTGACTCGTCCATGCAATTCCCGATAACTGACTTTGCTTACCTGGCCATCATCCGCTTCAAAAATAATGGCGATCTTTTCCGGCTGGGTTGCCAGATGTTTGTCGAGACAGTTGTAGGAAACATTCAGCTCGCCGTCTTCGAACCACTTGAAGAATGGCGCATTGCTCTGATCGAGAGACCGGGTGAAAGGTTTTTTCCAGAGCAATGTTTCACGCGCCAGCTTTGCCCAAAAGCCAGGGTAGTCCTGTTCCGCAGCCTTGCGCAGTGCTTCATAGCCCGCCATTCCGGACACGTTGGCCTGCCTTACAAATTCAGGGGATGGGCTGAAAACGCGAATTTCATTCAATACAGATTCGATGTTGGACATAGGGCTCCCGGGTTGCTTTAAGTGGATTGCGATTATTTTTGGAGTGGCATTCAGCTCACAGTGGGGGAATGTAGTTATTTTTCGTGCCGGATGTCAATCTGCCCCGGATGCCTTGGGTTTTATATCCATCGAAAAACGGTTTCCGGTGGCCTTGGGATTTACCGTGATTCGTATCAGCGTATCCACAGCACTGTCGTGTTGGATATTGGAAAAGGTCAGTTGCCCTTCATTTTTATAAAATGCCTCAGTGCGCTGGGTATCTCCACCAAAGTAAAACGGCTGGTACTGCCTGCCTGTGATACGGCTATTTGTATCGTCCGGTTTCCCAATCAGGCGCTCAACCTGTTCCAGCTTCATGCCAATTTTCAGCCTGGAGAATTTGCTTTCAGGGGCCGGAACGCCAATGATTTCCCCTTTGACCAATCCATCCTCGGAAGTCACTTTCC
>LSLI01000180.1 GCA_001577345.1 Candidatus Gallionella acididurans
TGCGCGTTCCGGTGGATCGCGATCACTGATTCCGTTTGATCGCGATCATCGATTCCGGTGGATCGCGATCATGGATTCCGTTTGATTGCGATCATCGATTCCGGTGATCGCGATCATTGGGATCGGCGCGGTGCTGGTGGGTCTCTGCTGACAGTCTTCAACTGAAGGTAGTCTTGATCTTTTGCCGAGGAGCAAGGGGTCGAGATGCCTGGAGAGAGATTGTCGATGCGGAAGATACGCGAGATTTTACGTCTGCGGCTGGAGCATGGTCTGGCGCAGCGTGCGATTGGGCAAAGCCTTGGGCTGAGCCAGGCTGCGATCAGTGAGTATTTGGGACGGGCGCGCATGGCTGGGCTATCCTGGCCGCTGCCAGACGATCTGGATGACGAGCGTCTCGAGGCGCTGTTGTTTCCGCCGGTGCCGGACGTGCCGCATGACCAACGCCCGGTGCCGGATTGGCCGGCCGTTCATCGTGATCTGCGCCGACCGAACATGACGCTTGCGCTGGTGTGGGAGGAATATCGAGCGACCTCGGTGAACGGGTTCGCGTACTCGTGGTTCTGTGATCTTTACCGGGAGTGGGCGGGTCGGCTGAAGCCGACGCTGCGCCAGGTCCACACGGCCGGAGAACGGCTATTCGTCGACTTCGCGGGTCAGACGATGGAAGTCATCGATGGGGCGAGCGGAGAAGTGACCCGGGCCGAGATCTTCGTTGCGGTCCTCGGTGCGTCGAGCTTCATCTACGCGGAGGCGACCGCGAGCCAGGGGCTGGCGGATTGGATCGGCGCGCATGTGAACGCTTTGGCCGCGCTGGGCGGGGTTCCGCGGCAGATCGTCAGCGACAACCTCAAATCCGGGATCACCAAGGCCTGTTTCTACGAGCCGGTGGTGAACCGCACCTACGCCGACATGGCAGCGCATTACGGCACCGCCATCATCCCCGCGCGCCCCTACAAGCCGCGCGACAAAGCCAAAGTGGAGGTCGGCGTGCAGGTGGTTCAGCGCTGGATTTTGGCCCGGCTACGCAATCGGCGGTTTTTCTCGCTGGCCGAACTGAACCAGGCGATCCGTGAGCTGACCGCGCAGTTGAACGATCGGCCGATGCGGGGATGGGGCACAACCCGGCGGGCTCTGTTTGACCAGCTCGACCGCCCGGCGCTCCAACCGTTACCGGCGACGCCCTACGAATATGCCGATTGGAAGCGTTGCCGGGTGAACCTCGACTATCACATCGAGGCCGACAAGCATTTCTATTCCGTGCCGTATCGTCTGCTGCGCCAGGAGGTCGAGGCGCGGATCACCGCCAGGACGGTGGAAGTGTTCCATCGCGGCAAACTCATCGCCACACATCAACGCAGCAACCGCCCGCATCGGCCGACCACGCTGGCCGAACACATGCCGAGTTCGCATCGGCGCTACCGCGATTGGACCCATGAACGCATCCAGCGCGAAGCCGCGGCGATCGGCGATGACACGGCTGCTCTGGTCGAGCTGATCCTGCGCTCACGGCCGCACCCGGAACAAGGCTTCCGCTCGTGCATCGGTATTCTTCGGCTTGCCAAGCAATACGATGCCGAACGCCTCGATGCCGCCTGCGCGCGGGCGCTGGGCCTCGGCACGCGCTCCTACAGCTCGGTGGCGGCGATTCTGAAGAATGCTCGGGAAAGGAAGGTCGCGAGCCCGTCTCAATCCGAACAACCCAGCCTGTTCCACGAGAATATCCGTGGCCCCGGCTATTATCATTGACCCGGCTCTTATCGTTGACCCGGCTCTTATCATTGAAAGGAACCAACACGATGCTGATCCATCCCATGGTGGAACGCCTGCGCAGCCTGGGTTTGGCTGCGATGGCCGATGCCTTCACCGAGATGCAGCACCAGTCGGCGGCCGACGACCTGCCACGCGAGGACTGGCTCGGCCTGATGATCGACCGCGAGGTCACCGCGCGCGACAATGCGCGCACCTCCCGTCGGCTGCGCCTTGCGAAATTACGGCAGGCGGCGGTGGTCGAGGATGTCGACCTGCGTACACCCCGTGGCCTCGACCGCGGCCTGTTCCAGTCGCTGACCACCTGTCGGTGGCTCCGAGAGGGCCAGCACGTGCTGATCAGCGGTCCCACCGGTGTGGGGAAGTCATGGATTGCCTGCGCTTTGGGTAACAAGGCATGCCGTGAGGGCGTCTCTGTCCTATATCGGCGCGCCCCGCGCCTGTTTGCTGATATCGCCACGGCCCGCGGCGAAGGCAGGCTCGCGAGGCTGATGGCCACCCTCGAACGCACCCGCCTGCTGATCATCGATGATTGGGGGCCTGAGCCCCTGACCGCCGAACAGCGCCGCGACCTGCTCGAGATCGTCGATGATCGCGACGGCAAGGGCGCCCTGCTGATCACCAGCCAGGTTCCCATCGGCCGCTGGCACGAAATAATTGGCGATCCAACCCTGGGCGATGCCATCCTCGACCGCATCGTTCACCGCGCCCACCGCATCGAACTGAAAGGAGAAAGCCTTCGAAAACGCCAGACCCTCACCCCTTCATCTGACTTGACGAACACCATCGAGAAATGACAACTGTTCAACCGTCAGTGGTAGCCCACAACACCGCGTCATGCCGTTCCCCACGCCAGCCTCAGGCATGGTGAACATCATGATCGCGATCACCGGAATCAGTGATCGCGATCGACCGGAATGGATGATCGCGATCAACGGAATACGCA
>LSLI01000181.1 GCA_001577345.1 Candidatus Gallionella acididurans
AAGTAGAAATGCTTAGCCCATTTTCCTTTTCTGTAGTCAAAAACGTATCACTTTCAGGTTTGATCTTAGGTACGACTGTCGGCCTGCGATCTACCCATTGCGCGAGATGCTCACTGGACAGGTGCGCATACTTCTGCACCATCTCCGGCGTAGACCATCCGCCCAACTCCTGCAACACATGCACCAGGTCAGCTAGACGCATCATCCACTTCAATAACAAAATGCCCCGCTTCCGCAGGGCATCCATTGAATCAGCCGGACTACAGCATCCCACGTTCAGCGAAGCTCAACACTCCTACCCCGGCAACAATGAAGTGATCCAGCACGCGTACGTCCACCAGCGCGAGTGCATTTTTAAGTGCGTCTGTCAGCATCCGGTCGGACTGGCTAGGTTCGGCTACGCCGCTTGGATGCAAGACTAAAGATGCATTTTGTTTAAACCATCTGGATTACCACGTCGGCTACGCCTCCTGATGGAACTACTGGTGGAACGACTAGCCATCCCACTAAGCAACCAGAAGACGGATGCCAAGTGGTTGGTTATAAGCCAGCAAACTGGCAAGTCGCTGGTTATCGCAATGACGACGTGTTTTGGATTCCCGCTTGTCCGAAGTACAGTTTATCCTGAGACCGTCGAAGGACGGGAATGACGTGCCAGTTTTTTATTTTCCTGCCCTGTTACGAACGATGCCGTGCTGTCTTCAATTATGGAAAGTTAAATAAATATTAACTAAGTGTGTTCGCGAACAGTTTGATCACACTTAAGAGCTTACCTTGATGTGCCATGGCGCTTGATTAGTTCTGCGTCATGCAATGTAAATTTAAATTAATCAGCATTAATTAAAAAAAGGAATAAACATCATGGTAAATAACAAAGAAAGTAGCGGTCTCCATAAACAAGCTGCAAGCGAGCATGAGGAAGCTGCCAAGCACCATCACAAAGCAGCGGAATATCACGACCAGAATAAGCTGAGTGATGCCAAGGTCAGTTCCAAGAGCGCAATGGACTCTTGCAATAAGGCACAAAAACATTCGGCAAATGCTTACGAAAATTCAGCCAAATAACTACTTGAGGACAGCCGCTAGTCTGGGATGACTCAAACCTTGGTTGATCAATTTAAGAATTGATGTCAACTGGAACTAGCGGCTGAACTATAAGTGGACCATCAAACTGGGCAATGTACGAAATTGGCTATGTATGACGGTAGTCCACTCTTTTCAACCAAGCGAAGGAATCAACATGAATAATATTGGAAACACTTTACGTAATCTTCTTCTCGGGGCTGTCGCCACATTCTCGCTGATTGGAATCAGCAACTATGCGGTTGCTGCAACCACAGAAGACCTGAATAAGGATGCATTGCAGACACTGCAAACCTTGTACAAAAGCAATCCTGTTGCCAAAAGCATTTCCGAGAGGGCAACGGAGATTCTTGTATTCCCTAATATCGTCAAGGCTGGCCTTGTATTTGGAGGAGCCTACGGCGAAGGTGTTCTTCTTAAGGATTCAAAGCCTGTTGACTACTACAATTCTGTTTCCGCCTCTTTTGGCTGGCAGGCAGGTGTCCAATCATATTGCTACGTCGTTTTCCTCATGAATGAAAAGGCTGTGAGATATCTGGCCAAATCGAAAGGATGGGAGATCGGTGTAGGACCAACCGTAGTTGTGGTCAATGAAGGCGTTGCCAAGAATCTGTCATCGACGACAATGAAAGACGATGCCTATGCCTTCATTTTTGACCAGAAGGGATTGATGGCAAGTCTTAGCATCGAAGGTACCAAAATTTCCCGCATCAATCGTTGATCCTGACCAAGGAGCAGCGTGAAAAAGCCTAAAGTTGGGGCGGTCGCAGATACGGTCCATGATGTAAGGATTTAGGTGTGCTAAAAACTGCCAGTATGGGAGTGTTTAAACGTGTTTACGACGGCCTGGATTCGGAGCTGAAATAACTGAAGCAGGTGATCCGTAGTATTTACTAATAAAGGAATGGCTATGTATGGTTCTGGTTCTGATTCTGGTTCATGGATGCATGGTTCAGGAATGTTTAGTGGTGGCTTGGTCATGATATTGATGTGGCTGATTCCAATCTTGCTGGTCGTTGCGCTCATTGCATTTTTAACCAAACGACCTGGATTCGGCCCCAATAAGAAAACTAAGAAAACTTCCCTCGACATCTCCAAGGAAAGCACTTCCCGCGGCGAGATCGGGAAGGATAAGTTTGACCAAAGGAAGCGAGATATTGGCAGCTAGCAAAGCAAGCAGGTCTGGCGATCTTCAAGTGGCGGCTTGTATCTTTAGTTGTAGGGGATTGTGAACGGCTGCACGGCAAATCCACTGATGGCTCATCTTCCTCCCCATAATCTCCAAAGATTCAGGAATTGCTTGCTCGGCACAATGCTCTTCAGAAATCAGGGAAGGTTTGATATTGTCCTTCCAAGGCTGAATGTTTAAACATAGACGATTAAGTTTCGGTGTTGTACAAAACTCGCAGGGGGTATCCCTGTTATATAAGTAAGGATCTATTCAAATGGCAATTGGTACAGTTAAATGGTTCAACGATGCAAAGGGATTCGGTTTTATCACTCCCGATGATGGTAGCGACGATCTGTTCGCACACTTTTCAGCAATCAACATGAACGGCTTCAAGTCACTCAAAGAAGGCCAGAAGGTCACCTTCGAAGTTACCCAAGG
>LSLI01000182.1 GCA_001577345.1 Candidatus Gallionella acididurans
GGTGCGATTTTCGTCCGGGATTCTCAATTCGTGACAACCGCGACCGATACTGGGCATTGGCCTTGAGTGTGGCAACGATACTTTGATGCCTTCTTGCAGGTGCCGCAATAAAACACCCGCTTCGATTCTTGCCTCGGCAGAAAAAGGCGGTGTTTTGATTTCGCCATGCAGCCAAGCCAACGGTTTACGTTGTTTATTCACAGAATGGATTATATGTCGATATTGACATATTTACAAGGCGCGTTCGTTAGAGAGACGGCCTTACTGCTTCTGTTGCCGATACCTGATGCCATCATTCCGCCGCACTCCTATTGTTCACAACCGGTGCATCCAATGCCTGAAGGCTCAACCCCTCAATCTCCTGCAACGGCTTCCCCGCAATACCCTGCAAATCGCCATACATCCCTACTGTCGCCCCCATCACGCGCTCAATCTGCTCCTCACGTTTCGCCCATTGCTTCATGATCGCCTTGCGCTCCTTGTCCAAGTCTTCCTGCATGGTAGAGAAGGCTTCGACAATAGCTTCCACTCGCTGGCGAAAGCGCGGGCCGGTCAGATACTGGTAGACCATTTCTGTCTTGGTCTGCTGACCTTCGGTGGACTGCCGCGCCAAGGCAACCTCCAGCAATGACAGGCGAAAAATCATAGCAACCGGCAATGCAGCACGTGGGTGTGTCACCCATACGCCCTCTACCATTTCGAAGGTTTCAACGTCTTTCGGCAAACTCTGGCTTACGATCACGGCGATTTCTGCCTTCGCAGTCCGCTGATCATCGCGAAGTTTTGCCAGCCAGGCGTCGCTCCAGTTTTTGGTACGATTGAACTCCCACAAGATGGTGCCGCCGGACTGGCCGCCTGCGCCGACAACACGGTGCAGCACATCCCCGCCGAATTCACCCTTGGGCACAGGCTCGATGGCATCGAAAGGAAATTTGGTGCGCAGCAGGTTTTCAAGCTCCAGTTTCTGAACTTCGCCCTGCAATTGTTGTGAACCCTGCTCAGCTCGGCGCTTGACCTCTGGCCGAACTCCGGCGACAGGTTCACTCTTCATTTCCACATCCCAACAGTTTATAGGGCGAAATTATCGCCCAAAAAGACAATGGCTACGATATAAACCAGCGTATTGGTTCCCACTTTGTATAGGTCAATACAACCCTGAACTGCGCAGATTATCTCACGCCGGAAAATATAGTTGCGTCACCTCTTGGAAAACGAATACTCTGCCCCAACACCCATCTTGCCGCGCAAGGTGTTGGCGATATTCCAAAGCTGTTGTTGCAATCGGCGGCGCTCTTCTTCTGACATGACTTCCCTTTAAGTTCGGCGGGGGTTGGATTGTTTTGCAGATTCAATTGTGGCGTAATCGCGCAGTTGTGTTCTAGTATATCCTCACAGTTGTCGTGGCATGGCCACGCGCATGATTCACAGAATTTCTCTAACCAGCGGTTGAATAATTTACGCATTCTTTCTCCAACCTTCTCCGGTCCGCCAAGCCATGTCGTGTCTGCCGCTCGATGCGGCGGCTACCAACACCGGCAACAAAAATTCTCTGATATCACTGACTACCGTCGCCAGGGGCATCGGGTCCAGTGCATTCTTGCGCAGGAAGGCCAGCCACTGCTTATTCTTCTGATCATCGTTGCTGAATTCATCGCTCAGTCCGATGGGTATTCCTTCTGGAAACGCTGTGCGCCGACGTTCAAAGGTAGCCACGATTGCCCGTGACAATAACGCACTATCGAAATCAGAATGTTTCGCCAGCACCCAGAGGTCGAAAAAATCTTTCATTCGACTGTTCAACATGCCGAGCGATGTCAGTGCCTCCAGTTTTTCCGCAACAACCGTGCAGCGAGGATAAGCCCGCAGTTGCGGCTCTGGCAAACCGGTCAAAATGACCGGATAACTTACATCATCCGGTCCGGGCACAACGGCATCGCCGAACCCGACATCAACCTGTATTGGACAGCGGGCACTGTCCAGCAAGCCAATCAGCGTGATCCGAACACCTGCGTAGTTGGCCTCCTTGCGAATCTCGGCACCCTTCACGGAATCGGGCTGGAACACGATGCCATCCTCGACTTCAATGCGGCTGATATTGCGAAAAACCTCTTCCAGATGAGGAATTTCAGGCGAACCCAAACCGAGCAAGTCAGCATCATGGGTCGGACGATGTGGCACGTCGAACCACAGATCAAACAGCAGCCCCCTTGAGCAAAACTGGTCTCGTTGTTCCGATATACTCAAACGATAGAGCATGTGCTCCAGTGCATAGCGCGTCAGCAGCAGGTTGAAGTCCAGATTTTCCGCCCGCGCCTTGTTGAGCAGGCGGTTGCGGATGGATGCGCCAATATTCTGAACGCTCATGCCAGACTCTCCAGATATGGGCGCATCACGTTGGCGACGCGGCAGACCTTGGCGTAATGCCAAATATCATCACTCGTCATACGCTTGCCGTGCCAAGCTTCGCGCAATGCCTCCAACGCAACATCCAAGCCGATCTTGTTGCGATATTTGAAACAGTCGGCAACCGTCTTTGCAACACCGGTGACGCGAACGGTCACGCCATCCACGACGTACTCTTCCACGCCTTCGGTGAATGCCACACCGGAGAAACGCACAACGCGCAGTGGCGGGTAATCGAGCTTCGGCCCGATGGCTTTGTTTTC
>LSLI01000183.1 GCA_001577345.1 Candidatus Gallionella acididurans
GCATAGTTGTCGCCCAGCGCAGCTTTCAGTCCCAGCTCTTCCGCAATGACCTCGATTTCGCTTTTGGTGAGCAAATCAAGAAACTTTGCGTTCAACTTCCAGCACTTCGTCAAATCCACATTCATGAACCTGAGCATTTCCGGCAAGTGCGCCTTATCAATGCTATCCGTAATCGAAATAGCAATCCCGGACAGCATTTGCGAGCGCACCGTCTCGTCTGAATTCGCCACCATCTTTGCCGCTTCACCCACATTGCTGATGGGCGGTTTTTCTGATGTGAGCGTTTCAAATCCAGAAGCCAGTTTTGCGGGTGAAACATTTGAGCCGCCGCGCGTCATCATTATTCCGATGAGCATGCATAGGTTCTTATGTGAATCTGCGTACAGTTCTTTCTTCAACGCCTTGCGCCAAACACCGATCCGATAATCCACGACACGCTGGGTGTCTTGAACCGATGTCACCGCCGACTTGGATGTGGACGTGGATTTCTCCGCACCTTTTCCAGCCACAGGCTTTGAATCAGTCGGTTTGCTTGTCGATGGAGCAGTAGCAGGTTTTGCAGCCGCTTTCTTTTCCGCCAACAAACGTTCGCCGACTTTTTTAGTGTGGCACGCAGAGTCAAAGCACTGCGATTCATACACGTTACCCATCTTTCCGGGTACTGCACTGATCGCCGCGCCAAATGACTTGCAACTACGGCACGCTGCCGCTTGTTCTTCACCAACACCTGTTGCGCCTTCCGCAACAAGCTTGATTACCGTGTTGTTTTCGCCCGGACGGACGATGACAACACAAGGGTAGTTTTCTGCCAATGATTTTTTCTTGGCTTCCAACGTCTCTTCGGCCTTCTGGTTGAAACAGTCGCTGTTCGTGCAATGCCCATCAGCTACAGATTCGGCAAACAACGCCTGCTGGTTTCCGCTGTTATGGATACAGCCAGCGCAGTCTGTTTTGTCGAAGATTGCTGTCGCCATCGCTTGGGATATTTGTTCCAGCCCAGCTTTGAATTCAGCCACCGTGCGTAGCACTGGATGCGAAAGCAAATTCACAATCACTTTTTCCTGTCTATCCTTCGGTACGGCCGCCAACAATTCGGCATGACCCAGGTGGATCTTGCGTTCGTTGAGAGCGACCATCACAGACGTGCTACAGTTCATCAGCGCAAGACGCTTATCCAGCGTTTTGCGCGTCCAGCCTAGCCGTTTTGCTGCCTCATCACGGTTACCTTCGCAGCGTCCGAGAACCTTGGCTGCTGCTGTGGCTTCCTCGGTTGGGCTCATGTTTGCGCGTGAGACGTTTTCGATCAAAGCCAGCTCACCGGCTTCCTCATCGCTGAGGGTTTTGATGAGGACTGGAATCTCGTAGTCTTCGCCGCACACTTTCAAAGCCGTGCGCCAGCGACGTTCACCGGCAACGATCTCAAACCAGTCGTTTACAGGACGAATCAGAATGGGTTGTATCACTCCCTTTGCAGAGACTGACGCTTCCATTTCGGCCGTTTCGACAGCATCGAAGTACGTGCGAGGATTTCTCCCTTGACGGATGTCGCCAACGCGCATGTGCGATTGAATGTTTTGTTGTTCCACTTTGCATCCCTTTCAGATTAGAACCCTTGAGGGATACACCAACCCAGAAGGGATGATGTATCCCGTCTGGGTGGTTGGTTTGTGTATTACTTCATTTTAATGAGATGAAGCGTGATGCTCATCTTTTTGTTTCGCAGTACCACGCAACCCCGGGCGTGGAACGATGCTCCCGCCCGGGTTAAACTTCAAAAGAGATCGGGCTGTTTGTTCGCGTACCCTAGCCAACGCTCGAAAGCACCGGGCACGTTGCAGTAGTCACGAATTGCATCCAGAAATCTTTCATTTTTCGCTTGTGTTACAACCATTGCGATAACTTGCACTGAATCCCCCATCTCGAAACAGGTGTCGAACGTCCGCTCGCCTAATTCCTCCCAGCCTTCGTCCCAAAGCCGGTAATGACAGATGTCATCAACCAGGCCATGCTTGAAAGCCAGCGCAAGAAATTCGGCGCGGTATCTGACCCCATTGACCAGTCCAACTTTTCGACGTAAATCATGCAACCTGTCGATGATTGTCTTTGGTGAGACCTTTTTACGGGATGCTTACTCATTGACCACCTCCCCTGCTTTCACAGATTCAGTGCCTGCCTTGAGTATCTTGTTCGCCGCTGAAAACACCCGTGCCGCGCTCTTCTTGCCAAACTCTTCGGCTTGAACCGTTGAACCCAGCCAGTCCTGAATATAACCGCGACTTTCTTCAAGCCCCGGCAATCCAAGTGTTGCACAGCATAGATAAGCCACGGATTCCGCTTCGGCTTCCTTGATGTCTCTTGCCATCGAGCTGCCGTCTGCCATGTGCGCCTCTTTCGAATGCAACAGGCAGTGAGCCATTTCGTGGAACAACGTCTTCCACGGCATAGCCGCAACCGGGTTGATCGCCAGCCTCTTCTCGTTTGGAATGGCATACCCTTGGGTATTGCCGCTCAATAACTCGAATTTGCCTTCCGTAATCCCTAACGAGAGTAGAGCTTTCGCCTTGTCCCATGCAGGAATAACGACTTCGTGCGCAT
>LSLI01000184.1 GCA_001577345.1 Candidatus Gallionella acididurans
TCAATGACGTCCCTGGCGTGACACCAGGATAATTGGCAGCGGGCACAGCCACGGCTTGAACGGAGGCGGGCAGGGCGGGTTCTGGTGCGGATTTCGTTTTTTTCCGACCGGACGGTTTTGCGGTAATAAAGAATTCGCCAATAGCAGCGGTCAACCCGATTGCCTTTGCAACACCGTCAGAAAAATGCGCGTCACCAATTTTCGCCACGTCACTCGCCGGGATTAACCATCCGTTATCTGAAAAGTAGTCCAGGATTTCCTTGGGCGTTAGACCGTAACCAGCGAAAGCTTCCGGCCACTTGAGGTAAACGCTGCCATCGGGCTGTCTGATGCCCAGTTCTGCAAATGACTTCTTCCCGCTATCGAAATCTGCAACCAAAAGGCGAATCGCCTCACCAGTCCCGCAGTCAAGGGAATTCAAGTTGATAGGGGTTTTTTCCACACGTGCCACGGACGTACCGGAGAGGTGCTGGCTCTGCGCGGCATCCGCGCCACTTTCCGATAAGTGCGCTGCAGGCGTGCTGCGGACGTGTTGACTCTGTGCTGAACCAGCGTCGGCATCCAAGTGTGCCGTAGGCGTACCGGGGACACTTTGGGATGTCGAATCGGTGTTGGCGACTACGCTTTCCTGCTCCATGTCCTCGATGGCAGTGTCCTGCGGATCAGTCTTGCTTGAGTATATTTTTCCGGCTATAGGCAGGATGGGCAGGGTGCTAATCAGTGCTTCATCGCGCAAACGGATCGCCCGCATTCGCATAGCCGGTATTTTTTCAGTGACAACGTCTGGAGCGATGTAGAAGAAAGGATCGTCACCCCCGTCTTCGCGCAAGAAGGCAATCTCGCGCTCAACCATCATGTCCAAAATCCCGTCTGGTGTTTTTGGCAGACCGGGCAGGTTTTCTTCCTGTGTGCGCCGCGCGATTTCTTCACCCGCCATCGGCCAGACCAGGTAAGTCGTGCCGTTGATATTCCAAACGCGGGCCGATGGTTCGTTGATACGCCACAGCCTCTCTTTAACAAGACGGCGCATGGTGTCGGTCAGATACCGCTCAATAGGCACACCTATCTCATAGCCCGCCATGGCCGCCCCCATCGATTTCAGGTCGCGCTCAACGCTTAACTGATCCGCCCGGACCACAAAGTTGTGAATTTGATTGCTTGAGCCCGGGTTGTTGTTCAGGGATTCCGTCAGCCAGATCATCACATCCGTGCTGCCCTCGCTAATCCAGTCAAGCGTTTTCCTGGAAACCACCGACTCAATTAATGTGCTCGATACATTGGTGTGGTTCCTGCCGCGCCCCTCTGTCCAGTGTATGAAATAACTCTCGACTTGATTTTTATCAGCCCATTGATACAAATCCTGCATGTATGGCCGCCACTTCAACCCACCTTCACGATCAGTCACAGTAAAGTCCGTCACCACCTTACCCAGGTCATGGCAAATCCCGGCCAGGAATGCCGCAAGTCGCCACCTTGGTTCGATAAGGCGGCGTTTTTGCGGCGTAATAACGCCGCGTATCAGCTTGCCCTCGGTTTGTTGCAACGCCCAGAAACCCACCTCCAAAGAGTGGCGAAGCAATCCACCCGCACCGCGATGATGGTGCATTTGCGATGCAGGCAACATATGCACGAATTGCGCCAGACGCAACATGGCAGGGTTGTAGTGGTCGTCAAGCAACTCACGATTGGCAATAAGTTGCTGCACTCCTTTGGTCAGCTCTTCCTGCGTATCGAGCAACGCGAGCGGCGAACGAACAGGAAGCCCTTCCATGAATGGCGGGTAACGCGGTACGTCGCGCATAGCCTCCAATTTGTTAGCTCTGGTTTTCTCATCAAGCGCAGCAAGCGAAACAGCCAAAGATTGCTCGGGCAGCAAGCCCAGTCTGATTAACCAGCGATCAACGAGTGTCGTCATTTAGAACACCTTGAAGCCGCGACCAATAACCATCCGGGCGGATACCAAGCCGACAGCCTTGTATCTGGAATCAAGGCTAAGCGGATGGTCGCCGCGTACATAGAAGTGTCCAGCCGGGATAACCCCGGCAAAATCATTTGCCTGAATTGGCTTGCCCGCCGAGGTGGCGGTCATTGCAAAACCGACCTCTTTGTTGTTCACAAAAAAATGATGGTTTTGAGAAGTGACGACATCACCCTCAATACCAACAACTCTTTTCAGGAAGTGCGTGCCTTTCGGATAAATAAAATCACTTGGGTAATAGAACGCGACATATTTGTTACGGGTTGGCATTGTTCCTTTTTCGACCAGATAGAGCGTGCCGGGCAAGCTCTCGCTGACGTTTATGGACAATTCATAGTGCGCAGAAAAAACCGCATAGCCCAGAATCAGCGCGATGTACACCAGGTAATTGCGCAGCAGGTGCGCGTATAGCGCATCAAGACGTGATACAGCCCACAGCCAGGCTTTCAGGGAGAGAATGTTTTTCATCCGGCAATCTTGGCCCATCTAAAAATAATAATCAGAGAGATTCTCGTCTAAGATGCAGACAATCTCGGCTATTCTTG
>LSLI01000185.1 GCA_001577345.1 Candidatus Gallionella acididurans
CCTTAGTTAATATTTATTTAATTTTCCATAATTGAAGACAGCACGGCATCGTTCGTAACAGGGCAGGAAAATAAAAAACTGGCACGTCATTCCCGTCCTTCGATGGTCTCAGGATAAACTGTCCTTCGGACAAGCGGGAAGCGTCGCTCTATTCCGATTAATGCGGGGGCTAGAACGGCGTTGTTGGATTTGGCTCGTTATCGTGCGGAGTTTTGTCCGAACTCGCCTTGGGTATTTGTTCGTCCCAATAGGGAACGTCACTGGATACCGCCTGTAATTGGCTATTCAAGCGTGTTGGGATCGAGAATTTTAGGGTTCACGATTTGCGACATACTTTTGCGTCATGGCTTGTAACGGCTGGGGTATCGCTGACTGTAGTAAGGGACTTGCTTGGTCATGCATCAATCAAGATGACTGAGCGGTATGCGCATCTTGCGCCGGAGAATTTACGGGCTGGTGTGAGTGTGCTGGATGGTGTGTCACAAAGTGGGCACACTAATTTCAATGTAATTGACTTGGGTAATACTAAGGCACTGATTTGAAATGGTGGGCGGTACTGGGTTCGAACCAGTGACCCCTGCCGTGTGAAGGCAGTGCTCTACCGCTGAGCTAACCGCCCAAGCCCGAAAGAGAAATGAGGGCGCGGATTAGAGCATATCGCGGCAACCTTGGTCAATGCCGCAACGACAACTTGGTGCGCGCGATGCGCAAAGCCCGTAAAATGCGCGCCTTATTTTGCTTTTTCCCTAAGTCATGACCATTCGCACCCGTTTTGCTCCCAGCCCCACCGGCTTCCTCCACATCGGCGGGGCACGCACCGCCTTGTTCTCCTGGGCGTATGCGCGAAAACATGGCGGCACTTTCATTTTGCGCATCGAGGATACCGATGTTGAGCGTTCTACGCCAGAGGCGGTGCAGGCGATCCTGGACGGGATGTCATGGTTGAATCTGGATTATGACGAGGGTCCGTTCTATCAGATGCGGCGCATGGAGCGTTACAAACAGGTGATCCGGCAGATGCTGGATGAGGGGACAGCCTATTGTTGCTACACCTCGCCGGAGGAACTGGATGCGATGCGCGAAGCACAGCGCACGCGTGGCGAGAAACCGCGTTATGACGGCCGGTGGCGACCGGAGCAGGGCAAGGTGCTGCCGGTTCCTCCGGAGGGAGTCAAGCCGGTGGTGCGATTCAAGAATCCGCAACACGGCGTGACGGCATGGAACGACATGGTCAAGGGCAGGATCATTTTCGAGAACAGCGAACTTGATGACCTGATCATTGCCCGCGCCGACGGCACGCCGACTTACAATTTCTGCGTGGTTGTCGATGATTGGGAGATGGGTATCACGCACGTGATTCGCGGCGACGACCACGTCAACAACACGCCGCGGCAGATCAATATCCTCAAGGCTCTCGGCGCGACGGTGCCCCAATACGCGCACCTGTCGATGATCCTTGGCGATGACGGTACCAAGCTATCCAAACGCCACGGCGCGGTCAGCGTGATGCAATACGATGAGGACGGTTACCTTCCGGAGGCAGTGATCAATTATCTGGCGCGGCTGGGATGGTCACACGGCGACAAGGAGATATTCTCGGTGAAGGAATTCTGCTCCTGGTTCGATCTCGATCACATCACACCCTCGGCCGCGCAGTTCAACACCGAGAAATTGAATTGGGTCAATCAGCAGTATCTGAAGCAGGCCGACAATGCGCGCCTGGCTGCACTGGTGCGCCCGCGTCTCGAAGCGCGCGGAGTGAAGGTCAGTGATGAACCGGTGCTTGCATCCATCGTGTCGCTCTACAAGGAACGCGTGGCGACCCTTAACGAATTGGCCGATACCGCCGAAGTGTTCTATATCGAGTTGCATCCCGCACAGGAGTTGCTGGACGCGCACCTGCTACCCGAGGTGCTGCCCGCTTTGCGCGAACTCGCCGAGCGTTTTGCCAATGTAGCCTGGGAAGCACCCGTTCTGGCCGCATTGATCAAGGAATTGCTGGCAAAACACAACCTGAAGATGCTCAGGCTGGCGATGCCGTTACGCGTGATGATCGTGGGGCAAACGCATACCCCATCGGTCGATGCAGTGCTGGCATTGTTCCCGCGCGATACCGTGCTGGCGCGGATGAAAAAATACCTGTAATTATTTGGCGTGTCAGCTTTACAAGCATAGGTCGCATCACTATAATGCGCCCTCTTTCGAGGTACCGGGGGTATAGCTCAGCTGGGAGAGCGCTTGCATGGCATGCAAGAGGTCAGCGGTTCGATCCCGCTTATCTCCACCAAAGAGCTAAGAGAATCAAGGTCAAAGTCCCCATCGTCTAGAGGCCTAGGACATCGCCCTTTCACGGCGGTAACACGAGTTCGAATCTCGTTGGGGACGCCACATCACTCAAACAGCCCGCACTGCAGCGGGCTTTTTGTTGCGCCCGCATTATTAGTAACTCATTGAGAGGCCGTGCTAAGCTTTACCGTGTATGGCAAAGGCAAGATGGCATGTGTCCCACCTGTCAGGAACG
>LSLI01000186.1 GCA_001577345.1 Candidatus Gallionella acididurans
CCTTAAATAAACTTGGCCTGAATGCCGGTCAACTTTGTCTTGGCAACAATGTGCTGGCTCTGGGCGTCTTTAAGGGGATAGGAGCCGGGCTTTCCAATTTGGCCGGTGGCGAAATCGAAGAAATAACCAAGCTCGTTCATGATGGCCGTACCAATGCCTATAACCGCATGATGGAAGAAGCCCGTCGCTATAACGGCGTCGGATTGGCAGGCGTTACTTTCGATTTGATCAATCATGGCGGCAATCTTGAATTTATTGCGCTTGGATCAACCATACATCAATCTGCTGCAGGGGCATCCGATAGGCCGTCGTTTTCGACATCCGCAAATGCCCAGGCGCTTTACTGTCAAATGGATTCCGGATTTACCCCGCACAGTTTTGTGTTCGGCAATGTGGCGTATTCCATTGGTGTGGGCGGAAATATCAAAGGGGCCTTCCGTGGTTTAAAGAGGGGCGAAGTCCCGCAATACACGCAAATCTTTGACCGCACTAGGCATCTGGCTCTCACCAGAATAAAAGATGAGGCTAAATCGGTGAAGGCTAATGCGGTTATCGGCATTGAAACCACTATCATGCCGTTTATGGGTACGCAGGAAATGATGATGATAGGAACAGCCTCAACCCACCCGGCGTTGAATGGTTATTTTAATGATCCTGTCACCAGCGATATGACCAATGAAGAACTCTGGAATCTGGTCAATATCGGCTATCTTCCAATCAGGCTTGTGATGGGTGTATCGGTTTATTCTTTGGGGTTGGCATCAGGCATCACTTCATCACTAAAAAGTCTTGTCGGCGGACAAATAGAGAGCCTAACTGAACTGCTATATGAGGCGCGGGAAAAGGCCCTGGAACGCATTGAGGAAGATGCGGAGAAATGCGGTGCTGATGAAGTCGTTGGGGTTAAAACGCGAGTCTATAACCTCGGGGGTGGTCTGGTTGAGTTCATGGTGATCGGCACTGCGGTAAAAAAAGTAGCAGGCATTACTACGCGAAGTGACACTCTGCCGCCGCAAGCAATCATCCAGGACCGGGAAACTTTTGTAGATGATACCCAGGGTGGCAATATTTCCCTGGATAAGTCACGGATGGCATCGTCCAGCAAAACTCAGCGGGGACCCATTTCGATCATTATTACTATTGTCTTCGTGGTGTTTTATATTGTTGTTTTAATGGCAAAGCGTCATTGATGAGTGATTCCCCATCCAGGACAAAAGGCCTGATGTGGCTTATAGCTGCCATTGCGTTGGGTGTGGTTTTTGCACTGGGTCTTTCTCCTTTGGCGCATGTCATACCCTGGAGTTGGGAAAAGAGAATCTCCCGTGCACTCGACTTCGGTTCTTCCAAGGAAGAGTGTCATTACAGCCCGCAGGCGCACGAGGTGCTGCAACGGTTGATCAAACGAATTTACCCCGTCGATTCTGGCGATTCAGCATTTTCCATTGAAGTGCAGATCGTCAAGAATCCGGTTGTAAATGCCTATGCTGCGTTGGGCGGCAAGATCTCGATCAATTCAGGACTGCTTAAACAAGCCGAATCACCGGAAGAGGTTGCCGGAGTGCTGGCGCATGAAATCGGGCATGTACAACACCGCCATATCATGGAAGGCACCATTGCCCATATGCTCACCGCCGAGGGGATCAATATGATGTTAGGGAGGCATTCATCAACCGCTGACTGGACACAGTATTTTTTGAACATGAATTTCACCCGTTCCCAGGAAGCTCAGGCGGATGAAGATGGACTCAGACGCTTGCAAATAGCCCACGTGGATAACCAGGCATTCAAGCATTTTTTTGAGCGCATGGAAAAATCGGGATCTATGCCCGCTTTTCTTTCTGATCACCCTGCAAACAATTTGCGTTCAGAAATGGTGGCAAAGTTCAATAATCAGGAGATAACACCTATTCTGGCCCAGGATGAGTGGATAGTTTTAAAAGGGTCCTGCAGCGAAAAATAACTCGCTTTTATTATCCTGACTATTGATACTTCCATAATTCACGGCACCCTTGCCGTCATTGCGAACGAAGTGAAGCAATCCAGCAAGACCAGGATGCATTTTTTTAAACCATCTGGATTGCCGCGCCGGCTTCGCCTCAGCCGCGCTTCGCTCGCGGCTGAAGCATTCTCGCAATGACGGGGCATTCTGGATTCCCCGAATTCGCGGGAATGGTATGCCAGTTTTTTAATTTCCCCTTACCGCATTCAGAAAGATGTGTCACTGCCATCAAATATGAAAACCTCAATAATCAGCCACATTGATTGACGAAACGAAATCAAAAGTGCTCCGCAGCAGCTATTTATCCAAGGGTGCCGACGAAATGCAAAATCCGGGAAAAGATTCCGGCAGTAGTCACTCGTAACGAGCCTCCAGAGACACAAGCCAGATGGTAAATTTTCCCGATGGTTGAAGCTTATCTTTCTTACCCTGCCTGCTTGGCCGGATCGGTTATTTTATTTCGGCGGCCTGCGGGGATCATGTGCCCATTCAGTTGTGCGGTTGCGG
>LSLI01000187.1 GCA_001577345.1 Candidatus Gallionella acididurans
TCACAGCTGGCAGGTATCTGTCAGTGAGAGCGGGACATGCACCAGCAGATTACGAATATTCGTGCCTAAACACTCGATGTTCTCCGCTTTTGCTTCGAATCCACTGGTGCGCTTGAGATCGATTACGAATACTCAGGGTCTGCCGTCACACCGGCTCGCTATATTTGCTTCGCAGAACTCAAGCAACGCACGTCCCACATTGTTACTTTATCACTTTGGGAGGTACATCATGAACTCTCTAACCAACCAGGAATTTACTGTCTTCATTGGCATCGACTGGGCTGACACCAAGCATGACTTTTGTTTGCAGCCCGCTAATAGTGACCAACGAGAATTTGGTCAATTTCCACATACGGTGAACGGCATCGATGAATGGGCTTCATCGATACAACAGCGCTTTGGTAGCACCCTCGCCGTGGCACTGGAACTGTCCAAAGGCCCCATCGTCTATGCGCTGCAAAAGTACGATTTCATCGTGCTCTTCCCAGTCAATCCATCCACGCTGGCGAAGTACCGTCAGGCTTTCAAACCCAGTCGTGCCAAGGATGATCCCACCGATGCGGAGTACGCTCTAGAGTTGCTTCTGCATCACCGTGACGTGCTCAAGCCGCTCCATCCGCAAAGTGCACAGATGCGCACGTTGCTCTATTTGGTCGAACAGCGGCGAAGAATAGTAGGCGACAAGACCCGATTTACCAACCGCCTGCGCAATGCGCTCAAGCAATACTATCCGCAAGCACTCGATTGGTTTGCCGATAGCGACACCTATGTGTTCTGCGATTTTATAACCCGCTGGCCAACGCTGCTCCAGGTCAAGCGTGCCAGAAGAGCGAGCCTCGAAGTATTTTTTAGCGAACACAATGTTCGCTTCCCCAAACTCATTGAAGAACGAATCAATTCCATCAAGAATGCTGCGCCGCTCACCAATGATGTGGCTGTCATTACCGCACATCAATTTCAAGCGGAGATCCTGGTCGATCTGCTGCGTGTCGCATTGCAGTCTATTGATCGGTACGACAAAGAGATCGCCGCCATCGCACCCACGCTGCCTGATTATGCATTGTTCAATTCGTTGCCAGAGGCAGGCGCTTTGCTTGCGCCACGATTACTTGTTGCGTTCGGTGAACAGCGTGATCGTTTTCAGGGTGCGGATGAATTCCAGAAGTATTCTGGCGTTGCTCCGGTCACCGAGCGCAGTGGTAATAAGAGTTGGGTGCACTGGCGTTGGCAAAGCCCCACATTTTTACGACAAACGATGGTTGAATGGGCGGCACAGACGATAAACAAATCCTATTGGGCGGGTGCGTTTTATCGTCAGCAGCGTGCCAAGGGATGTCCCCGCCAAACAGCAATTCGAGCTTTAGCATTCAAGTGGATTCGCATCCTCTTCCGGTGCTGGCAGACTCATACGCCTTATGATGAATCGAAATACCTGAATGCTTTGTGGCGTCGTGGTTCACCACTGCTAAAACAACTTGGTGAAACAACGTAAAATGTATTGACGGAAGACCTCAGGGCGTAAAGCAGTCAGTCGAGTCTTTCCTCCAAAGGAGACATTCAGCACAGTCTTGATTGATCTATTTAAAAATAAAGTTGAACATTACCTCTGGAACAAGGTGCTCAGAGCGGCATCGCGGTTTTGTCTACTACCCGACGCAATACAAAACTGGAATGCACGCCAGTCACCCCTTTAATGCGGGTGATATGGTTGAGCAGCAAGTCCTGATACGCATCCATGTCACGTACCACCACCTTGAGCTGGTAGTCCGCATCCTGACCCGTTATCAGCAGGCATTCCAGCACATCGGGGATTTCAACTATTTTGGCTTCGAAGTTGCCGAGGCGCTCGGGCGTATGCTGATCCATCGAAATCAGAATCAGCGCCATCAACGACAGGCCGAGTTTTTTCGCATCGAGCATCGCGCGGTAACCGGTGATCAGCCCCGACTCCTCGAGGGTGCGCAACCTGCGCAGACAAGGGGAGGGAGAAAGGCTGATGCGATCGGCCAGATCCTGATTGCTGATGCGTCCCTCTTCCTGCAATACGCGCAGAATCTCTATATCGTAACGATCAAGTTGCATATATCACCTTTGAATTCCAGTTCCAGTTTATATAACTGCCGCTATACATTCGTATCCGGCAATATTATTGCCGGATAGCCAATATTACCAATATAAAACGCAATAATATACCCGCCCAATAAAATTAATATTTCGACCATTCCAATCACGGTTGAACCCCCGCAAAACATGAATGATCTTTTTAATCTCAACGAACCCATGGCCATTCCCGCTATATGGGCTGACACTCGCGCTTCCGGATTCACGATGGCGTCGGAGTCGCTCACCTGTTCCTTGCTGCGCACGTTGGCCGCATCCAAACCATCGGCTCGTTTTCTTGAGCTGGGTTCAGGCACCGGCTTGTCTACCGCATGGTTGCTCGATGGCATGGACTCCCAATCGCGTCTGACCACCGTCGATAATGATGAGGCGCC
>LSLI01000188.1 GCA_001577345.1 Candidatus Gallionella acididurans
CATCAGGAGGCGAAGCCGACGCGGCAATCCAGCAATGCCCTGTCATTGCGAGGAGGCATAGCCGACGCAGCAATCCAGATGGTTTAAAAAATGCATCTTGGTCTTGCTGGATTGCTTCACTTCGTTCGCAATGACGGCAAGGGTGTCGTGAATTATGAAAGTATCAATAAGCCCACTTCACAATCAGAAGTGAAACCGCAGGGTGTGCTTTGCGGAAAGGTTGATTTCAATTTTAAAAGAGCTGTGAAAAGAATCGTTCGGTCAAAATTAATCTAAATAGGGGGTAATGATGCTGCATAAAACAGGGTTGTCAATTGGCTGCATGATGCTTTCTGCCGGGGCCTTTGCAGGCGTGTCGGATATCACGACAGCCAACAATCAGGTCGGTATCCAGATCATTTCGACGCATGTTAATTACACGGAAAGTGGTAATGGGCAATATGGCAGTTCAACCGGAAAGCTGGACACCGAGTCGGGCCGGATTCCGGGGTATTCCCTGTCCGTATCCACGATGCAGGATTTATCGGAAGGAGGCGGATATTTTCAAGCCGAGTTTGATCATTCCAATGGCGACACCAATTATGTGGGCGGGCTCACAGGTTCGACCTCGACACCGTATGGTTCAGTGACCGGCATTTCCAGCGCTGTCCTCGTTGATTACAGCGGCCGTTTCGGGAAGGGCTTCGCTGTTGGCGACAAATTCATGTTGACCCCTTACGCGGAACTCGGTCGGCATGAATGGGATAGGGGGGTCAATGCGGGTGAGACTTATACCAATAACTATTATGGGGCGGGAGCGCTGGCTCAGTACTCGCCTGTTGGCAGTCTGGTGATTTCAGCCAATGTCATGTTGGGCAACACCTACAAGTCGTACATCGCCGTTAATGGGGCGTTTTCAGGGGAACTGGGCAATTCCACCATCGCAAAGGTCGGGCTTGGTGCCGATTATGCCCTTGCCAAAAACCTGCACGTGAACATCGGTGCTGAATACACGAATTTCAGCTATGGCATCAGTAGCGTATACCCCGTGGGCGGCGGATACGTGGCATGGGAGCCGGCCAGCAGGACAAGCTACACAACAGTCAAAGCCGGCCTGGGGTATGCATTCTGATCCGGTAGCTTGACGCACTTCAATAAACCCTCAAACTCATCAAGCGGCACGGGTTTGCTGAACAAAAATCCCTGGTAGTGGACGCAGCCGTTTTTCAGGAGGAGGTGGCGCTGGTCTTCCGTTTCCACCCCTTCGGCAATGACGGCCATGCCCAGGCTTTGGGCCATCGCAATGATGGTGCGCACAATCGCCTTGTCGCTGTTGTCGGTGGCGATATCCCGCACGAACGACTGGTCGATCTTGAGCTGGTCCAGCGGTAGCCGTTTAAGGTATTGCAGCGATGAAAAACCGGTGCCGAAGTCGTCCAGCGAAAACTGGATGCCGATTTCGTTCAATGTACTCATCGTTGCAATGGCGTCTTCGATGTTTTCCAGCAGCATGCCTTCGGTCAATTCCAGCTTGAGCAGGCTGGGTTTGATGCCATGGCGTTGCACGACATCACGAACCTGGGCCACGAAACCTGTCTGGCGGAATTGTTTGGCGCTCACATTGACGGCCAGAACGAGGTCGCGGGTGAAATCGAGTTGCTGCCATGTCTTGAGCTGGGCGCAGGCCGTCTCCAGCACCCAGAGGCCGATGGGCAGGATCAGCCCGGTCTCTTCCGCCAGCGGGATGAATTGGGCGGGTGAAATCATGCCGCGCAAGGGATGTATCCAGCGTATCAGCGCCTCCGCCCCCAGCGGTTGATTCGAGCTGTCCATCTGGATCTGGTAATACAGCTGGAATTGTTGCTGCTCGAGCGCTTTGCGCAATTCACCCTCGAGTGAGAAGCGGCCGGTGATGCTGGCCTGCATTTGCGGGTCAAAGAAACGCAAAGCGTTGCGGCCGGCTTTCTTGGCCTGATACATCGCGATGTCGGCCTGCTTCATCAGTTCATCCGCCGCAGGCGAGTTGCCGTTAAACAGCGTGGCACCGATGCTGGCGGTGCCGTGGTACGCGTGAGTTTCAAGCTGATAGGGCAGGCTGAGGGCAGCGAGTATCTTTTTACCTATGACTTCGGCCTGCGTCGCTGCTTCCATGGATTGCTCGCTCAGGTTTTCCAGCATCACCACGAATTCATCCCCTCCCAGGCGGGCCACGGTGTCGCCTTCGCGCACACAGGACGACAAACGCAGCGCCACCTGCTGCAGGAGCAGGTCGCCGACCCGATGGCCGAGGTTATCGTTGATGTCCTTGAAATTGTCCAGGTCAATGAACAGCAGCGCGCCTTTGCAACAATTGCGAGCGTTGGAAAATTCCGCCTGATTAAGCCGGTCTAACAAAAGCCGCCGGTTGGGCAGGTGGGTGAGCGGATCGTAGAATGCCAGATTGCGGATTCT
>LSLI01000189.1 GCA_001577345.1 Candidatus Gallionella acididurans
GTGCGACGTGATGTCGTGTAAGTAATTATTTATTAGCAAAATATCGCTAAATAAACCTGTCGTTTTCCCGACAGTAGCCTAAGAGGGCAGGCGTGGCTGGTAACGGCTGGGTCTGAAGCCTCTCTGACAATGTAGCCCACTCTGAAAGGATGATGCTAAAACTGTGAGGTGGAAGCGGAACTGCGAGCATTACGCGGTAGGGAGCTAGGCTTGGAAGTAGGGTGAACGCAAGTGAACTGATGATAAATTCCGTGAATGTTGAAGAGCTAAATATGCTGATAAGCTCTAGCCAAAAAGGCAATGTGGGAGGTTTTGGTTTTGCATGATAACCAAACGGAAACAACACCCCACCGGAAAATAGTCAGCATCTAACCTTCCAATGTTATTTACGCGGAACACGGTAAGCCCGTATATCCGCCCGCAAGGGCAAGCCAACCGCAAGGAAAGCCGACGGATATGCGGGTAAAGGATGTCAGAAAAAGCGAACGTCAATCTGTAATGGGTTGAATAGGGATTGAGGCGCAAGCCGACATCATCCGGTCCGAAAGGAAGCAGACTTCTGATTGGTCTCTCTTTGCAAGAGAGTATGTAGAACTTCAAAAGGAGGTAAAGCAAATGACGACTATGAAATCTGTAGTTGGTGCAGCCTCTGGCTGTGAAGTGGATTGGCACGGTCTCGACTGGGCGCAAATTCATCAAACAGTTAAGAAGCTGCAAATGCGTATTGCAAAGGCAACTAGGGAAGGTAGACATGGCAGGGTGAAAGCCTTGCAATGGATACTGACCCACTCGTTCAGCGGCAGAGCAATCGCCGTCAAACGAGTTACTGAAAATCAAGGCAAAAAGACACCGGGTGTGGACAAGGTAGTTTGGGACACACCTGTGTTGAAAGCTGAAGCTGTTATGTCGCTCAGGAGAAGGGGTTACAAGCCTCAACCCTTGAGAAGGGTATTTATACCCAAAGCAAACGGAAAATTACGTCCGCTAGGGATTCCGACGATGAAAGATAGGGCGATGCAAGCGTTGTATCTGCAAGCACTAGAACCCGTCTCGGAGACCAAAGCAGACCCAAACTCTTATGGGTTCAGACCCATGAGAGCAAGCAGAGATGCCGCTGAACAATGTTTCAAAACTTTGGTAGGCAAATTCTCGGCGAAATGGGTACTGGAAGCTGACATATCCGGTTGTTTTGACAACATCAACCACGACTGGCTAATGAACAATGTCTGCATGGACAGAGGGATTCTAAAGAAGTGGCTGAAAGCTGGTTACAGATGGAAAGGGAAGCTGTTTGACACGGAAGCAGGTACGCCGCAAGGCGGAATTATCTCGCCAACGTTAGCAAACATGACTTTGGATGGAATGGAACGGATGCTGTCGGAACGCTTTGGTGTGAAAAACAGTAATGCAGCCAGAAAATCCAAGGTCAACCTGATTCGGTATGCCGATGACTTCGTAATAACCGGTACAACGAAAGAAGTGCTGGAAGATGCGAGAGAATTGATGGTGGGGTTTCTGAAAGGCAGAGGTTTAACGCTGTCGGAAGAAAAAACCAAAATTGTGCATATCGACGAGGGCTTTGACTTCCTCGGATGGAACGTGCGCAAGTACGATGGAAAGTTACTCATCAAACCTGCGAAAAAGAACGTGTTAACGTTTTTGCGAAAAGTCCGAGGGATTATCAAAGAAAATAAAACAGCAAAACAAGAAGTCTTGATAAAAAGGCTAAACCCAGTAATTAAGGGTTGGGTCAATTATCACCAGAACCAAGTGGCGAAAGAAACTTTTTCTAAAGTTGACAACGTTATATGGAAGCAGCTTTGGTGGTGGGCTTGCAGAAGACACTCCAATAAGTCAGCGACATGGGTGAAGTCGAAATACTTTATGCGTGAGGGCTTGCGAAATGGGGTGTTTGGCACGACGGTTGAGAATGACAAAGGCGAGAAAGGAATCGTGAAATTGGTGAAAGCCAGCGACACGCCAATCAAACGCCACGTCAAAATCAAAGGAGCGGCAAATCCTTACGACCCAGCATTCGAGACGTACTTTGAGGAAAGACTTGGTCTGTCCATGAAGGAAAGTTTCAGGGGTAGAAATAGGTTGCTGTACCTGTGGTATTCACAAAATGGAATGTGTCTGAAATGCGGAGAGAAAATAACGAAGGATACGGGATGGCATCTACATCACGCTCTTCCAAAAGCTCAAGGTGGGGACGACAATATGAGCAACTTGGAATTGCTACATCCTAACTGTCACAGGCAACACCATAGCCGAGAAAGAAAGTAGGTTGCTGGCTCTGGTCAAACAGGGCTTTGCAGAGGCTTGAGCTGTATGCGGGGAAACTCGCACGTACAGTTCTTAGGGGGGGATGGTGCAGTAATGTACTGTCTCTACCCGAC
>LSLI01000190.1 GCA_001577345.1 Candidatus Gallionella acididurans
CTCCAAAATATCACCTCTAACTTCGACCTTGATATTTGGTTTGGTTCACGGCACGATGCGGGTATGAAAAGACTTTTTCTACAGCCTCGTTAGAAACCATTACTCCCATGCTCAAAATCTACACGATGCTAATCACATACGAATCGCTCAAAAAGGCCGAGCGCGAGATTCGTGAAATTAGCGAAGAAATAAAATCTCTCTCTGGTGGAGACTTCAAGATTTCGCTTAGAACATCAGAGTCAATGTTGCTGTTATTCACTTCGGAGGTTCCTCCTACTGATCTGAAGGCCAGAATGAAAGGTCTTGCTTATGGCGCAGCGCGTTACGTGCTGTTTTCAGTAGATGAACTGCACGTTGGGTTTCTCGAACCGCACGTAATCGAGTGGTTAGCTTTACGTCTTCATCAGTCCAAAAAATCATAGCGTAAGCAACTTCATGCTTCCTCACCATGCACGCAAGACTAAGAATGAAACGCCGCAATAATTCAGCCATGTTTTCTAACCCTGCATTCAACCAGACCGCGCTAAAGCGCGGCTGGTTAATTCCACGTTCGGCCCCGTAAAAACACGGCATGCATCTTGATTGACAAATGCATTTATTGTAGCTACAGTAAAGCATGAGCATCGAGTTCGATCCAGTCAAAGACGCAACAAACCAGACAAAGCATGGCGTCTCTCTTGCGTTGGCAGGCGAACTCGATTGGGAAGCTGCGCTGGTTTGGGTCGATGACCGGTTTGAGTATGGCGAGTTGCGTATGATTGCACTCGCACCAAAGACCGGCATCCTCTACTGCGTGGCATTTGTTGAACGTGGCAAGATGCGAAGGATTATCAGCCTGCGTCAAGCCAATCGTCGCGAGGTAACACACTATGTCAAAAATATCTAAACGCCCGTCCGTCGTGATGCCTACTTTGCAAGAAGACAAGGTTATTACCGCTGCGGCCAAGGCTGATCCAGACGCTCAGCCGCTCACGCCAAAGCAGTTGAAGTCAATGGTACCAATGCGCACACTGCGCGGCCGCCCAAAATCCGAGAACGCGAAGCAACTCGTATCAGTGCGCTACAGCCAAGAGGTCTTGGCGTTTTTCAAATCCACCGGCGAAGGTTGGCAGTCACGTATGGACGAAGTGCTACGCAACTACGTCACGCGCCATTCACGTTGAGCGTGAGCTTAAAGCCGAACCCAATGGTCAACCGGACTTGCGCAAAAAACCGCGCAAGCCGGTTACCTTCGTTAGCGGTTACCTGCGTTAGCGCGTTTTCCGAAAAAGGGTACAATGTCCGCATGAACAATATCTCTATTGCCGATATTCTTGAACTTCCGGTGCAGGAACGCATTCGCCTCGTCGAGCTTATCTGGGACAGCGTTGCGGCGGTTCCCGAAGCCGTGGTAATTTCGCCTGCGCTTAAGGTTGAACTCGAAGCGCGCTTGGCAGAGTTCGAGGCAAATCCGGAAGCAGGTTATTCTTGGGATCAGGTGAAATCAAGCCTTAAAGATGGCTCATGGCGTACCGCCTGAAATTCTCGACACGAGCATTGCGTGAAACTGGGAAAGCTCAAGAATGGTACGAATTGCAGAGTCCCGGCCTCGGTGAAGAATTCATTGCCGCAATGGAGTTACAGCTAAAACGACTAGAGCAAGCACCTCTGCTTTATGCTGAGGTAATTCCCAGTGTTCGCCGAGCCCTCCTTCCCCGGTTCCCTTATGGTTTGTTTTATGCGGTGCGAGGTGATCTCGTACATATTTTGGCTGTGTTACATGATGCTCGCAATCCGAGTCGTTGGCCAAAAAACCGCTAACCTAACGTTCGAGCGGGACTGCCGCGAAGCAGCCCGCGTCAGCCCCTCAACTTAACTACAAGGGCTTCTACAAGGGCTTCCCCAAATTCGCAAGTGCCGTTGATGTTTTTTTAGTTCATCGTTATTTCCTGTTCTGTTTCGTTTCAAATCGCGCTGCTTGCATCGTGTAAGAAGGTGAAGGACTGCTAAACTACAACCGGTCATGTTGGGCATGTCGCCCGGACCCTGATGAAAGACGCGCGCCGGGACCTCAATCGTTAGTCGGGTTCTACTTCTCCCCATAAAGTTGATCAGGCTCTCCCGGCGCGGGTCCAACCCGCTTCACATCAACGCTGGCAGTACATCGGTGATTCTTGGTCGCCGCTCGGCGGCGCGTATATTCCTTTCAAATTCTTTTTTGGTAGACGGTTTTGGTTTGCTGTTCAGATCGTGCCCGGCTCCAGTTTGAAATCTTCGCCGTACTTCAATACCGCCCAGGCCAGCCGCGCATTCTTCGCCGCGATGGCGATCACCGCGCGCCCATGACGAGCAGGCTGCGCAGGTAGCTGTCTCCGGCCTTGGTGATGCGTCCGAGACG
>LSLI01000191.1 GCA_001577345.1 Candidatus Gallionella acididurans
TCGGGGAAAAAATTTGAATTCCATCCAGCGTCGCATCTTCCAGCATGTCGCGCACCACTTCGACAGCATCATGCTGAATGATGCGAATGTTGGAAATGTGATGGGTATCGACCAGCTTGAGGAGGTTGCCGACGCCCGGCGTATGCACCTCAAGGGCAAGGTAGTCGTTCTCCGGATGTGCCAGCGCGATGCTTGCAGTGCTGTCACCCATGCCGAAGCCAATTTCCAGAATCCTGGGGGCGCTGCGTCCGAAGGCCGGGTCGAGTTCAAGCGGTTTCGCAGCGTAGGGAATGCCGAAGCGGGGAAGCAGGGTATCGCATGCGCGCTGCTGTGCGGGCGAGACACGACCCTGGCGCAATACGAAGCTGCGGATGTGACGCTTGCTGAGGTCCGTGGTGTCGGTCATGGTATTCAAAGGCATGTCTGTCCGCAGATTAAACAGATCTTAAGAAACTGAATCTGTGCAATCTGCGGATAAAGGTTTTTAACCGCGCGTCGAAGCTATGATTCCTGCCGTTGGCGAACTCGGGCTGGCGCTGTATAGCTTTTTCGGCATACGCCCGGCTTTGTAGGCCGATCGTCCGGCTTCCACAGCCTGTCTCATCGCGCTTGCCATCAATACCGGCAGCTGCGCGCCGGCGATGGCGGTGTTCATCAATACCCCGTCGCAACCGAGTTCCATCGCAATGGCGGCGTCGGAAGCGGTGCCAACGCCCGCATCCACGATCACCGGAACCTGCACGCGCTCCATGATGAGTTGCAGGTTCCACGGATTGAGTATGCCCATACCCGAGCCGATCAATGAAGCCAGCGGCATGATTGCCACGCAGCCGATGTCTTCGAGTTGCTTGGCTACGATAGGATCGTCGGAGGTGTACACCATCACCTGGAATCCGTCAGCCACCAGCGTCTTCGCGGCGGCTATGGTTTCGATCACGTTGGGATAGAGCGATTGCGGGTCGCCCAGCACCTCCAGCTTGACCAGGCTGTGCCCGTCCAGTAACTCGCGCGCCAGGCGCAGGGTGCGCACCGCATCCTCGGCACTGTAGCAACCTGCGGTGTTGGGCAGCAGCGTGTACTTCGAGGGCGGCAGGATTTCCAGCAGGCTGGGCTCGCCGGGATTCTGGCCGATGTTGCTGCGGCGAATGGCGATGGTGATGATCTCCGCGCCGCTAGCCTCGACCGCAGCCCTGGTCTCGTTGAAATCCTTGTATTTCCCGGTGCCGACCAGCAGCCGTGAGGAATATTTTTTGCCTGCGATAATCAGATTATCATCCATTGTGATACTCATTTTAATATTGCGTTGAATTGATAATTGTCAGCCCCCACCAACGGCGGTGACCACTTCCAGCGTGTCTCCATCCTCCAGTTGCTGCGACGCAAACAGGCTGCGAGGAAGTATTTCGCCATTGCGTTCCAGGGCAATGCGCTTTCCGGTCAAGCCCATTTCTTCGAGCAGGGCGGCAACGCAAGTGGAATCCGGGAGTCGATGACTGGAACCGTTGATGTTTACAGTGATCACTTTGATTTCCGCTCAAACGGGCATGGTATTATGGGTCGGATGAATGGAGTCATGCACGAAATAGGTGAGGGAGAGAGTCCGCAGCGCCAAACCGTAATTATTCTCGCGCTTTGCCGCGATTTTACTCAGGTTGTCCACATAACTCAACCGGCGTTAGCTCATCACCCAAACTGCCGGGGTTCAAAACCAGATGGCTAGGGGGCGTAGCTTATTGAGGTTTCCATATTTGATGAAAGTGACACATCTTTCGGAATGCGGTAAGGGGAAATTAAAAAACTGGCACGTCATTCCCGCGAATGCGGGGAATCCGGAGTGCCTCGTCATTGCAACAAGGCTTCAGCTGCGAACGATGGCACAAACACCTGTCATTGCGATAACCAGCGACTTGCCGGCTTGCTGGCTTAGTCGATTGGCTAGTAGTTTCATCAGGAGGCGAAGCCGACGCGGCAATCCAGATGGTTCAAAAAAATGCATCTTGTTCTTGCTGGATTGCTTCACTTCGTTCGCAATGACGGCAAGGGTGTCGTGAATTATGGAAGTATCAATAGTCAGTTGGCTACGCAAAGCCTTTTGACAACCTATAGAGGTTTTCATATTTGATGACAGTGACACATCTTTCTGAATGCGGTAAGGGGAAATTAAAAAACTGGCCCGTCATCCCCGCGAATTCGGGGAATCCAGAGTGCCTCGTCATTGCAACAAGGCTTCAGCTGCGAACGATGGCACCAACACCTTTCATTGCGATAACCAGCGACTTGCCGGCTTGCTGGCTT
>LSLI01000192.1 GCA_001577345.1 Candidatus Gallionella acididurans
CCGCGACGCGCAAACCAGATCTGATAATTCTTGATCTCGGCCTGCCCGATATGGATGGGGTGGAAGTGGTCAAAGGAGTACGCACGTGGTCTTCCGTTCCTGTCATCATCTTGTCCGCACGCTCGCAGGAAAGCGACAAAGTTTCTGCCCTGGATGCGGGTGCGGATGATTATCTTGTCAAACCATTCGGCGTAGGCGAGTTGCTGGCACGGATACGCGTGGCATTGCGCCATGTTTCTTCCACTGCGAATGGGCGGGAAGAAAGTGTGTTCTCGGTGGACGAGCTGAAGGTGGATATGATTGATCGCAAGGTCACGGTTAGCGGCGCGGAGGTTCACCTCACGCCGATAGAATACCGCTTGCTGACAGTGTTGGTAAAGCACGCGGGAAAGGTGCTGACGCATCGTTTGCTGCTCAAAGAAGTATGGGGGCCGAACTACGTGGATCGCGCCCACTATCTGCGTATTTACATGGGTATCTTGCGACACAAACTGGAAAAAGAGCCCGCCCGCCCACGCTTTCTACTGACAGAAGTTGGTGTGGGTTACAGACTGGCAGTAGTCTGAAAGAGCATCCCATATTTTTTCCGCTTAACTTATCACGAATACTCTGAGTGCTGAAAAGGCATTAACCTTCACCTAATTGGGAAGCTACTCGATCGTCTCATTTTGGCACAGAGTTGCCTTTGCATTTCCCTAAAGCTGACTCAACGTGAAATAAGGGGCGCGCTTTAGCGCGTGTTCATGCATATCTCAAACCAGCATTGTCGATTTCTTCACCTGATGCATGTGTATTACCCCCGCCGGACGAGTATGGAGTCGGTGATACTTGACAGCGAAACACGCTGCGCCCCATTGCTGTCGAAGTTTTCAGGGGAAAGCCAGTTCTGAAATGCTGCATTCAGATTGGGCCATTCCTGATCGATGGTCGCGTACCAGGCGGTGTCGCGGTTGTGTCCCTTGACCACCGTGGCCTGACGAAAAATGCCTTCAAACGACAGCCCCAGACGCTGTGCCGCCAGACGCGACGGCCTGTTCAGCGCGTTGCATTTCCACTCGTAGCGGCGATAACCCAGAGCAAATGCCTCTTTCATCATCAACCACATGGCCTCGGTGGCGATGGGCGTGCGCTGCATCAGCGGCGAAAAGTTGAGATGGCCGACTTCGATCGAACCGCTAATAGGATCGATGCGTAGATAGCTTGCGACCCCCACCGCCTTGCCCGTCATATTGCTCACAATGGCGAAAAACAACGGGTCGGAAGTTTCATTATATTGATCCATCCAACGGCGATAAGATGCGAGCGAATCGAATGGGCCATAGGGAAGATAAGTCCAATTTCGCCCCTCGGTGTCCAATGCGTTGGCGGCATTCAGGTCTGCGGCGTGCCGCGCTGAGTCGAGCGGCTCAAGGCTGCAAAAGCGCCCCGTCAGTATTTTGCGAACAGGACGCGCCGCTGGCTGCCAGTTCGGAACCGCAATCCCGAGGGGTTGCTCTAGCGGATTTGTGCTTTGCATCATGCCTCCTGAATGTAGGTACTAAATTTTAGCAGATGGCTTGAACCTCACTACCAAAAATAATTGCCTATGTGGCAAACCGTCTTGCTCCGACCACGCAAAGTGCAACCGCCGTTGCAGAGGCGATCAACTGCGGCTTGATCGTGATCGCCAAATGGTCGAACTGGCCGACACGATGATAAAAATCCGTGACGGACTGGTCATCCGCAGCATCAACCATTTCTGTCTGGACACACGCTCCGAATCGTTTTGCTGCGGCATCAAGTTTTTCAGGGGTGCGAGAGGCGATGACCACTTGTGCGCCGGCATTCAGGGCTTTTTGCGCCACGGCATAACCGATACCCGAGCTGCCGCCCACGACCACGATTTTCTTGTTTTTAAGCATGGTGCCTTCCGATTGCATTGGTTCTGACGTCGCGCTAATGGTTAGCGCTTGGTGGCAATAACGACACCACTGGCCCAGGATAATTTTGTAACTCGAAACCCTTGCAATTGCTCCAGCGTGGCAATCAGGTCCGCGACTTTTTCTGCATGCCCTTCCGGCCAGTTGGGTTGAGGCAGCATGTCGTCGATGACATACAGGCCTGATGGGGCAAGCAAAACGAGCGCATCTTCCAGCAAGCGATATTTCCCGGCCCAGGTGTCGGCAAAGATGAAATCGAATTGCTGGCCGCGAAGTGATCGCAGATATTCATCCCCATCGGCACAGACGACAGACAGCCTGGGGTCTTTGCCCAAGTGCCGCTTCAGAATGGACAAA
>LSLI01000193.1 GCA_001577345.1 Candidatus Gallionella acididurans
AGTATCGTATGTTTATTCCAATATTAAATGGATTGATGAGATGAAAGACGCACGCAAGATCAAAGACCTGCTCTATGAACAGGTGTCGCGAATCGGCAAGGTATTTTCCAGTCCAAAACGACTGGAACTGATCGAGCTGCTTTGTCAGGGTGAGAAAACGGTAGAGACCTTGGCACACGAAGCCTCCATCAGCGTGAAGCTGACCAGTGCGCACTTGCGCGAGTTACGCATGGCACACTTTGTTGAGACCGAGCGGCAGGGCAAGAACATCTACTACCGTCTTGCCGATAAATCGGTGGCTGATTTGTGGGTGCAGGTTCATGCACTGGCAGAAGATCGCCTGATTGAATTACAACTGGCATTGCAGGAAATCGCCATTCAACCGGGTGACCTAATCCCCAGCGACCGCGAAAGCCTGATGAAGGCTGCTCGCAAGGGCGATGTGGTGGTACTCGACGTGAGGCCGACAGAAGAATATCTAGTCACACATCTCCCTTTCGCGAGATCGATCCCGCTGGAAGAATTGCGTCAACGATTGGCGGAACTACCTAAAGACCGTTCGATTGTTGCTTACTGTCGAGGTCCGTATTGCCTGATGGCAAAAGATGCGGTTGATCTGCTCAAGCAGGAGGGATATACCGCTATTCACCTTCGCGACGGTGTCGCAGAATGGGGATTGTTAGGGAGACAATAAGATGTGGGGATACATGGGTAACCGCGCATGGCTACCCGACGAAGCAGTCCTTCCATGTAGTTTCAATGTACGGCTGATACTTGTGTGGACGCGCCGCGCGATTCGCAAATCAAGGAAAACAAAATGGAACAGGAAGTCCGAAAAGATTTTGACAAGGAATCTGCCCAGTGGGATGCGAATCCCTTCAGGGCCAAGCTGGCAAGCGATGTAGCGGCGGTCATGATCCGCGAAATCCATCCTTTTGCTGACATGAAGGTGCTGGACTTCGGATGCGGCACGGGGCTGCTCACACTCAAGCTGCAACCGCTCGTTAAAACGATTACGGGCGCGGACAATTCGCACGGCATGCTTGGCGTGCTGAAGGATAAAATCAAGACACAAGGGCTGACCAACGTTCACACTGAATTCGTGGACTTTGAAAAGGGTGATCATGTCGAAAGCGGCTACAACCTCATCGTCAGCAGCATGGTAGCCCACCATGTGCCAGACACGCTTGCTTTGTTCAAGGAATGGCATCGCCTGCTGCTACCCGGCGGGCAACTCTGCTTCGCCGACCTCGACACAGAAGACGGGGCGTTCCACGGCGACAACACCGGCGTATTCCACCTTGGATTCGACAGGCAGAAATTAAGACTGCTCCTGCAAGAAGCGGGTTTTCACACGATTCGTGATACCACCGCGACTATTATGAGCAAAGAAATAGAGGGGCAAGGCGTTCGGGAGTTTTCCATATTCATGATCACTACCAAAAAGTAGATATAAGTTGAGCCAGCAGTGAATGACTTTGGAGGTGGTCGACCGGCTGAAATGGGTTGATTCTGTTGAAAAACTCCTTCTAAATTTGATGTTGTGAATGGTATAATTTTGCATACATAAATAGCTGGGAGCCTTGATATGATTGGGTTTCAGACGGATAAGCAAAAGCGTTTGTTCTACTCCTTCGATCTTGAAGACCACGTCCCACAGAATCACCTCCTTCGCGGCATTAACCAGCATCTCGACTTAACCAACCTTCGGCAACATCTCGCTGAATACTACAGCCACACCGGCAGGCCATCCATTGATCCGGAGTTGATGATCCGTATGCTGATCATTGGCTACAGCTTCGGCATTCGCTCCGAGCGCAGGCTGTGCGAAGAAGTGCACTTGAATCTGGCCTATCGCTGGTTCTGTCGGCTTGGGTTGGAGGATGCCGTGCCGGATCATTCGACTTTCTCCAAGAATCGGCATGGCCGGTTTCGCGAGAGCGGAGCGTTTCGTTGGGTATTTGACGAGGTGGTTCGCCGCTGCATGGCAGCCGGTCTGGTCAAAGGCGAAGGATTTGCGGTGGATGCCAGCCTGATTGAGGCCAACGCAAGCCACCAGCACAGTGTTCAACCTGGAGAGCACTGTGACTGGGCCAACCCAGAAATTGATACACGCCCTGTGCGTGAGTATCTTGCCGCCCTGGATCAAGAGTCAATAACAGCGGCAGCGCCTCGCAAAATATCGCTAAGTGATCCGCATTCGCGCTGGACTGCCGCAACCGGAGGA
>LSLI01000194.1 GCA_001577345.1 Candidatus Gallionella acididurans
GCACGGCACACAATCACCCCCACCTTGCACCAGCACCACATTGTTGACACGCTGGGTGCCTCTCGTTCTGTAAGGATTGCGGGTATCTTCGTACCCTTTGGGCCATGGCCCCCATTTCACCGGATTGGACGGACCGAACAATGCGACGGTGGGTGTGCCCAGCGCTGCAGCCATGTGCGTAAGCGCAGTGTCCGGCCCCACGTAATATTTGGCGCGGCTGATAAGGAAAGCGTTCTCGGCAAGACTCAGCTTGCCCGCCAGACTCACTGTACCCGGGGGCATGGAACGGTATATCTGTTCGACATAAGCCATCTCGGCAGGATCATTGCTTCCGGTGAGCACGGAGCGGATGCCATTCACCTCGAGCCATTGGGCCAGTTCAATCCAGCCATTCCGGTGCCACATTTTGTAGCTAAATTTGGGAGACATGTGCAGCACCGCAAAAGTCTCTGTTCCAATAGCAAACGGCAAAGCCCCCGCAACCGAGACTTCATCGGACGGATTCCAGGCAACCACCACTTCATGGTTGCGCTTGATGCCCAGCAAATCCACGAGCCCGAGATTGGTCAGCACGGTATGGGTGTCAACATGTTCAAATTTTGCCCAGCGCGTGAGCAGGTATTGCTTCCAGTGCTCCTTTTTGCTGCCATCCTGCATCCCGAAACGCGCCTTCCCGGCGATCCAGGTATACAGCGTGGGCCGGTCACCCAACAGCGTTGTAAGCGCAACGTCATATCTGCGAAACAGGCCGAGTATCAGTCTCAAGTGCTGCCAGAACCCGGCCCGCGCCGGTACGGTGAGCACGCGGTGGATGTCCGGATTGCGCAGCAAAACCCCTTCGGTACCCTCGAACACCAGCACGTCAATTTTGGCCTGGGGCCAGGCCAGATGCAGCGAACGGATAACAGGAGTGGATAACAACACGTCACCTATACGCAAGGTGACCACCACCAGTATACGGCGAGGATCTTTCAAGACTGTTGCGGGATTATCGGTGTGGCCCGGCACCTGCCCGGGCTCCGAGTCCCATAATTCGATATCCTGCAGCGGGTGTTCCCCCAACAAGCCATAAGCCGCGCGGCGTAATCTGCCCGACAGCGTGGTGCGTGGAAACAATCCGGGGTGGCGAACCGCAAGTTTTGATGGGGCAGCGCCCGGGCGCAACGAACCCAAATAGTGCTGTTTGAATTCTTTCTGGGTGATGCCCCATTTCATCACGAAGATCCGCCCGCCCTTGTTGCGCCGGATGCGCCCGGTGCTTTTACAGGAGAAATGATAAAACCGGCTAGAACCGACAATACGAAAATGGCGGCAGCCGGCCACCCAGAATTTCATCAGCAGATCATCGTCGCTGCTCATGCCGGGGCTGAATTCCAGGCTGTATCCGCCCACCATCATCCACCATTTTCGATGAAACAAGGTCGGTTGCGCTTCGCCGCCTTCAATGTCGGGTCTTGCTTCGGAAAGATATTCCCGCAAAAAACGGGACTCATCAAAATTTTCCGGAGTCGTGCCGAAATTCATTTTGATGATGTTGGGATTCCTGCCGTTATCGGGCTGAATCATCGTGGAAAAAAACAGCGCAAGATCGGTTCCGCCGGATTCAATCGCACCGGCGAAAGCCGTGTCCCAGCCCGGGCATGCCACCATGTCGTCGTTCATGTAAAGCACCCAGTCGCGGCTGGTCTGGGCAACCAGGTGGTTCACTGCCAGGCAAATGCCGATGTTTTTTGCGGTATGGCTGTATTTGATGCCCTGAGCCTTAACCCACTCCAGCGTGCCGTCCGATCCGTCATTGATATGGATAATGATTTCGTGATTGGATTGAGAATGCCTGCGAATACTGTCAACGCACAGTTTCAGATATTCCAGATTGTTCCAGGTAGGAATGACGATGCTAAACATATCTGATCCTGAATCGATGCTTGTGGGTGTGGGCAACCAATACCTGGATGCGATCTGTGCTTGGGACATTGCTTGCAGTCATGGCATCCAAATTCCTGTTAATCATGCTTTTGCTGCGGTAATAAAAGCGGGCGAAGTTGCGCGGGTATTATATCAACGGATTGGGCAATGGCGGCGGATGTTATAGGTGTTACCCAAGTTTGCTGCAATATGAGCTAAATCGCGAAAACACCCACAGCATAATGAAGACGGCAGGTGTGGAAGGATATCCGCGAGTGAAGCAATTAATAAATTTTCCATAATTTGAAGAC
>LSLI01000195.1 GCA_001577345.1 Candidatus Gallionella acididurans
AATTAATCGGCCAGCTTTGTGTGCAAACCTTTCAGGTCTCCGGCGAAACGGTCGCAGTACAACGCCATGCCGACCCACTTCTGGCTCATGAACCAGTTGTAGTTTCTTTCGCGCGCCAGATCCGATTTTCGCAGATGGGGTGACCGTTCGATGTAGCGGAGCGCAAGCGTTTCCACCAGGCTGACCATCTGTTCCTTGAAGTCGGGACGGTCGCCATACAGCAGGCGGAACAGGGAATGGATAGCGTAAAAGTTCGCCCCGAGGCGGGTATAAAAATGCCGCAGACGAAAGCTCCCGATCTCGGGTTTCAGCTCGAGCAGTATTTCATTCAGCAGTGCGTGTGAAGCTTGTTCGTACATCAGCGGCCTTTCCTTTTTTCTGGTTCAGGGTTGCACACGCAGCCATGCATCCACTTCCGGCCAATAATGCGCGGCACCCTCGAGGATTCCGGCGCTGTAGTTTCCGTTCATGCCGAGATAACCGCCCTTGGCAATGTAGAGTGTATGCTTGTTCGCGTTTGCCACCAGGCTTTTAACTTCTGCATCAGCATTGGCCACCAGCACCGATGGTATGTCGCTCGTCAGCACGTTCAGGTCATTGCCGCTGTCTCCGGCAAAGATCGCGGTTTCGTTGGCGAAGCCACTGCGCGATATTAGGAACCGGATGGCGTGCAGTTTGCTGGCGCCGGCCGGCAAAACATCCAGCAAACCCAGGCCGGCTGCTGCATCGATGCTCCAGATCAGATTGGCCTTGATATCGGCATACTTTAATCGCTGATCTATCTCGGCAATTAATTTCCGCGTATCGGTTTCGACAGGAATATAGAAGCTGAGCTTGTGGCGACTCTGCTTATTCTGTTCCTGCCGGCGCAGCACCGGGAAAACACACAATACGCGATACAGGTCGTCGTGCGTCAAACCCTGCCAATCGGGAGCAATATGATCGTCCCATTCGTCCCATTGTTTCCAGTCGGAAGAATAAATCGTCGCGCCGACATCGGCGATGACAAAGTCGGGCTTGGGCAGCTCGAATTCGGCAATTGCCTGCTCGACGAGGTCGCGGTTCCTGCCCGTCACATAGGCAAGCGTCACTTCTTTGCGGCTCACCAGTAGTCTGAACCGTGATCTGGCATCTGGCGATTCGGGCTGTGTGCCGTTCGGGATCAGCGTCCGGTCGAGGTCGGTGCATAGCAGGAGTCGTTTCATGATGTGGTATCTTCCAGTGCTTTTGAGAAAAAGTTGTAGTGGTTCATTGCTTCCAGGATTCCCGCAGCATGTGGTTTTCTTGAAAAATATATCTTGTCGATGTTGGCCAGATCCGACAATTCCGCAAGGTGGCGGTTGTCCACCACCACGCCCAGCGTATTGCCGCGCAACATATCCGCATCGGCACCGGTAACGCCGGCGACCAGCGTGTTTTCAAGCGGAAAGCCGAGCTGTTCGGCGCACCAGCGCAGCGCCAGCCCTTTCGACGCCCTGACCGGGAGGACATCGAGGAATTGGCCGAAAGAAAAAATAACATTCACGGCCTGCTCGTTGCGCAACAATATTTGCCGGATGTTCTGGATATCTGCCACCGCAGGATCGATGTAGTAACTGATTTTGAAAGCGCTTTGATACCTTCTCGGCTGCATTTCAAGCCCCGGAATCTCCATGAGGATGTTGCGCACCGCCTGCCGGTTCCACAGATGGTCGATGTGGCGGCCCCACACGGCGTCTTCGGTCAAGTTTGGCGCATAGTGGATCTCCGTTCCCTGTCCGGTGATCAAAACGTCGGGTTGGCTAATGTTGTGCAGCTTCAGCGTGGCCAGTGCATCGTCAAGACGGCGCCCTGTTGCGATACCGAAGATGATGGCTTTTCGGTGTGCGCGCAGGTTTTCCAGCAATGGCGGCAATGATTCCCGGTCACCGGTCAGATTCAGGTCCAGGCTGGTGAAGAGCGCCTGGTCGCGAAACACGCCAGCACGTCGGCGCAACTTCATTCTGGAAAGCGGTTCGATCTTCTCTACCAGGGGGCGGATGACCTCAAGATATTTTTCAACGTGTGCCTTCCATGAATAATGACGGCATACGCCTTGAATGCCGTTCTTTGCGAAATTTTGCCATTTCTGCATGTCCGTCAGGGTCTGGAGCACAGTTTCCGCCATTGCCGTTTTGTCGAGCGGGTTGATCAGGCAGCCATTCTGGCAATTCCTGATGATGTCGACCGGC
>LSLI01000196.1 GCA_001577345.1 Candidatus Gallionella acididurans
TAGCTTGTTGGCAAGCGTGATGTAGTATTGACTGAGCGTATTGAGCGCATTGCCAAAACCCATACCCATGCCCGACTGGAGTATCTGCCCCGGCGCCATGGTCTGCGTCTGGCCCAACACAGGACTCATGGAGTTCATGTAGGAGTTCTGCATGAATGCCTGGCCCATTCCCGACCCGATACCTGAAAGCAGCGCGTTGGCCAGTACCTGCCCCTGCTTGCTGATCAGTTTTCCTTGCATCCCGGTTTTGCCGTCCTCGCCAACAATGTACCCCTTGACTGGAAAATCTATTGCCTGGCCATCGCGCCTCACACAAGACAAGTTCTCAAGTCGCGCATAGGCACGCTCAGAGCTGATGTCACCGTAGCTCGATGCGAGGATGAAGCATTCTTTAATATCGTAACGAAAGCGGTTGGGAAGAAAGGCGTTGTCTTGCGTGCGCAGCAAGATTGGCTCAGGATTGGTTTGCGCCTGTCCGCCAGTCGGTGCTTCTACACCCGCAAGCAACGCCACACGCACAAAAGAACCGGCTGGCACATATCCGGTGTTGCTGTCCTTTTCCGGGTCTGGCGTCTCTGTTTGGCTCACCTCAAACGATGCAATGCCGGGCTCTTTCGGCGGAATGTCGGGTTGCTCGGTGGGCGGTGGCAGTTGGGACGGTGCCTGGACGGTGGGCGGCATGACCGGCAAGGGGGGCAATATCGAATCCTGCCGGATTGCCGGAACACCGGAGCTGGCTTGCATTGCAGCCATTTGCTGTTTCAGCGCTTGCACAACGTCGCCCATCTGCTTCATCTGCTCGGTAGATTGTGTCATGTACACTTCGCGCGGATCGACGGCTGCACCCGGTGCCGCAATGTTGGTAGCCTGTTGCTCGGCGGCGGCAGTAGGAGTTGGGACGACGGAAGGTTGGTTGCCAGAAAGTGACACGCCGCCAACAACCAGGGCAAGAATCCCCGCGCTGGCGCCGCCCAGCATCAAATACTGGCGTGTTTTGGGCGACAGGCTGGCGATCTTTTCCGATAGCTTGCTCATTGTTCCGCCTCATTCACAACAAATATTTCTGTGGTTTGTCCGGCTTCAAGGTCCGGGTTTTCAATCACGATAGCCTCGACACCCTCGCGATAAAACTCGCGCTCATCCATGACGATAGGCTTGTCGGTTAAGTTGGTCAGCAGATAGGCCTCACCCCGAATGCCTCTCAGATCAATTGTTCTGGCCAACTCGAACCGGGTCCCTTTCCAGAGCGGTATTTTTTTTCGCGTCTCGTCACCTTCTCCGTTATAAAGCGCATCGACCATGCTCAGAATGTCATCATTGCGTGGCTCGTTTTTTTGGTTTATCACGAGGCCGGGCTGTTTGTTTGCGCCTTTTACAATAATCGTTTCCGCAGGAATGTCCTGCACCTTGAGCAGTATCTTGTAGTGCTGGCCGTCTTCATCAGTAATAAAGACGGTCATCATCGGCTTGTCGGAAATTGGCTTGAGCCATGCCGATCCTGTCTCCGGTTCTGGTGTGACGGTGAACAATCCTTCCGCACCATAGATGCGTTTGATCTTGCGTCCGCTCACGGTGATCAGATTGGGCTCGCTGCGCGACACGATAGCTGTCGTGGATTCGGCTGGCGAGTCCTGGTACAAAACCTGGGCCGCCGTCGCCGGGAAACTGCCGGCCAAACTACTGGCCAGGAGTGCTGACACCAAAAATATCTTTTTCATTTGTTTCCTTGAGCTCGTTCACAAAAAGTTTTTCGTTTATGTACTTAAAGCCAACCACGTAAATCGTGTGCTTGCTTGATATTCGCTTATCGCCAACGAAGGTTTCCAGATCCCCCGTGATGGCAACCTTCATCAGCTTCTCGTCGGTAGTCAGTGTTTGCGCCGTGAACATTGTTGCCGTGTTGTTCTTTGCCATGTATTCCAGCCTGGCCGTCATTTCTGCCGCGAGTTGCCCGGATCCGGCTGGGGTCGCGTAGCGGAGGAAGAGGTCTTTTTGGTAATTCCCCGTTGCTGTAGAAACCGTCAGGACCAGTCCTGCATACCAGTACGCCATTTGTTCGAGATAGCTTTTTGAAACACTATCCCCGTTCACCCAGAAGCTCTTCTGAATCGAAGGCGGGACAATGATCGTTTTTTCCATCCAAAGCGTGCGGTACAGGAGCGCGCATACCAGCGCGATAATGACCAGCAAACCAAACACCAGCACA
>LSLI01000197.1 GCA_001577345.1 Candidatus Gallionella acididurans
GTAGCCTACTTCGCCTACTCGACCAACTATCTGATCGATACTGCCCACGGAGTAATCCTTGATGTGGAAGCCACTCCAGCACGTCGCACTGAAGAGGTCGAGTCAACCAAACTGATGGTCGATCGTGTCGAGGAACGTTTCGACATTAAACCGGAACGTCTCTTCGCAGATACGGCATATGGCTCAGGGTCTATGTTGGGCTGGATGGTCGAGGAGAAAGCCATCGAGCCGCATATTCCGGTGTGGGACAAGACGGAACGCAAGGACGGGACTTTTGAGCGAGACGATTTCAAATGGAACGAAGAGGCTGACGAATATCGCTGTCCCGCCGGCAACGCACTTCGTAGTGAATGGCGCCCGTTCAAGAGCCCGCGTAAGCACGTCACCAACGCTGACACCATCATCTATCGTTCAAGTCAGCGTGATTGTGCCACATGCCCGATGAAAGCCCGGTGCTGCCCGAATACAGCGGTTCGCAAGATAGCCCGAAGCCTCCATGAGAAGGCTCGCGACGTTGCACGGAAAATTGCCACGACACCGGAATATCAAAGATCACGCTGTGAACGAAAGAAGGTCGAGATGCTCTTTGCGCATCTCAAATCCATCCTTAAACTGGATCGGCTGCGACTACGCGGACTGAGTGGCGCCTCTGACGAATTTACGCTCGCCGCTACAGTTCAGAATTTGCGCCGCATGGCCAAGTTGCTTGCACACGGACCGCCAATCGACAGGATAGGTGCGCCTGCTTGAGGCAAAACCATCCGATCAACCTACAAACTGGGTATCAGAACCCAGTTGAAGCACCCGAAAGGGTGATAACGTCATCACCTCACGAAATTCCAGAGCACCACGACGGTTTTAACAACGAGTTTTTCAACAGTATCGCCGAGGAACGGACGGTCAAGTTCTAAACATCGGACAACTTGCCATACAGCCATATATCCGCAACAATCCGTTCTGGATCTTTAACCACGACTAAGGGAGCAATAGTAATGAACCGCAAAGAACTGATCGACGCACTTGCAGACAAGACTGGCAGCAGCAAAGCCGATGCAGACCGCAATATCGCAGCACTGATTGAAGTCATCACTGCCACACTAAAAAAAGGCGACAGCGTCGCACTGGTCGGGTTCGGGACATTTGAGGTACGCAAGCGCGCAGCACGCAATGGACGCAATCCAGCGACCGGCGCCCCTCTCAAGATCAAAGCATCCAAGGCTCCGGCATTCAAAGCGGGCGCAGCGCTAAAGACTGCTGTTAACGGTGCCAAGAAGTAATCAACTGGATCCGGTTGGTAAATAAGGCCGGTGATAATGCCGGTCTTCTCTTTCTGGCGATACAGAGTGTTTAATCCTTACGCATATCCTCGCACACCAAAAGAAGCTTCAAATCCAAATTAAGCCGGCATAGGGTGAATGAAAAATAAGACACTTGGAGAAACAAATTGGCAAACATTGCATCCGTACTAAAGGAAGAAATTACACGCCTGGCGCGCAAAGAGCTGCGCAGCGAAACTGAGAGCCTAAAGAAGGCGTCGGCGCTTTACCGGTCAGAAATTGCCGCATTGAAACGGCGTACAGCGTCACTCGAACAACAATTGTCCCGACTTGAAAAGACGGCCTCCAGAAATGCTGTGGTCCAGGTCAATCCTGAAGAGGCAACCAAAGCCCGGTTTACTGCAAATGGATTTAAGACCCTGAGGCAGCGGCTCGGGTTGACCGCTGAGGCAATAGGCATTCTGCTGGGGGTGTCGGCACAAACAATCTACAACTGGGAAGCTGGGAATTCCCGACCTCGTGACGAGCAGATGGTCAGGATTGTAATGCTGAGAGGGATGGGTAAGCGGGACGTCGATGCCATAATGCAAAATCTTGCCGGGTAAGTTTTACGCAGCATCGGCCGGCGCTTATGGAATCGCATACCAATCATCAGCGAACAATGTTTCGAATGGCTGTTTACAAGTGGCACAGTCACATTGCTGAGGCAGCGGAATTATAAACTCTTGCATTTGACTTTTCCAAGTGCAGCTTGGAGAACACTCCGCGCCAGCGTCGGCGATGGTTGCCATCGACCGCCTTGCGCAATAAAGCGACTTCTCGCGTTAACAACGACAGTGTCATTCATCGTTGGTTCATCGGCAATTAGGTCGGCAAGCGCGACATTCTGCTGCATGATAGTGTCGCGATCCAATCTTCC
>LSLI01000198.1 GCA_001577345.1 Candidatus Gallionella acididurans
ACACTTTTTGCGTCTAAGATGGCAGTCTGTATTTGCGCTTGGTGCGAAACCAGAGAAAAGGACAGAGAAACATGCTGTTAGCCAACTCGATATTGCGATAGCATGGCGCATCAACCAAGCAAGAAGGAAAAAACATGGACAAACTACTGGAGGGGCTGGAACGCCCTGAGCGGATGGCAAACATCATCGCTCAACAACCCAAGTACATCAGGGATGACATTGCAAGCCTCGTGGAGGATGAGCAGAAGCCTGGATCGTTTGGTGATCTGATCAAGCGTTCCGTTGAACTGGCAGGTGCTCACAGCGAGTTTCAAGGCTCGAATGTGGTGTCGATGATTGGGAGATACCCCAGAAAATAATGTTGTGCGCGGACAAGTTGCTGGTGCCGGTGGTGGGCACGGCGTAGCAAATGCGACAGCCAGTCTTAATTTTGGACATAGGTCGATGATGGTGTCGGATACACCTAGTGTGCAAAAAAGCGCAACATATTGCGCAAATTAAAATAATAGTGTATATAATGCGCATGAAAACGCGTAAAAAAGCTATAGGACATCCGATTACCAATCTGGAGCGACTTGCCGTCGAGCTTCGCAAGATTCGTCGCGGACGCAAGGTAAGTCAGCAAGAATTATCTGACCGCGCAATGGTCGCGCGCCGCACGATTACTAATGCGGAGGGAGCCGAAAATGTTGGCGTGAAGGAGCTTTGTCGGATTGCCAGCGGGCTTGGGTATGAACTGGTTTTAAGACCGAAAGACACCGTGGTGTTTGAGGAACTTTCGACCACCTTTAAGGATGACGAATGAATGCCTCCGAACCGTTTGATATCGAGAAGCTTTTCAATAAAATCCGTCAGCTTGAAATACACACACCGCAAGGCGTGAGTGGTAGGCTGACCAAAGAAAGTCGTTACGTTTTTAACTATAACCATGTGAATGACGATGCGGCCGTCTCACTTGTGATGCCAGTACGAGAGGAAAGCTACGCAAGTGGGGATTTGATGAGCGTATTCGCAATGAATCGCCCTGAGGGATACCTTCGCTACATCATTGAGGAGCGGTTGAAACGTCTTGGTGCGCCGAGCGATATGTTTCTGCTGTTTCTGGCCGGCAGTAATCAGATTGGGCGTTTGACGTATGCGCTCCCCGGTGAGAGTTTGCCACAAAGTGCTGGTGAGCATTTAAAGGATCTGCTGTCTTCGCCTTCAGGCGCTCTTTTCGAGCGTCTGGTGAGTCAGTATGCTCTTGGATCGGGCATCTCTGGGATTCAACCCAAAGCACTTGTTCCGATCTCGAACGATAGTGTTACGTGTAGCCTGGCAGAGCACACAGCAATGCCGCTAAAAACAGTCATTGTGAAGGCCGAAGGCGGAGATTATCCAGGACTCGCACGTAATGAATTTTTCTGCATGTCTGTCGCCAAAGAAGCTGATTTTGATGTGCCGGATTTCTGGCTTTCTGACGACGGTCTGCTGTTCGTAATGTCGCGGTTTGATCGGCTGCCGGATGGCACGGCGCTGGGCTTCGAAGACATGGCCGTCTTGACTGGACGAACCGCGAAGGAAAAATATGAAGGCAGCTATGAAATGATTGCGCGAGCGGTCGAAACGTTTGCCGGCGACGATAGTGTTGCGCAACTGAGAAAATTGTTTGAGCGCGTGGTACTTTCCTGTTGGGTGCGTGACGGCGATGCGCACCTGAAAAACTTTGGCATGCTCTATGAACATCCTGCCGCAGCAAGGCGTTTTGCACCAGTCTATGACGTGGTATGCACCGATGTGTATCCGGAGTTGGACGGTAAATTGGCATTGAAGCTCAACAAGAGTAAAGCCTTTCCGACCAAGGAAGATATCGTTGAATATGGAAATCGGTTGGGACTTAACGAAGACGAGGTGGTAGAAATTCTTGGGCGTATTGAGGATGCCTATAGCACAGTGATACTGAGGTGCGAAAACGACCCCAGATATCAGTGCGACAGCTTGCTTGCGGATCTCCAGAAAGCGATCGAACGCACTGGGTTGCGAAGTCAATCGATCCATCAGATGCGGTGATCATCATAGAGTAAAGCGAGGCGAGCTAGAGGGTCTGGAAGATTCTGAGCGGATGGATGCATCATCGCTCAACAATTCCGCACCACG
>LSLI01000199.1 GCA_001577345.1 Candidatus Gallionella acididurans
ACTAGTTTCGGCATGATCCATTTGCGAAACATGAAAGGCGTGATCATCGTAGTTACAACGCCCATCAGCACCAGTACGGAAAAAATTCCCTGGCCGATGAAGCCGCGATCATGGGCGATGCTGGCAATGACGAGTTCCATGACTCCCCGTCCATTCAGGATGATGCCGATCCCGAGTGATCGGGTCTGCGAAAGCCGGAGGATGCGACCGCCAAGCCAGCCGGCGAATATCTTGGAGCCGATTGATACCGCCAATACGACGCAGACGAACCAGAATGACTTGACTATGCTTATATCGAACTCAAGTCCAAGATAGGCAAAAAAGACAGGTGCGAGGAAGCCGCCAGTGATCGATTTCAGGGTGAGATCGAGTTCATGGTAACGCGATGCCAGGAAAAACTTGCGATCGATCAACAAGGCGCCGAAGAACGCTCCGATGATGACATGGAACCCAAGAGCCGCGCTGACCGACCCGAAGACCAGGACGAAAAGCAACAGAATGCCGAACAAGGCCTCATTGCCGATCAGGTCAACCAGCATTTCCGAGAGGCGCTCGATATGTACGCCTTTTTCGATTACTTTTTCAATCGCCCAATTGAAGCCCAGTATGAAAATGCACAGCACCATAAGCTTCCAGCTTGCATTGAGAATCGAGAATCCGACCGCCTGAAGCGATTTCTGCTCGGGAAGATTCAGGATGATCCCGAGTGCCATCAGAGCCACGATGTCGTTAAAAATCGCCGTCGCTACCGAGTAACGCGCAATGTCTGAATCGAGCAAGTCGAAGCTTTGCAGGATGCTGACAGTGACCGGAAGTGCAGTGATTGAAACGCAAAGCCCGAGGAAGACAGTCCTCATCACATCCAGTTCAAACGCGACGCCGACCAGTATGCCCCCTGTCAGCGGTATGACGAAGCCAAGGATCGCGATTACAAGCCCTTTGCCCCGCAATGAATCAACCACGTCCCTGAAGTTCATTTCCAGACCCGCAGAAAGGACGATGAGAAAAACTGCAAAATCCGCAATGCCGGAAAGTGCCGCATTAGCCTCGATCAGGTGGAAGAGGCTGGGCCCGAGTATCACGCCCGCAAGCATTTCTCCAATGATGGCGGGCTGTTTGAATCGATGAAAAGCCTGTCCAAGCAGACGTGCAACAACGATGAGAATGAGCAGATTGGTCAACAAAGGCATGATGAGAGTCTTCTTCCTGGTTTAATGGTTTAATGGTTTAGGGGAAATTATTGCGACTTCGCACTCTTTGCAACAATGACATATTCCCTGCCTATAAAAAACAGGAGGGCATCACCCGATTCTCCGGCAGCCCGGATATTCTTGCTACGGTGTTTTCGTCCGGCGAGCGTAAAAGAAGTTGGTTGCCTCGACAAAGCCGTCGACGCTGCCACAATCGAACCGCCGACCCTGGAAGCGATAGCCTATCACCTTCCCGTTTGCGGCCTGCGTTTGCAAAGCATCGGTGAGTTGCACTTCACCATTCTTGCCGGGCGGAGTGTTCCTTAATATCTCGAAAATATCCGGTGTCAGGATGTAGCGCCCGATGACGGCGAGATTGGACGGGGCATCCGGTGGTGCCGGTTTTTCCACCATGCGCTGGACCCGGATGTGTTCATCATCCAGTTGTTCACCGCTGATGATGCCGTATTTGTCTACTTCGCCAACCGGTACTTCCTCTACCGCTACGACGCTGCAGCGATATTTTTCATAAACACGCACCATCTGGGCCATGACGTTGTCGGGTTCCCCCACGCACAGGTCATCGGCCAGAATCACCCCGAATGGTTGATTTCCAATCAGCATTTCGCCGGTGAGGATGGCATCACCCAGGCCGCGCATATGGGTCTGTCGCGTGTAGGAGAACGTGCACCTGTCGATCAGTTCGCGGATTCCGTGCAGCTTGTTTTCCTTGCTGGTTCCGCTGATCTGATCTTCCAGCTCATAGGTGATATCGAAGTGATCCTCAATGGAGCGCTTGTTGCGCCCTGTGACGAAGGCGATATTTTGCATGCCCGCTGCGTGTGCCTCTTCCACGCCGTATTGAATGAGCGGTGTGGTAAGAATGGGCAGCATCTCTTTGGGTTGGGCCTTGGTTGCGGGAA
>LSLI01000200.1 GCA_001577345.1 Candidatus Gallionella acididurans
GAGTGGATATTGCGCCCTACCTCGCGGCGGCCTCAGCAACGGTCGGGCACATTGTCTGCGCACAACTTCAAGAGTCACTGCGCAAAGAAGGGGCGGATATTGATGCCATCGTGATGGTCGGCGGTGGCGCGCCGTTCTATGAGGCGGCAATCAAGTCAACTTTTGCGAAAACACCCGTATCCATTGCAGCCGATTCGGTCTTTGCAAACGTTCGCGGATTCTGGTGCGGTGGGGTGGCGTGAAATGAAGCAGGGCCGTGGCCAGGGGCAGACGAAAGGGCCGGGCTTGCCACCATTCACGCTGCATCAATAGGGTAAAAATGCAAGGAAACAACATGAGAATCAGTATCAACTATTTTGAAGGCTATCCAGAGCTGGAGTCTGAGCTAGCCAAATACCCGAAGCGTGTCCGTGCCGAGCGCATGAGGCTACTGGCATCCATTGGCCTAACCACACTGCACAATGGGCGGCCAATTGTGCCACCTGCAACAATGCAACCATCTATTCCCGTTAGCACACCAGCGAGTACCGAATTGAAGGCCGGTGTAGCAAATGGGAAAGCGATCAAAAATGTGTTCGATCAGGTCTGAAGGGGCATCCATGGCTTTCCTGACAACATTCACTGGCCGCAAAGTGGACTATGCGAACCCGCAGCCCGACCAGATCAACATTATTGATATAGCGACCGCACTGTCGCGCGAATGCAGATATGCCGGCCATGCGTCGCACTTCTATTCGGTGGCGCAGCATTCGGTGTTGTGCAGTCGTGTTGTACTGCCCGAATTTGCGATAGAGGCATTGCTGCACGATGCAGCGGAAGCGTATCTAAAGGACATTCCATCCCCGCTCAAGGCAATGTTACCCGACTACAAGCTGCTTGAAGAACGTTTTGATCAGGCAGTTCGTGTGCATTTCGGCTTACCCGAACAACCAAGCCCCGCCGTGAAAGAAGCCGACAACATCTTGCTTGTGACTGAAATACGCGACCTTTTTGGCGGACAGGTACTCCACAAAACGCCGATAGCAGCCGAGCCTATGAGTGGTCGCATCTGGCCGCTGTCTCCAGAAACAGCAAAAGACCAATTTATGGATCGCTTCAATTTTTTGAGCCGGTAGATGAATCAATACCAACGAGGTGGGTAAGTGATCGAGATACTTGAGTGGGCTGGATGCCTGACCGGTTTGTGTGGCGCAGCGTTATTGGCGTTGAACAACGGCTATTCCGGCTGGGGGTTCGTGTTGTTTCTGGTATCAAATATCGCGTGGATATTTTTTGGATTGCTGTCACATGCAACCGGCATGGTGGTGATGCAGACTGGATTCACCGTGACCAGTCTGATTGGCATATGGAAGTGGCTGATCGTCGGGAGTGGGCAATCGCAGTGAAAGACAACTCGGATTGGTCGCTATAAAAGTGCCAAGCCATTGATGTGAGACAGGAGACAGTAATGACAGGACAGGAATTTGCAGCGTGGATTATGGAACTCATCGAAAAGTACAGTTTTGTTGCTGGGGCTGGGGAAAGACCTCGTAGAGGTTATTTCCAATCTGGAAACAACTCAAAAGGCGGTCGTCAAGCCATTGACTACCACCTCACCCTTGATACAGCCAAAGAACTGGCGATGGTAGAAAGCAACGACAAAGGTCGTCAGGCACGGAAATATTTCATCGAGTGCGAATGGAAGGTTCTTGAAGTCGCTTCCGGGACAAAACAGCCGCAGCTCGAAAATCAACTGCCCGCCATCGTCGAGAAGGCTTGCGATTTTGCCTCCTGGCGACTGGCAAACGAAAACCAGCAACACACGATGACGCTGGTAGGGAGTGCTGCGCATCCGGGGGACGAAGAGTTGTCCCGGAACATTGCATTTCTGATCAAGAAGCGGCTCTACGCCAGACTGGCGGTCATTGCGAAAGACCTGTTACGCAAAAACACACAGGCAGAGGCAGTGTCAGACTTGATATTGCGTTGGTCTCCAACCAAAAACTCGGGCAGTCGCAATCTGCCAGATGTTGGCTAGTGTATT
>LSLI01000201.1 GCA_001577345.1 Candidatus Gallionella acididurans
TGTTAAACAGCGTGCAACACTTTCCAGATTAGGGGTGGAAACAGCGTCCAATAGTTTCCACCTCAGTGTGTAACCATCCGGCGTTTTAGCCGGAGGTATCTGGAGTGTTTTACATGGACATCATTTACGAAATTCGCAGGCGATACTCGGTACAAAAGCAAACGATCACGGCCATCGCTCGGGACATGGGGATCTCCCGACCGACGGTACGCAAGCACCTCAATACCGTTGAAGAACCCAAGTATGAGCGGGTGCAGCCAGCTTCCCCCAAGCTGGGTCAATTCGAAGAACAGCTCACACAGTGGCTGACCGATGAAGCCAAGCTGGCACGTCCACGTCGCCGCACGGCCCATCGACTCTTTGAGGGTTTGCAAGAACTCGGTTACAGCGGCGCCTATGACAGCGTGCAGCGTTTCGTTAAACGCTGGAAGTCCGCCAAGCATGGCCCGAAGTTGACCGAAGCCTTCGTGCCATTGCTATTCCAGCCAGGCGATGCCTGCCAGTTTGACTGGAGCCACGAACAGGTCGAGTTGGGCGGCGTGTTGCAAAAAATCAAGGTGGCGCATTTCCGTCTGTCCTATAGCCGCCAGATGTTTGTGGTAGCCTACCCCAGGGAAATGCAGGAAATGGTGCTGGATGCCCATAGTCGTGCCTTTGCTTTCTTTGGCGGCGTGCCTGCCCGCCTGATCTACGATAACCTCAAGGCCGTTGTCGATGCCATATTCATTGGCAAAGAGCGCCAATTCAACCGGCGCTTCTTGACGCTGGCCAATCACTACCTGTTTGAGCCGGTCGCCTGCACGCCGGCCTCCGGCTGGGAGAAGGGGCAGGTCGAGAATCAAGTGGGCAATATACGGGAATGGCTGTTTACGCCATTGGCACGCTTTGCTTCATTTGCCGATTTGAATGACTGGCTCGCCATCCGCTGCAAGGAATTGGCGCAGCGCAGCCACCCCACCCAGAGCCAACGCACCATCGCAGCCTGCTTTGCCGACGAGCAGCCGCTGCTGCGCCCCATCACGGCCCGCTTTGACGGTTATGTAGAGCAGATGATGCGGGTGTCCTCAACCTGTCTGGTCAGAGTGGATCGTAATCGCTATAGCGTTCCGGCCAGTGCTGTGGGTCAGGCTGTTTCTGTCCGCACTACGGCAGACCAGGTCCGCGTCGTGGCACATGGCGAAGTCATTGCCGCGCATCCACGAGTGTTTGGTCGTGATCAATTGATCTGCGATCCGTGGCATTACCTGCCGGTGCTGGAAATGAAGCCGGGCGCACTACGCAATGGTGCGCCCTTTGTGGCGTGGGACTTGCCCAGACCCATTCAGATCGTGCGTGACCGTATTCTGAAGCAACCCAGGGGTGATCGCGCCTTTGTGGAGTTGCTGATGCTCGCAGGAGAGGCGGGTCTCGATGCGCTCACGGTGGCCTGTGAGTTGACGCTGGAGTGCGGCATCATCAGTGCCCCCGTCGTGATGAATGAATTACGCAGACAGATCGCACCGCATTTGCCGGCTGCTGCGATTAACGTGCCGGACGGGATTGCCTTGACGATTGAACCCCTCGCCAATTGCACCCGTTATGACTATTTGCTGGGGGCGGCCAATGTCCATTGATCACGCGACGGGTTTAAAGGCGCTGCAGCTGTATGGCATGGCCACGGCATGGAGTGAATTGCAAGCAGAAAAGCCCAAGCAGGCGCACCGGCCAGAGAGTTGGATGACGCGTCTGATTACGGCAGAACAGACGGATCGGCAACTCAAGAGCCTGCGCTATCAGCTCAAGGCCGCCCGCTTCCCGATTCATCGTGATTTGCTGGGCATTGACTGGTCTGAAACCTCGCTGTCGCAAGCGGCGGTGGAGCAATTGGCCAGTGCCGCCTTTATGGAAACGGCACATAACCTGATTCTGGTTGGCGGCACGGGCACGGGCAAAACACATCTGGCCACGGCGATCGGGGTGGCTGCTATCCATCAGGGCAAGCGTGTCCGCTTCTTCAATGCGGTCGATTTGGTCAACCAGCTA
>LSLI01000202.1 GCA_001577345.1 Candidatus Gallionella acididurans
GGAGCGCCTGCTGGCAGTCATTCTTGAGCGTGATGCAGAAAAGTGGTTCAAGCCCGCCAAGGGGCAATTCCAGATTTTCTACAAACAGGGAACTGACCATCTGGAATATCAGCCTGACTTTGTGGCCGAAACGAATAACACGATCTACATGCTGGAGCCAAAGGCCAGCAACCAGATGGATGATGCGATTGTTCTAGCCAAAAAGGAAGCAGCAATCAAGTGGTGCAGGAATGCTTCCGACTACACCGCCACACATGGCGGTAAACCTTGGCGCTATGTGTTGATTCCGCATAACGTAATTGCGGTCAATATGACGCTGGATGGATTGGCAAAGCAATTCGGAATGTATGTTTAGTAGGTGTAACGGATCGCGTTTTAAAACGGTCAGCTTCATGGCAATGCGAAATATTTAGTCCTGGCTGTAACAACTTGCATTTGAAACCGCTTCGACCAGTATTTGACGCGTTTTTGAGCCAGAATTAATTGCAACTATCGACCCCCTCAAGCCAGAGATAACTGCAACTGGCCGTGTTGGAATCAGCAGCATCAACATTAGATAGGCAAGCCTGCTGCCACGCTGAATTTCGATTTATTTAACAGCGCCGAATATCAGGCCTTTATCTTTTTTCCTGGCAGAATCCCGGATGAGCCCCTATGCCGTATCAGGCATAGGACGAAACTCCCTGGAGTTTGAAGGGAGCAACCAATTATCAAGAACGTGTTTCTTGGCTCCGATACGATCCGCGAACTCCTGTCGTGTCATGCCCAAGTGCTGCATCGCGTCGCGCAAAAAGTCCTGCTGGGGTTGCGTCGTCATGCTGAAATTTACTCCAGTATTATATACTCAGAGAGTATTGTGCTCGCCGGGTAATGACAAGGCAAATTCAAATGCAGCGTGACCGTGACAAGGTTCCCTAAATGCCGCCCATCAATTTCTATTTCTTCGTCCCATTAACCGCCGCTTTAAGCGTGGCATCCGCCTTGAATGCGGGTGCCTTGGAAGCTTTGATCTTGAGGGCTGCACCCGTCGCCGGGTTGCGGCCATTACGTGCTGCGCGCTTGCGTACTTCAAAGGTGCAGAAGCCAACCAAATTATGCGACTGGCGAACTTTATCATCAGTTGATATACTAAGGTATGCAGGCAGACAATGACATTGATACTCTGATTGATTTGAACGGAAGTATTGTTCAGCAGGAGCACGGTTATTGGGTTGAGATTCATGCATGGCGCGTAGATTCTACTGTTTTGATACCACATGGTGTCCGCTACGCATTAACGCTTCACGAAAAAAGTGGTAAGCGTGTGATGGGCTATGACAATGCTCACGCGGTCAAGCCAACTGGTCGATTCAAGCATGCAGGTCAAGTTTTGCCTTATGACCACAAGCATCGACACATTTCCGATAAAGGTGTGTCTTACGAATTTAAGGATGCCTACCAACTGCTTCGGGATTTCTTTGCCGATGTAGATCAAATATTGAAGGAGACAGCAAAATGAAAAGTATCGTGATTGGCATCATGCCTCAAGATAAGATTCGTGAACGTATCTACGCGATTGCCAAGGGGAAGTATAAACCGAAGCCAAGCGAACCCAAGATATGGTTCACTTCAATGAAGTCGTTGGCCGAGGTGCTAAGCGACGATAATCGTGCGCTGCTCCATGTGATCAAGGACTCGCAACCGGAGTCCATTTCGTCTTTGGCAGAAATGACTGGGCGTAAACCTGGCAATCTTTCTCGGACACTTAAAACCATGTCCAACTATGGCATAGTCGAAATGAGGCGCGAAAAGAACCATGTGCGTCCGATTGCCAAGGCGACAGACTTTCATATTGTGACAGCCTGATCGGTTGGCCTTGAAAAATAATATCCGAACGATTTTTATCTGGTGTCAGTGGTAATTGCACAACATTGCTTTCAACTTTTGATGAATGACTCAGCCAAATTGGGCGATCTTCGTGCAGAAAATGCCCGACTGATTGCGCTACTCGAAGAGCACCGCATTGATTGG
>LSLI01000203.1 GCA_001577345.1 Candidatus Gallionella acididurans
GCCCAACACCCGACCTCGGTGATCGGACCGGGTACTTTTCGCCCTGGATTATAGAGCGCAGCAAAGCCGGCATAGGCATCCGCTTGCAGAAAGCCCGTGAACCCTGCGAGATAGTTCGCCGGATGTTCAGCCTTGCGGTCCGGGCTGAAGAAGTAGGCGGCGGCCGGCGGGGCAGAGCCACAGAATGGCCGATCGTCCCGCACGAAGGTCCATAATCGGCCGGTTCGGGTACGGCCGAGGCCAGGGGCCAGGACCGCAACCGGGGTATCGTCACCGTGAATCTTCTCAGCGGCGAACACATGGGCACGGATCGCCTTGGCGATCGGCGTCAGCAACCAGGCGGCTTTGCCGACGTAATCGGCGAGGGTCGAGCGGGACAGGTCGACGCCCTCGCGCGCATAGATCTCGCTCTGACGATACAGCGGCAGGTGATCGATATATTTCGACACCACGATCATCGCGAGCAGCGAGGGTGTCGCACGACCGCGCAGGATCGGCAGGTTGGGGACCGGTGCCTGGCTGATCGCATCGCACCGCTTGCAGGCGTATTTCGGCCGGACATGCCGGATCACCTGGAACCGGCCGGGGACGTAGTCGAGAACTTCTGTGACATCCTCGCCGAGCTTGCCCATCGCAGCACCGCAGGCGGTGCAGGTGCAGGCCGCGTCATGCGCCGGCTCATGCACGATCGTCTCGCGCGGAAGATGCTCTGGCAGCGGCGCGCGTTTGGGCTTGCTGGCGCGTTTGATCGGCGCGGATGCCTTGTCGACGTCCGGCTCCGCAGCATCATCACCACCGGTTACCTCGGCGGCGCTCGTCTCCAACTCTTCGAGTTGCAATTCGAGCTGGCCGATCTGCCGGTCGAGCTGCTCGGACGAGCGGCCGAACGCCATTCGCCGCAGCCGCGCGATCTCCACCTTTAGCTTCTCGATCTCCAGCACCCGAAGCTGCAGCCCGAACTTCGCCGCCACCAATTCCTGCTGGCAAGCCAACGCAAAAGCGCGGAGCGCATCAGGATCGGCGGGCAGGGCGGCGCTGGCGAGCGACATACCAAAACCCTACCAAGCCCTGATCGTCACCACCAGAATCGATTCCGAATCGCAGCCCGTTCAGACCAGCATTGGTCGGGGCGGTGGGGGTGGTGCTATCGTTCGGCGCCAATCCATCGCCTCGATCAAAAGGGAAAGCTGCGCCGGCGACAGCGTCGTCGACCCTTCCACAATCGGGGGCCAAACGAATTTGCTGCGTTCGAGGCGCTTGGCAAATAAGCAAAGGCCGCTGCCGTCCCAGTGCAGCCCTTTCAAATAATCACCGCGCTTGCCACGGAAGAGGAAAAAATGGCCACTGAACGGGTCGGCGCCGATGATCTGCTGCACCCGTGATGCCAGGCCATCGAAGCCCGCGCGCAGATCGATTGGCTGGCACGCCAGAAATACCTTCGTGCCTGGGGCGAGGCTGATCATCGGACCTCGCGCACGGCAAACAGAACCCGCCGCAGCGCTTTCTCACTCACGCCATGATCGAGCCGGATCCGAACGCCATCCGGCAGATCGATCTCAATCACCCCAACACGCTCGGCCAGCGTCAGCCCCGCACCGCGGCCGTTAGGGCGGCTCGATCGCTTCAGGCTGCGGCAATGCCGCGGCCAGAGGCACCTCGTTCCGAGCCGATGCTATCACCCCAAGCTGCACGAACGACGCGGATCCGCTTGAAACCAAATGCCGCGACCCGTGCTCATCCGCTACCTTGCATGCTGATCGCCAGTTGTAGAGTAGACTGTCCGATATTCGGTGACGCTTCGCCACTACCGATACCCGGCCACCCTCCGCTTCGACCTCTGCCAACAACGCGGCTTTCTCAGCCGCCGACCACATCCGGCGCCGCTCAACCCGCGCAACAATCTCTCCCTCCACCAGCCGCCTCCTTATGAGCCTCCAGAAGGAGTCCAGCTAAACCGCTTGAGATCAGATCGCTACACGATCGAGACCGGACGCTTAC
>LSLI01000204.1 GCA_001577345.1 Candidatus Gallionella acididurans
GAATTCATGGATAGTGGAGTAATCAGTTGGCAAAACAGACTGAATTCGCCTTTCTCGATTGCAGTCCTGATCAGGATTGCATCCTGGTTCCCGGTAACTTGTTCGGCGTAGGAATCGACAAACATGCCTTGCTCGACCGATGATTCAAGCTGGGTCGGCCTGTGTGCATCGCCGGGTTCCGTGATGTCATTCATCAACATGTAGAATCCGGTGACTTTGCCATCCAATCCAAACTGGGGAAGATGTTCAACGGAAAACCGGTATATCGTACCATCCGCCATCTTCTGGGTCCGTTCATAACGTGCCGCATGCCCGTTCAGGGATTGGCGGGCCGCAGTCGCTGTTTCCCGGTAGACCGTGGCGCCCAGTACCTCACGCATATGCCGGCCATCGGCCTGCTCAGGCCGTAAGCGCAATCCGTCCAGAAATGCCCGGTTGTGATATTGGCAACATCCCTCCCTGTCTACGAACGCAACCATGATCGGCAATACCTCGTCGATCAGACGCAATCTCGGTTTGCTCGCGGCAGCTGCATTCTCGGCTGCTTTGAGAAGTTGTGATACGCGTTCGAATTTGGTTTTTAATGAAGATAACTGTGCCGTGCGTCGGATGACTACCCATTCCGCGTAGGACCTGCGTGTTGCCTCCGCAAGTATCGCAGCCACAAGAATTCCGGTCAGGAACGTAATCCATTCCGGACCGAGTTCGGTAAAGTAGATGGTAAAAACCAGAACGGTGGCGGTAGCAATGACAGCCAAAACCGACATGAATGGCCGGACAGAATTAAATAATTTACGGCCCTGCATTTCCTTCTCCTCCCTGCTCCATGAGCAACTTCTCGAATTCCTTTACAGGAATAGGCTTGCTGAACAAATAACCCTGAAAGGCATGGCAACCGTGATTATGGAGGAACACACTTTGCGCCTCGGTCTCCACGCCTTCGGCGATTACGTTCAGCCCCAGCGCATCAGTCATCGCAATAATGGTCTGCACAATGGCCGCATCGTCAGGGTCAGTACTGATGTCGCGCACAAATGACTGGTCTATCTTGATTTGATCCAGCGGCAAGCGTTTCAAATATTGCAGCGAGGAATAACCGGTGCCGAAATCGTCCATCGAAAAACTCACGCCGAGCAGTTTCAACGTGCCCATCTTGGTGATGATATCCTCGATATTTTCCAGCACGATACTCTCAGTCAATTCCAGTTTCAGATGGGAAGGTTGTGCGCCGCTTTCCATCAGCACGCGCTGTACTTGTGCGACGAAGTCGGGTTGGCGGAATTGCCTGGCACTGACATTCACGGCAAGTATCAGGTCTCGCGTCAGCGCATCGTGATGCCAGGCATTGAGTTGTGCGCAGGCGGTTTGCAGCACCCATAGCCCTATCGGCACGATCAGCCCGGTTTCTTCGGCCAGCGGGATGAATTGCATGGGAGAAACCATGCCGCGCTCGGGATGTTCCCAACGCAACAAAACTTCCGCACCCAACGGACGACGCAGTCTGTCCACCTGGATTTGGTAATGCAGACGGAATTGCTGTTTTTCCAGAGCTTGACGCAACTCGCTTTCCAATTCGGCACGGACTTCCAGCACCGCTTGCATGGCCGGATCGAAGAAACGCAGCGTGTTGCGGCCAGCGGTCTTGGCCTGATACATCGCGATATCGGCCTGCTGGAACAAATCATCCATGCCAATCCCGTCGCCACGAAACAAGCTGATGCCGATGCTGGCGGAGCAATGGTGTTCCAGCCCCCGGAGGCTGAAAGGCTGGTTGATGGAAGCCAGAACCCTCTCTCCAACAGCATGGGCCTGGGCTGCCGCTTGCCGGGCGTCTTCGCTCAGTTCATCGATCATGACGATGAACTCATCGCCGCCCAGTCGGGCTACAGTGCCGTTCAGCCGGGCTACCGTATCGCTGCTGCGCATGCAATCCTGGAGACGTTTGGCGACCTCGATCAGCAGCAAATCGCCGATGTCATATCCTTTGGTATC
>LSLI01000205.1 GCA_001577345.1 Candidatus Gallionella acididurans
GATGCAGCTTTTTAGGTCTGCAAGACCGCGCGAACACATCCAGTCTGGGCGAATCCTGCATGGCAAGCCAGTGTATTCTTCCGTCCAGAACAAGGATGTTTCAGCCTCACCTTCGCGCAGCAACTTCGCCGCACCTTCGTGATTGAAAACACTCATCCGCATTGCGGCCAGTGTATCCATTTGTTCGCCTGTCAAAGGAGATTTCTCAGCGTTATTCTCGTCCCATTTTGCCCCCAATTCCTTGCCCTCTTTGGTGCGCTTGTCAAACTTCGGCGCGAGGGTGAATTCTTTGGCAAACACTTCTGGTTCAAGGATGAAGTTATGGAAAGCAGATCCAAATTCCATTGCTGGTGTAGGTTCTACCGTTCCATTCTTGTATTGCAGATAATGCTCAGGGGAACGTAGCAACTGCACAATGCCGCTGTGAGAGATTTCGCTCCCACTGTGGTATGTGGCATTCGGTAAATTTCGGACAATTCTTTTCATGGTGATCTCCGTGGTTCGTTAATGCGAAAACCGGAGACCCCACGCCCAAACCGGGGACGATGTCCCCGGTTGGGTTTTGTTTAATTACAAATCCAGCGCGCGTACTACTGGGCGGCTGATGATGTAGCCTGAAATACAGCAAGCAAGAATTACGATTATCATGGTGCTCTCCTTCTTTTCGTTGAGACAAAAAAAGGGACACCATGCCCTTGCGGGGAAGTGTCCCCGCTTGGGCTTGCTTTGGTACTACTATATGTCACCGTGCTTACCTGGTGACGCTATCGGTGCTTCTATAAGGACACTTGCGTGTCTCCTGTTTATTTGAATTGGTCAGGTCGCCAATATCAACCGAGCAATAAGCTGCGGTGTAGATTTTTGAAGACTATACCCATCAACATTATGTGTCAAACTCTAGCCTCTTCCGATGTGCCGCCGTCATCTACTGTTCCAGATCAGCGAGTCGGAACGTGATCAGTGATTAATATGTATGAATCTTGCCCTCAATGAAGTGCTGTCAGACACACAGCTGCACAATGAATTGTCTGCCGCCTTTGCCAAAGTAGCCGACCCTATGCGCAACACAAACTAATTTTTAAACAGCAGAAACTGGCGAGAGGTGCCCACACTTGGCTGCCGACTGCGTTCAGGTTCGTTATTCAGCTCGCCGCATAGCAGTCCTTCGCCACGGGCAGCTTTGTGGCGGGCAGTTCGTGGTGATGAATAATTACTCTGCACCCTTAGCCAGATTAGAAATGATCCAGCCGAGCTGGTAGAATGCCTGCCCCTGTAAAACCCAAACAAAAATTAATGACGCTCATTGAAACGCAACTTGATGCCATGCTGAAAATGCAGGATGACATGAATAGCAAGGTTAACCCTGACTGGGTATTGGCCAGGAATAACTGGCATCGCGCCATTCAGGTCGAAGGGGTTGAGGCGATCGAACATCACGGCTGGAAGTGGTGGAAAAAGCAGGACTGCGACATGGCACAGTTACGCATGGAGCTGGTCGATATCTGGCACTTCATGATATCTGCCTTTATCCAGACCAAACACGGGGCCATTCCGCTGGCCAAAATGGAGATGATGGCCGAGCTCAACCTGTGCCAAAAATCAGTTCAGTTTGATAACCAATACTATGGCCTCGCTCATATTAATCTGCTGGAAAAGCTCGACTTGCTGGTCGGTCTGGCCGCTGCCAGACGCACTAACCTGGCGTTATTTGAATCGCTATTGTCGGACTGCGGGATGAACTGGCTGGAACTGTTCAAGCAATACGTGGGGAAGAACGTGCTGAACGTATTCCGCCAGGATCATGGATACAAGGCAGGAACCTATAACAAGATATGGAATGGTCGCGAGGATAACGAGCATTTGGTCGAGGTCTTGGGCATGTTCGATCTAAACGTTGGCGATGTCCGCGATTCGCTCTACCAATCTCTCAAGGCAAGGTACATCCTGGTTCTGGGGTAACAATCAGTGATATTGC
>LSLI01000206.1 GCA_001577345.1 Candidatus Gallionella acididurans
CCAGCCGCCTGACCAGCGGCGCAAATATTCCCTGACGGGACTCTAGCGTGCCCGCATCCGCGACTAGCAACCCTCCGAGGGCATCGACGGTCTGATGGAGAAGATCGAACAATGGCTGGGAAAGGGCGAGCTTCTTGCTCTTCAATGCCGCAAACACGCTTTCCAGCGGCTGACAGATCGATTCGATCTCTTTGAGGCTTACCGCCCGCGCGGCGCCCTTCAGGCTGTGCACCTCGCGAAACACAATCTCGATGATTTCCGCACACCGGTCTGCCGCCGGGTTCTTCTCCAGCTCGATCAAGCCCGCCGACATCGCCTTGAGATGTTCGTCCGCCTCTATCCGGAAGGTCGAGCGCAGTTTTTTCAGGAAGTCATCGTTCTGTTTGGCCATGGTCTGATTTCAACTTTCAAGCAGTACCAAAAAACAACAGGCAGCGCGGGTAAAGAGCTGCCAGGCGCATCTTTATCCACCCTGCGATTAGCCTGCCGGAGGTGATGAGCGCGGTCATCTGGTCTTGCCTCCGATCATGTCACTCAGCTTCCTCCCCAGTTCATGCAGGCTCTGTGCGGCGACCTCGGCCTGCTTGGTGCCTGCGACGTTCTGCACGCTGGCCTGCTTGATGTTTTCCATCGCCAGTGCCACCTGATCCATGCCCACCATCTGTTGCTGGCTCGAAGCCGCAATCTGGGTCGCCGCCTGCGCCGCTTCCACGATGCTGTCCGCCAGTAGGCGGATAGCTTCGCCGGTCTCGGTCGTTTGTTTCACCCCGGCTTGCACTGCCTTGTTGCCCTGCTCGGTGGCCAGCACCGCAGCACCGGTCGCCCGCTGAATGTCGCCAAGTATCGTGCGCACCTGGGCGGTCGCCTGCTTGGATTGTTCCGCCAAGCTCTTGACCTCTTGCGCCACGACCGCGAAGCCCTTGCCCTGTTCGCCCGCCTTGTTCGCTTCGATCGCGGCATTCACCGCAAGCAGATTCGATTGTTCGGCCAGATCGTTGACCGTGGCGATGATTTCGCCGATTGCCTGGCTCTGTTCGGACAGGCGCACGATGCTCTCGGCGATGGATTCCATTTGTTCCTGGATGCGCTGCATGCCCTGCATCGCCTCTTCCACCGATTTTCGCCCGTTCTGGGAAACCTGCGAGGCTTTCTGCGCGCTGTCAGAAACATTGCGTGCCTTCTGACTTGATACCTGCGCCGTCTGCTTAACTTCTTCCACTGTCGCCGTTGTCTCGCTCACCGAAGCCGCCGTCTCGGCAGCACCAGATGCCACCTGCGTCGTGGTCGCGAGTATCTCGGCAGAGGAGGTAGATAATTGGGCAACGCTTTCGCGGAGTTGGCGAGTGAGGGTGCGGGTGATCCATGAACCGACCAGAATCAATAAAGCAAATGCAAATGGAATACCGTAAACAATGACAGAAATCGTAGTGCTGGAACTCGCCTTCATCTCGTTGCTACGCTGCTCCAATAACATCCTTTCCTCATTACCCATCTCGGCGATCACCTTCCGGGCATCGTCCATTGCCTTCTTTCCCTTATCCGTCCGCACCACCTTTAGTGCAGCACTAAATCCTTTAACTTTTCGCAAATCAATCGTTTCCTTAAGCTCGGCGAGTTTGGCTGCAACTAAGGACTCAAGAACATTCAGCCGCTGCTGCTGGCTTGGGTTATCCGCCGTCAATTCCCGGAGACTCTGGATGGCTTGATTCACAGATGAAACCCCAGCTTGATATGGTTCGAGATACCGCTCCTCTCCGACTATAATGTAGCCGCGTTGACCAGTTTCGGCTGCCTCCAGGGTGGAAAGCACTCTTTCAAGATTTTCGAGTACCTGGTAACTATGTGCTCTCATCTGTGCAGCGTCGATGAGTCCGGTGGTAGTCCGGTACGAGACCACGCCGAGAATAACCAGAATAATTAACGCCAGAGCATAGCCGGC
>LSLI01000207.1 GCA_001577345.1 Candidatus Gallionella acididurans
AACCCCATTTCCAACCCCATTTCCAACCCCATTTCCAACCCCATTTCCAACCCCATTTCCAACCCCATTGCCAACCCCATTGCCAACCCCATTGCCAACCCCATTGCCAACCCCATTCACAATCCCATTCACAATCCCATTTCCAACCCCATTTCCAACCCCATTTTCAATCCCATTCCCATTTCCATTTTTAGTCACATTATTGTCCACTACCGAATGTTCACGCACTTCCTTGCGTTCCTTATTGTCGCCCTTGGCTTCTTTGGTGGGTCTGTCTGCTACAGTGAAAATGTCGGTGTTAAGCGGTTGCAGTTCCGGAATTTGATCAGCCGCACCGGCGAAACCCATCTGGTTGGGCAGCACGAAAATGGTACCTTTGTCGGTGGTCATGGAGGTTTCACCGACGTTCACCTTATTGTAAGTGCCAATCGGCACGACATTCGTTAACGAACTGTCCGGTGTCACCACAAAGGTTTCGTGGTCGGTGCCGCGAACCCCGATGGTTGCTGTAAAAGTGGTAATCCGATAATTGGCTTTGTGCATCTTCCCGATCAGACCTGTAACGGCACGGAATCCGCCTTTGAACAAGTAGAAGAAACTCCTTTCAGTGCCGTCTTGCTGTCCATTGAATGTGAAACGGTCGATTTTTAGTTTGGTGTCAGGGCGCATGGCGATGAACCCGCCATCCTGCATCTTAATCTGAGCGCTGGCAGCCTTCGCCGAGATCACCGTATCGCCTTCATTGACCGCTCCACCCTTTTGCAGGGTGCGCGTTTTCCCCTCTACGCTAACAAGTTGAACGCTGCCATTAACGAACTGGGCGTACCCAGCGACCCCAGCGTAGGCCGCCTGATTCACCAACATCAAGCAAGTCAGGGAAATACCTAAATAGGCAGCGATATTTTTTGTGGTATTCATGAATGCACACGGACAAGTTTTAGTGAAACCGTATTGAGTGCTTTGATACGTTGCTGGTCTGTTCGGTAGCGCACTTAGCGATCTGACTGATACGCTGAAATGAAGACGATTCGCGTTTCGCATCGTGCGGTATGTAGCTACGGAAACGCAGATTTATTCATTCAAATTGCCAACGAATCTGAGATGCTAACCGTTGATGGTTATAGAAATCGATGGGGGCGCAAGCGATGACGACTGACGAGAAGACCAAGCAACTGAGTTTTGCTCAAGCGGAGTATGGGAGCAAGAAGAAACTCACGCGAAGGGATATATTTCTAGCCAAGATGAAAAGCGTCGTACCTTGGGCACGACTGATTGCCGTGATCGAACCGTATTACCCTATAGCGGCAAGCGAGGTCGTCCACCGATTGGATTGGAACGAATGCTACGCATGTACTTTGTGCAGCAGTGGTATGGACTGGCAGATGAAGCGGTAGAAGATGCGCTCTATGACAGCCAGGCACTTCGTGACTTCTGCCGCAGTTCGTAGCGACCTCACTATGGGCTGCTGACTGGGATGGCTTTATCGTCCCGGGCGGCTGCCACGTGGCGAACGCGGGGTTTGGGGCAGAGCCCCAAAGGTGTTGCAGTATCTTTTCCATAATTGCTTTGGGACGCCGATGCTAATTCTGGTTTCACTAACCGTCCAAAAAAATAGAGCCGCATTAAGCGGCCCTATATTCTTGCTAATAATCGAACACAATAGTGAAACGGTCAGAAAACGGTCAGACCAAAGGTGTAATTTTGGTTTTTTTGAGTTATCTGCGGTTCTTTGCAATTATCATAACTCATTGATCTGGCGGAGAAGGGGGGATTCGAACCCCCGTTGGGATATTATCCCAAACACGCTTTCCAGGCGTGCGACTTAAACCACTCATCCACCTCTCCGAAAGGGCGCGCAGGATAAACCAGAACGGTCTTTGCCGCAATCCGAATTACACCGTTAGTTTAA
>LSLI01000208.1 GCA_001577345.1 Candidatus Gallionella acididurans
GTGCGCCAGCACAAACTGGCAAGTGATAGTGGGTGGAAGTCCCATACAAGGAAGGAGTAGCGAACCGTCTTGACCCCGAGTCATGCGTTGCGCATCGCGAGGTGTGTAGCGAAGCGTTGACAGGGGACACCGGCAGGCCAGCCATTGAGCCGCGAAATCAATAGAAACAGGATGCCGACGTTGTTCCGCTTAACGGAAGGCAATACTCAGCAGGGCGCAATCGCGAGTCCTGCTGTGATCCTGCGCGGTCGGAGACACTGAGCATGCCGGGAAGTTACTTGCACAGGAGCTGGGAGATCTCATCGGTGCCCGACGGAATAATGTCGGGTGGGGCAGAGAAGGGAAACCGTAATCCTGCCATCTACGCCGGTGAGAAGTCGGATGCGTCCATAGTACCGAAGAAACCGCCGAACAAGGGGCAACCTGCGGAGGAGGTGGAGGGAAGGGGCGCAGCCAAGGGGAATGCTGGAGAGCCTCCCGCAGGCCGGACACAGAGCCGAGAAACTGCGTCGATGGGACTCGAAGGCATACGCGAAACCGCCAAGCGAGACAGGCGGGTTAAATTCACGGCATTGCTGCACCACATCACCCCATCGTTGTTGGTCGAAAGCTTTTACGACCTTAACAAAACAGCGGCAGTGGGTGTGGACGGCGTGACGTGGCAGGACTACGAGAACATCCTTTATGAGCGAGTGCATGAATTGCACCGGGAGATACACACCGGTGCCTACCGTGCGCTAGCTTCGCGGAGAACGTATATTCTCAAAACGGACGGCAAGTTGCGCCCGCTGGGGATAGCCGCAGTGGAGGACAAGATCGTGCAACAGGCCGTAGTCAAGGTACTGAACGCGATCTACGAGGAAGACTTCCTTGGATTCTCGTATGGATTCCGGCGAGGGCGGGGGCAACACGATGCGCTCGACGCGGTATGGATGGGAATTACCACCCGAAAGATTGGATGGATACTGGACGCAGATATCAGCGCGTACTTTGACACCATCGATCACGGCTGGATGCTCAAATTTCTGCAACACCGTATTGCGGACAAGCGAATACTGCGGCTCATCAAGAAGTGGCTCACGGCCGGAGTCATCGAAGACGGCAGGCGAACAGCCAGCGAACGGGGTACCCCGCAAGGTGCGGTGATCTCCCCGCTGCTGGCCAACATCTACCTGCACTACGTCTTCGATACCTGGGCGCAGCACTGGCGCAAACATCACGCCAGAGGCGATGTCATCATGGTTCGATATGCTGACGACAGTGTGCTTGGATTTCAGTACGAAGGAGAAGCGAAGCGTTTTCTGGAAGCAATGAAGGAACGTTTCGCCAAATTCGGACTGGCGCTACATCCGCAGAAAACGCGGCTGATTGAGTTTGGTCGATATGCAGAACAACGGCGCAAGAATCGAGGACTGGGAAAGCCGGAAACATTCGACTTTCTAGGCTTCACGCACTGTTGCTCGAAGACCCGTCAAGGGCACTTCAAAATACTGCGACTGACGATCAAGAAGCGGCTGCGAGCGACGCTCGCGGCAATTCGGGAAAAGCTGAAACGAAAGCGACACGATCCGATAGGTCAGGTTGGCGCATGGCTTACACGAGTCCTGCGCGGCTACTTCAACTATCATGCGGTACCGGATAACCTGAAGAGGTTAGCTGGGCTCCGTCTGGAAGTCTGCCGCGCGTGGCTCAAGCAACTGCGTCGACGTGGCCAGAAACACAAGATGACATGGGCGCTATTTGGCCGTCTTGCAGATCAATATCTGCCTCATCCGCGACAGGTGCATCCTTACCCGTCCGTGCGTTTTGCGTCATGACTCAAGGCAGGAGCCGTATGCGGCAATTCCGCAAGTACGGATCTGTGCGGGGGGTGTCGGGCAACCGGCTTCTCTACCGCGACC
>LSLI01000209.1 GCA_001577345.1 Candidatus Gallionella acididurans
ACTGCTGGCAAGGATGGTTTTTCCAAAGCGGTAGCGAGTTTGGGTTATGACGTTCAGCGGCTTTTTACATTGATGGCATGAAGGCGGTGACTGGCAAAACAGTCAACTTTTACTTTATCGCCGTTGAAAAATCCGCTCCTTTCTCGACTGCGTGCTACATGGCCAGCCAGGAAATGGTCAAAGTAGGGCGTGCAAAGTATCGCGGTGCTCTGGAGTTGCTGAAGTGGTGTCAGGATAATAATTCTTATCCGGGCTATCAACCAGGCGGACAGATTGAAACAATTGATCTGCCACGGTGGGCAGCAAACTTTGATTTAGAAGATTAAGCAATATCCACCTGACGGGGACACTTTCCCGTCAGGGTTTGTGTCCCTTTTTATTGTAAAAATTTGGGAGACGCAACATGGGAATTGTAATTTTGATGGTGTTGGCATTTGGGATTCTTTCAGTCCTTCGTGCGGCATCAGGTTTTGTCAGAACTTGCTCAAATACCAGCACATCTGCAACATCAGTATCGGTTCAACCTGCACCATCGGCCGAACCGGACTGGTCTGCATATGAAACACCAACTTTCATCAGGCGCGGAATATCGCATCCGGTGCTATCTAAAAAGAAACAAAAGCGTGTTCGCAAGACAAAATCAGCGAATGCAAATCTGATTGAGGCAGTGCTTTCCTGCTTCGAGGAGCGCAGCCTTGCGATCGCCAGCATGCACAATCTAGAGGTGAAGGACGATCTGAAGGTTGAATTGCGAGCTTCGCGGAGCAACGAAACCTGATATTGCCAAGCTGGACAAGAAGCTAACGGGTTTTTCTATCGTTATACTTTCGGCAGTCATTATCGTAAACCATGACTCGCTTGTGTTATTAGGCCGAATCATAGGCTTGTTGAAGCAGTAGAAATACTTCTCGCTTAGCGGCGAGAACCCACTGGGACACCATCCCAGTGGGGCAGGATGTCCTTTTTGTTTCACCAAAAAAAGGAAAACATCATGCGTAAAATTACTCAACTCGAACGCATCAAATCCAAAGCATTACGGATTGCTTTAACTGCATTTCGCGCTAACCCATCACTGGGCGCGTGCCAGGCAAAAGCACTGTTTGCGGAAATCGTTGCCCACTTGAAATCGGGCATGAAGGACGCGGATATTGTGAAAGCAGTCCTTGATAATCACGCGACCAGCAAACCATCCGGTCACATGTCGCTGAATTAAATGTAGTCGCTGCAGCACCCCTCTGGGACACCAAACCCAGTCGGGGATGGTGTCCTTTTTTGTTTCACCTTAAAAAAGGATCATCATCATGGCTTTGCAGGCACTCAAAAACATCCGCAATACAAATAGCGCAGGGAACGAAGAGCAGCAAAAAAACTTCCCTGCAATGCTTGAACAGTTCAAGGGCGAAATTGCCCGCGCACTGCCCAAGCACATTAACCCTGATCGTATGGTACGCATCGCGCTCACCGCGTTTCGCATGACACCAAAACTGGCTGAATGTGATCCGCGAAGCGTGTTTGCAGCCGTTATCCAGTCCTCGCAATTGGGATTGGAAGTCGGTCTGATGGGCGAAGCTCACCTCGTCCCATTTGGCGGCCAGTGTCAGCTCATTCCGGGTTACACCGGATTGATGAAGCTGGCGAGAAACAGCGGTCTGGTAACAGACATCTACCCCGAAGTAGTACGCATGAACGACAAGTTCGCGCTCAAGTTGGGAATGGAGCGTAATTTGGAACACGAACCACTCACGACAGCGGGCGGCTTTCCAGCGTCTGATGAAGAGCGTGGCGAAGTGGTCGGTTTTTATGCGGTCGGTGTTCTGAAAGATGGTAGTCGCACTTTTGTCGCAATGGGCCGCGCCGAAGTTGAGCGCATCCGTGATGGCAGTCGCGGCTATCAGGCGG
>LSLI01000210.1 GCA_001577345.1 Candidatus Gallionella acididurans
GACAGCACGGCACCGTTCGTAACAGGGCACAGAAAATAAAAACTGGCACGTCATTCCCGTCCTTCGATGGTCTCAGGATAAACTGTCCTTCGGACAAGCGGGAATCCAGAACACCTCGTCATTGCAACAAGGCTTTAGCTGCGAGCGAAGCGCAGCAGAGGCGTAGCCGACGTGGCAATCCAGATGGTTTAAACAAAATGCATCTTTAATCTTGCTGGATTGCTTCACTTCGTTCGCAATGACGGCAATGTATTTTTTGGATTGCTGGATTCCCGCCTGCAGAATGACGGCATGTACGCCATGAATTATGGAAATCTCAATAAGGCATCGTACATGTTGAAGCTGGATTTATTCAAACAAATATTTAAAAGACTTGTTTCTTCTTGCCATTCGCAGCCTTATCGCCTCCTTGATTTTGCGCTTCAGATTGTTCTTGTAATAAGTGCCGGTTCCGCCCCCTACCCCGTAGATTTCCGGCGGCACATTGAATAATATTTTGCTTAATTTGTTTTCCAGGATCACATCGCGAAAGCAATGCTCGAGACTCAGCCCGCGCTCGCCGCCGACTTTCAAATAAGCTGAGGCCAGGTATTTCGAATAGAACGATTTGCTGACCAGATAAAACCGGGTATCTATGTATTCAAACCGGGTCCGCTTGAATGAAAAAACATCGGAAAAATAGCCTTTGCACAAACATGTCCCATTCCAGCCCGCGACGCAATCAAGAAAATTTTCGACCCACAGCTTGGCGGTACACTTTGCAAAGTAGCTTGATTCCCCGAGATAGGCTGAGTTTGCGATAGCGTAATTGACGATCTCGCCTTCGCCATATCCCTTGCCATGCAGGGCTACCATTTCCGCACTGTTTTGGAAGTACAGGCATTCGATATTTGCATGGGGGAATTTTGCAAGAAGGATCCCGGAAAAATCAAAATTTGACCCGTCGCATATAACCAAACGCAAATCCGGCGAGATAGCCAGCCATTTTTCTATTGATTCAACGGTCAGTCTGATACGGGAATTTTCATCCTTCAAGGAGACAGAATGGTCGGCAACAATCACGCAGGAAGTTAACAGAACGGGTGGCAAACCGGTTTTCATTATGTCAGCGGGGTTGCGCAATTGCCGAGTAAAGCAAAATGTTCGCAAAGCGGTTTATTTAACAGCGGCTGTTTCATGCAGCCAATCCTGGGCGTCATTCCATTCGATAACGGGCAACCGGGAAATGTTTTCATAAAAATAAGAGAATGGTTTGTCCGATAACTCGGCGGTTAAATCAGTCAAGGCCGGTTTATCCTTGGTAAGCCTTAGCACGCCGACGCCACAATCAATTTTCAATATTTTAAAATCAATACCGTCAGTTTGGGATAGTTCGAACGCAACCTTCCATACATCGCCTGTCCAGGGGCCTGTTCCCAGGTAGGGCACATTATGTTCCATCCAATTTCTCGGCAGCATATCGTGAAAAGCAATCCAGCCGCCAGGCTTGAGAAATTTGATTGAGTTGACAATATCCCTTCGAACCTGATCGTAGGTATGCAGGCCGTCAATGAAGATAACATCAAAACAAGAATTATTCGCATGAAAAAAATCATCGGATGTTTTTCTTACATTCCCGCCATTTTGCGGGTCGACACCAACCTTGTTCAGGGCAGGAACCGAGTCATATAAACCATTTGTTGCGCACCCGATTTCAAGGTAGGCACAATCCGGTTTTTTGGAGACCAGAAGATTAACCAGCGCTATGCGATTGAAGTTGATTTTTTTCCAATCCCAATCGAAAGACTTGTCGAAGGAATTGTGGGCATACTTCAACTGGCGCCGCTTGATTTTATATCCAATCCTCATGGGATCGGTCAAATAGCGCAGTG
>LSLI01000211.1 GCA_001577345.1 Candidatus Gallionella acididurans
AGTGTACGCCCGCGAGGGCGTGCCATTTGCAGGGTGCAAGTCCCTGTCGGAGTTGGCCACAGCTCTGTAGCTGAAGGTAACTGCGTCGTCGCGAGGCGGGGTGGGGAGTAACCGGAAGCGAACTGTCGGTCCGTAGGATAACGAACCTGTTTCGGCGGGGTATTGCGGCGAGCCTGCACTAAAGTGGCGAAGCCTGGAATCAACGCAGCACGCTGTAGTGGCGGATAAAGCGATGTTGCGGCGTACAACGTGGTTGAGGACGGAACGATAGGAATGTGGCATGCAGCAAGCGGGGAGACCTGCCAGCGGTGTGAACGCGGGCAGGAGTCAGAGTCCCAATAGTACTGGACACGGAGCAGTAGGCTGTACCGTGGAGAAGTGCGTCAGAGCAAAAGACGCATTAGGGAAGTGGGGCAGGAAAGTTGATAGCCAAAGGCCGGAAAGAGCAGAGATGAAAGTTGAAGCATCGCTAGTGTCGGAAACGACTAGACGAGATGCAAGCGCGCTGGGAAGCTGCATGCAGCGGAAATTCGTGCCAGCTCCAATCTGGACAGAAGCTATGTTGGCAGCTCTACAAACAGGAGTTAAGGGAGGCAAATGGCATAGTTTGATCGACAAAGTGTCGCGCCCCGAAACGTTGGGGCTGGGATGGATACAGGTCGAACGGAACGCCGGGGCGGCTGGTGTAGACCGTATGAGCGTGGAGAGATTCGCGCAAGGACGGGACTGCTATCTGGCTGAACTGGCGCAAGCACTGCGGGATGGCAGTTATCGCCCGCAGCCTGTAAGACGTGTGTACATACCAAAAGGCAAGGGGCAGCGTCCGCTCGGTATACCGGCTGTCAAAGACCGCGTGGTTCAGGCTGCGCTGAAATTGGTGATCGAGCCGATCTTTGAGCACGAATTCGAACCAAGAAGCTACGGCTTTCGGCAAGGTTTGGGCTGCAAGGATGCGCTGCGCGAAGTGGATCAGTATTTGAAAGCAGGCTACTGCTGGGTGGTGGACGCAGATATGCAAAGCTACTTTGACACGATTCCACACGCATCTCTTCTCGCGAAAGTGGGAAATCGGATTGCAGATGGCGGGGTGTTGGGGCTCGTTCAGCGGTTTCTCAAGCAAGATATTATGGAGGACATGAAGCGATGGACGCCGATGTCGGGTAGTCCGCAAGGGGCGGTAATCAGCCCTCTGCTCGCCAATATTTACCTGCACGAGCTTGACGTAGAAATGCGTGAGGCCGGGCTGGTGATGGTGCGATATGCTGATGACTCCGTGGTGTTATGTCGCAGTCGGGAAGAAGCGGAATCTGCGCTGGCTCGTATGCGTGCTTGGGTGAGCGCGAACGGATTGACGCTTCATCCAGACAAGACCCATGTTGGGGATTGCCGGGTAGAAGGTCAAGGGTTTGAGTTTCTGGGTTACCGGTTTGAAGCTGGGCAGCGTTGGGTACGCAAGAAAAGTCTGATGTCCTTGCGGGATAAAATCCGCATCAAGACGAAGCGTAATGAGGGAAACTCTATTGGTTACGTAATTGCAGCGCTCAACCCGACTCTGAAAGGCTGGTACGGCTACTTCAAACATGCCCATCGGTTCACCTTCTCGTCAATCGACGGCTTTGTTCGTCGTCGATTGCGGGCAATACTGCGAAGGCAGAAGCACAGACCGGGTCAAGGTCATTGCCAACGCGATCACAAACAATGGCCGAATGCCTTCTTCGCTGATCTTGGGCTGTTCACGATGCACGAAGCTCACATATTGGCGCGCCAATCCCGATGAGGAAACAACTGACTGGAGAGCCCGTCGCGGGAAAACCGCACACCGGGTTCGGAGGGAGGGGACGGTGATCGCCGTTTCCTACCCCTATC
>LSLI01000212.1 GCA_001577345.1 Candidatus Gallionella acididurans
TACACCGAAAAGCCATCATCTTCGGTATCGCAACAGGGCGCCGTCTGGACGATGCACTGGCCACGCTGAAGCTGCACAACATTAGCCAACCCGACGTTTTGATCACCGGACAGGGAACAGAGATCCACTATGCGCCAAACTTGACCGAAGACGCCGTGTGGGGCCGCCACATCGACCATCTGTGGAACCGGCAGGCGGTGCGCAACATCCTCATGGAGATTCCGGGACTTGAAATGCAGCCGAGAAGGTATCAAAGCGCTTTCAAAATCAGTTACTACATCGATCCTGCGGTGGCAGATATCCAGAACATCCGGCAAATATTGTTGCGCAACGAGCAGGCCGTGAACGTTATTTTTTCTTTCGGCCAATTCCTCGATGTCCTCCCGGTCAGGGCGTCGAAAGGGCTGGCGCTGCGCTGGTGCGCCGAACAGCTCGGCTTCCCGCTTGAAAACACGCTGGTCGCCGGCGTTACCGGCGCCGATGCAGACATGCTGCGCGGCAATACGCTGGGCGTGGTGGTGGACAACCGCCACCTTGCGGAATTGTCCGATCTGGCCAACATCGACAAGATATATTTTTCAAAAAAACCACATGCTGCGGGAATCCTGGAAGCAATGAACCACTACAACTTTTTCTCAAAAGCACTGGAAGATACCACATCATGAAACGACTCCTGCTATGCACCGACCTCGACCGGACGCTGATCCCGAACGGCACACAACCCGAATCGCCAGAAGCCAGATCACGGTTCAGACTACTGGTGAGCCGCAAAGAAGTGACGCTTGCCTATGTGACGGGCAGAAACCGCGCCCTCGTCGAGCAGGCCATTACCGAATTTGGCCTGCCGCAACCCGATTTTGTCATCGGCGATGTCGGCGCGACGATTTATTCTTCCGACTGGAAACAATGGGACGAATGGGACGATCATATTGCGCCCGATTGGCAGGGTTTGACGCACGACGACCTGTATCGCGTATTGTGTGTTTTCCCGGTGCTGCGCCGGCAGGAACAGAATAAGCAGAGTCGCCACAAGCTCAGCTTCCATGTTCCTGTCGAAACGGATGCGCGGAAATTAGTCGCCGAGATAGACCAGCGGTTAAAGTATGCCGATATCAGGGCCAATCTGATCTGGAGCATCGATGCAGCAGCCGGCCTGGGTTTGCTGGATGTTTTGCCGGCCGGCGCCAGCAAACTGCACGCCATCCGGTTCCTGATATCGCGCAGCGGCTTCGACAGCGAAACCGCGATATTTGCCGGAGACAGCGGCAATGACCTGAACGTGCTGATGAGCGACATACCATCGGTGCTGGTGGCCAATGCTGATGCAGAAGTTAAAAGTCTGGTGGCAAACGAGAACAAGCATACACTCTACATCGCCAAGGGCGGTTATCTCGGCATGAACGGAAATTACAGCGCCGGAATCCTCGAGGGTGCCGCGCATTATTGGCCGGAAGTGGACGCATGGCTGCGTGTGCAACCCTGAACCAGAAAAAAGGAAAGGCCGCTGATGTACGAACAAGCTTCACACGCACTGCTGAATGAAATACTGCTCGATCTGAAACCCGAGATCGGGAACTTTCGTCTGCGGCATTTTTATACCCGCCTCGGGGCGAACTTTTACGCTATCCATTCCCTGTTCCGCCTACTGTATGGCGACCGTCCCGACTTCAAGGAACAGATGGTCAGCCTGGTGGAAACCCTTGCACTCCGCTACATCGAACGGTCACCCCATCTGCGAAAATCGGATCTGGCGCGCGAAAGAAACTACAACTGGTTCATGAGCCAGAAGTGGGTCGGCATGGCGTTGTACTGCGACCGTTTCGCCGGAGACCTGAAAGGTTTGCGCACAAA
>LSLI01000213.1 GCA_001577345.1 Candidatus Gallionella acididurans
CTACACCGATACATCAGACGAGAACCTGTGGCGCGCGGTGGAGTTGGCCAGCACCGAAAGGGGGGCGAAATATGAGGCTGGAATTTAAGCCGAACATGAGTTGATACGACCTGGTGTTGTGCCGGGATCTGTTTGGCGCATTCATTCTCTTTTGGTCTCAACAACCATCGTGGCGGCTTGAAACAGCAGGTTTTTGTTAACCGTGATGATGCTTTGCGCACTATTAAACGCATTCGGCACGCCCGTGATAAAGAATAGGTTCGGGCTGGTTAGCCAAGCTGGGTGAAACCTTATCAATCGCTTGACAAAGATTTGTACTTCGAGGCGACTTAAGTTATATTTAAATATAACTCATTAAATGGAGATACATCATGCACAAAACCAATCTGCGCAAGGTCGGCGGCTCGGTCATGCTGGCTGTACCGCCAGCGTTTCTCGACCAATTGCATTTGCAAGTTGGAGCGACCGTAGGCGTGGCTGTCACCAATGGCTGTCTGGTGGTCGATCCAAACCCTCGACCTCGTTACACACTGGCAGAACTACTGGCCGCCTCGGACTATTCCCAGCCACAGCCGGCTGAAGAGCGCGAATGGGTAGATGCGCCTGCTGTGGGTGGTGAGTTGATATGAAGCGGGGCGACATCTACTTGGTATCGCTTGATCCGACTGGAGGACGGGAACAGCGCGGGAGCCGTCCTGTTTTGGTCGTATCCCCGGCAGAGTTCAACGAGGCAACCAAACTGACCGTGGTTTGCCCGATCACCAGCGGTGGTGACTTCGCCCGTCACATTGGGTTCGCTGTCCCCGTTACTGGTATCAAGACAACTGGTGTCGTTCGCTGCGATCAGCCCCGTGTGCTCGATCTCGGTGCTCGCAATGCGCGAAAGGTGGACACCTTGCCAGCATCAATCATGGACGAAGTGCTGGCGAAACTCTCCCCGATTTTCGAGTGAACAAATTGCAACACAGTTGCCGCTAATTGATGAATTTCGGGCTATATGCATTCTAGCGTTGGATGAGGAAATTTTCGAGGTTCAAACCGTTTGAGTATCAATTACTGCCGAGGTTGGAATCAGCATTTTGCACGCAACTCCCTCGAAACGCCAATTGGTTGGAATTGATCCTATGAAATGTCTGCGGTGTTAGGCTGTAGGAGGTTTCACTGCTCACTGACGGCAGCTTCCCCTATGCCTATGTTGGTGACCGGCGGCTTTCGGGCAGCGATTTTGAAATGTTGAGCAGCTCCTTTCGACACACACCGGACATGGACGTTGGCGACTATAAACAATCCGTTCCTAACCCAAACTTGCCTGTCAAGCATCAAAACTCACTGCCCGTTTGCGGTCATTCGGTGCGAGAAGCGACCAAACCATTTGGGGGGCATAAGCTAATCATCGTGATTGTCCATGTTATTTGTATCATCCAATCCCGTTCCTGTAAATTTCAGAGCATCGTCCAAGGCTTTCATAAATTCATTGACCTTGATGGGTTTGGTGAGATACCTGAGAAATCCGGCCTCCAGGCCCTTCTCGATATCGCGCGGCATGGCATTGGCACTGAGGGCAATGACAGGGATATGCGCCGTGGACGGATCTGCGCGCAGGAGTTTCAGGGCTTCAAATCCGTTAATGCCGGGCAGATTGATGTCCATTAGAATCACGTCCGGGAGATGGGCGCGTGCTTGGGCTACGCCGAGATTGCCATCGCGTGCGCTCATCATGCTTAGCTGCGGGAGACTCTCAATGATTTGCTCGATCAGCATCAGATTGGCCGGATTATCTTCCACATAAAGCAGGGTGCGTTGCGCCCCGTTTACGGGAATTTGTGCTGCA
>LSLI01000214.1 GCA_001577345.1 Candidatus Gallionella acididurans
TGTCAATCGAACTAAATCAGCAACAAGACCGGGCCGTGAATGCACTTGGACATTGCCCGGTTCTGGCTTGTCCTAGCTAAGGTAAAACCCGCGCGCTGTCTATGCGGGCAGCCAGGTTGCCAAGCTGAAAGCATTTTCAGCGAATAACCTTTCTCGCGTACAGCAGAAGTTGATCCCAACCACATGTGACATGCCGATCCGGACATTTGAAGACGGTCAACGCGATTGCAATGAGCGACCGCTCGCCAGAGCGAACCCTCGCTCGTGGCGGCTTTCACGTTCGGTCGCTGTCTGCTTCCAAGCAGCGCGAACAGGTATTGTCGTATCATGTCGTGACATTCCCTAAAGTTTACGAAGGCTCGTTTGTCGCTCGGAAGCAACTAGACATGGCTAAAAACATGGATTTCTTCAAACAGCACACACACACTGTAGATTTGTATCACGCCGAACTCGGAGAACTCGGGCAAGGAACTCTTTCTTTTGGTTCTGGCAATTGGGCGCAGGTAACGTTCAAAGGTGCGTGGCCGTCGAAGAAATTCGTCGATGGGAAAACATGGCACGTCGTCAAAGCAAGAACAAGCGATGGACATTCCTTTAGCCTCTTTGAATGTAAAGTCAATGGCTTTGTCCTCTACGCCGATTACGTGATTGACGGCGACGTAGATGCAGCGGAGTTCAAACGCATCGATATTCGTTACAGCGAGATATCCGAGTGGTTTTTGCACGGCCACCGCATCGACGGGATAGTCGGTGAAAAACTCACATGGACCGAACAGCCAAAGCAGTTCTCGGTGAATGTCAGGTCAGGACGCGAGCAGTTCACAGTAAGAAGTGAGTACGTTGGTGGCTTCAGAAAACAGGGCGAAGACCACGTTCTGAATGAACACATTGAGTTCATCTTCGAACGAACTAATGGCAAATTCAGTCTGAGAGACCTAAAGAGTAAATCTCTGGAACTCTCTAGTTTGCTATCCATACTGATTGCCTATCCGATATCAATAATTTGCGTCGATATCATGGCCGACGACGGATGCCTCTATCCAGCATACTTCCCTACTTTCAATAAGGTGGAACGGGATTTTTCAGACAATGGCTTCTGGATCAAGTGCTTCGTCCAGAAACGTGCTATCGAGGAACGATGGCAGACAATTTTCGAGAACTACTACAAATCAATATATCGGGAGGTAACTTGGGTACGTCTCGCAGGCATGCAGCGATATGAAGGCTTTTGGGAATATAAAGTGCTTGCATATGTTAGCCTGCTTGACCAGTATGTCACTCAACGCGCGAAAGGCGTGAAGCGACTTCCAGCTACTGGTCTGAATCCAAAAAAACAGTCGGCTTTTAAGATTGCGATAGCCCAGCTGTCGCATCCACTTGTTGAAGATCAACGTGATGAACTGATTGATATTGTTGGTCGCCTATTCTCCGGCGAACGGAAGATGTCGTTTTTGACGAAATACCAACAAGCGCTAGCGAATACCGACCACGATATCGTGCGCATCATCAATCTCTCTGACGACGACTTCACACTCATCAAAGACGTTAGAGACGCCATAGCTCACGGAGACGACCCAGGCCTTCAACAAAGTGATTTCGGGAAGGCAATCGTAATTGTTAGCAGGATCGCACTTCTACTGACTTACTGGGCGTTCCTGGATTTTGGCCTGACGACGGCCGACTTCCTTAAGTGTCTCACTACCACCCATAGTCGCCTTCGATTAAACTCACAACCAGACGCCATTCATCTTGCGCGAGTGACGAAGACTGCCGAGTTCTTCAACGTGTCCAGAGCGAAGTTCCAGGCACTCTCGAAGCTGAAGGGG
>LSLI01000215.1 GCA_001577345.1 Candidatus Gallionella acididurans
CGGCATCACGTCGCATTTTACCGGGCGAATCTGTTGGGAGTGGACCTTGGAAAAATGGCCGATCGGTACCTTGAGACGGGTATGGATCTGCGTCGGGCAAAAACCACGCTCAAGTGGGTACAAGATACGTTGCGCCAGGTGTCACTGCGACACGGGAAGCGGCGTAATGCACACCTGTTAAAACTAAGATTAGCCAAGCCCGGAGAAACAGAGCACATCGAGCAGCCGTCGCTCAACGCTTTCCGAGAAAATTACGATCCCGATAATTTCTTCAGCGAAAAAGAGTTGGTGCAAGCGTACATCGAGGCATATCCAGAAGCGGCTAATACCAAGCGGCAGAAAAGACAACGCCTGATTGATCGGCAATTGGCCGCATTGAAATGGATTGAGCCTCTCATTGCCACCGAACCGGTGCGCGAGGACTGGGTAGCGGCGTGGTTCGATGAGGCGATTGCGCGCCGCCTGGTGCTGGCCAAGCTGCCAACGATAGGGCATTTGATCGACCGAATTACCGGCAGCGGGTATCGCTGGTGGGTGGGCGTGCCAAGATTGGGAGAAAAGGGTGCTGCGCGCATTGTGGCTTGGCTGCGCGGCTATGAATCATCGCTGGGCGCGTTGCCGGCACAGTCGCTTGCGCCACTGCGCAGCATGCCCGCTGGCGCGCTGAATCAAACGCGATTGCAAAGCACCGGCATTGTCCCGCTTCATAATTTTGTCGCACCATCCGATCTCGACGGGCGAACTGGCTCGAACCGCCATCCAGGTGCGCCGCGCATTGATGCGACCAATGATCACCAGGCGATCAATTCGTGGCTGTCCACGAAGTCGGGCAACCCAAACACGCAGCGCGCCTACCAAAAAGAGGCCGAACGAATTTTGTTGTGGGCAATCCTTGAGCGAGGGAAGGCAATGTCAGACCTGTCTGTCGAGGATTGCGCGGCTTATCGGGATTGGCTATCCATGATCGGCAGAACAGACGCGCAAGACTGGCCGTTTCGAGTTGCTCAGGCAACCTGGCTGGGGGCAAAAGGAATTGCGCGTCATAAACAGGCATGGCGTCCATTTGATGGTGCGCTCTCAGCCAGCAGTGCAAGGCACGCAATAACCATTGTCGGCAACCTTTTTGAGTGGCTGGTGAGAGTGCAATACTGCGCGTTCAATCCGTGGAGCGCGGTGTCGAAATCTCTGTCCACTCCGAACCCGGATTCAACCCCGGACGTCGAATTCATGCGCGCGTTTTCGGTGGGGCAATGGAATTGTTTGATGACTTCCTTGCGCCAACTACCTGCAACCAGCTATTCGGCGCGGTTGAATTTTGTGCTGCCGCTCGCCTATGCAACCGGCCTGCGTATATCCGAGCTGGTGGACGCATCAGTAGGGCGCATCTATACCATGCCGCTGGCCGATGGGATAGGCGTGCGCTGGATGCTGAAGGTCTTTGGCAAGGGCGGCAAGTGGCGCGCCGTACCACTTTCAAGCGAGGTCATCGAGGCGATGCAAACTTATTTCGCACATCGCGGGCTGAGTCAGGACATCACCAGCAACCCGCCGGCCACACCGCTTATCGCAAGCGCGACGGGAGAGGGCGCGGTAACAACCAGCGCGCTATCCAAATCGCTGCGTGCATTTTTCAGCGGCATTGGACAAACATTAAAAAACGAAGGGCGGCATATCGAGGCAAAGGCTTTTGAGCGCGCCACGGTACATTGGCTGCGCCACACCTGCGGCAGTCATTTGGCATTAGCTGGCGTGCCACTGAACATCATCCAGCGATTACTTGGTCACACCAGCCTGCAAACCACCAGCAT
>LSLI01000216.1 GCA_001577345.1 Candidatus Gallionella acididurans
CGACCTGTTCGATAACACCGGAGGAAATTACAATTTTGCAGTGGCCGCACTATCAGGTTCCGGCAAGTCGGTATTCGTCAATGAAATGGCGTATCGCTATCGTTCAGCCGGTTCAAAAGTGTGGATCATCGACGTGGGGCGCAGTTACAAAAACCTGTGCGAGTTGATGGATGGTGAATTTATCGAATTCGCGGATGAGCGACAAAACACGCTCTGCCTCAACCCTTTTTCGATGGTTGTGGACATCAATAATGACATGGAAATGCTGCTCCCGTTGCTGGCGGAAATGGCCAGCCCGCGCGAGCCACTGAACAACTTCTGTTACACCGCATTGGCATCAGCCATCAAACAGGTGTGGGAAATAAAAGGTAAAAACTGCACCGTCACGGATATTTACGAACTGCTGCGATCAGGAAAAATCAGTGATGAATCTGAAAAAGAATCGCAGTTGATGCACATGGCCGTGGCTCTCGAACCCTACACAAAGTATGGGGTGTACGCGAGCTACTTTGAGGGGCCGGCGACCATCGAGTTTACCAAAGACTTCATCGTGCTGGAACTTGAGGAACTCAAGAGCAAGCGCGACCTCCAGGCGGTGGTGATGCAGATCATCATGTATCGCATCACGCAGGAAATGTATCTGGATCGCTCCCGGCGCAAGATAGTGATTATCGACGAGGCGTGGGATCTGATGGGGAGCGGTAGCAGCGGACACTTCATCGAAGCCGGTTATCGCCGCGCCCGAAAGTACGGCGGCGCGTTCGGCACGATAACTCAAAGCGTGGACGATTACTACAAAACAGAAGCAACCAAAGCGTCTATCAACAATGCGGATTGGCTATTCCTGTTGCGGCAGAAGCCGGAGAACATCGACCGCCTGGGCAAGGAAGGGAAGCTCACGATTGATGAGTGGATGAAACGCCAACTATCGTCCATCACCACCGATCACGGACATTACTCTGAAATATTTGTACACAGCCCGATGGGGTCTGGGGTAGGGCGTTTGCTGCTTGATCCATTCTCGATGATGCTCTTCTCTACACGGGCTGAAGACTTTGAGCGAATAAAGAACATGCGTGCTGAAAATGGCATGACCACCGAGCAAGCGATTGAAGCAATACTTGACGAACGAAAATAAACCAACAGGAGCCATGACATGGAAAACAAAATGGAAATCCACATGAAGCGCAAAATTGTTAAACGCATTGTCGAGCGGTGCAAGAGCGAGGGTAAGCGGGCAAAAGCCATCGCCGCCGAGTTAAGGATTGCCGGGTACAAGGTGTTCGCGGCTTCGTTCTGTTTGTGCGAGGACATCGTGTTTTTCGACACGCACGCGGGATTGCAAATACGCGTCATTGCCTAACCAGGGAAAGCTAAACATGTCTGCACTTGCACATTTCACCACAGGCGTTATTTCAGCGACGGTGGCCATCGCAACCATGGCCATCTGGCAGCATTTCCACCCCGCACCCAACATGGCGAAGGTGGACATCATCAGCATCGTGACGGCGCAGCAAAAAAGTCTGACGGCGCAAATGAAGCCGGGCATGGATCAAAAGACCCAAGCCGCAATCATTGAGTCGGCCGCACGCTTTGGCAAACAGCTTGATGCCGCACTCACTCAGGTCGCAGCCGAGTGCAACTGCACCATCATCAATGCGGCGGCAATTATCAAGGATTCACCCTCTAACCGCATCGACGATTACACGCAGCGCGTAAACACGATGGCCACTGCAAAAAAATAACACATGCGCAGGATCACACAAACACTGT
>LSLI01000217.1 GCA_001577345.1 Candidatus Gallionella acididurans
TGATTGTTCCGCTGCACAAGACGGCAGCGCCTTCCATCACGGGTGATACGCAACGAGACCGTCATATTGAAAGCATCGTCCAGCAGGGCTGGAGCATGGCCTTGCTGGGATTTTGATTTATTCAATGACGCCGCTTCCCTTTGTTGTCGTGAACCAGACTGAATACCACCGGCACAAAGATCAAGGTTGCGACCGTTGCGAAGGCCAGCCCGCCGATCACCGCCCTGCCCAATGGCGCATTTTGTTCACCGCCCTCGCCCAGGCCGAGCGCCATGGGGATCATGCCGATGATCATCGCAAGAGCCGTCATCAGCACCGGGCGGAAGCGGACAAAGCCCGCATCCAGGGCCGCAGTCATGCCGCTATCCCCGGCTTGCAGCCTTTCCCGCGCAAAACTGACCACCAGAATACTGTTTGCGGTCGCCACACCCATGCACATGATCGAACCGATCAACGCCGGGACCGACAGGGTGGTATGCGTGGCAAACAACATCCAGACGATTCCCGCCAGGGCGGCGGGCAGGGCCGTGATGATCACAAACGGATCCAGCCAGGATTGGAAGTTGACTACAATCAGCAGGTAAACGAACACGATTGCGCCGAGCAAGCCGAACAGCAGTTGCCGGTATGAATCGTTCATGGCTTTCACCTGCCCGCGCACGACCACGAAGGATCCCTTTGGCACATCCTGGATGGTTTCATTGATCACTTGTTCTATATCATGAGCCACATCGCCCAGGTCGCGCCCCTGGGTGGTGCCGTAAATGTCGATGGCGGGCTGCACGTCATAATGGGATACCACGCCCTCTCCCTGGCTCCGGGTGATGGTGGCCAAGCCGCTAATCAGCTGCGAGCTGCTGTTCGGCCCCGAGGTGACAGGGACATTCCGCAGGTCGTTGAGGGTATCCTGGCGATACTGCGGCGTTTGTACTACAAACGCGTAAGAAACGCCGTTGCCGGGGTTGACCCAGAAGTTGGGCGCGGTCTGGAAGCTGCCGGCCAGGGCGACCAGCAGGTTGTTGGCCACATCGCGCTGGGACAGGCCCATTTCACGCGCGCGGGCGCGGTCCACGTCGACGTGGAACTCCGGGTAGTTGAACACCTGCTGGACGCGCAGATCCACCAGGCCGCGAATTTTCTTGAAACGATCCATGATCAGCGAGGCGTAGGCCTGGTTGTCCTTGCGTTTGAAACCGATCACCTGCACGTCTATCGGCGCGGGCATGCCGAAGTTCAGGATCTGGCTGACGATGTCGGCGGGCAGGAAGGCGAATGAGGTGCCGGGGAAATCGTCCGAAAGATGCGCGCGCAACTCTCTCACGTATTCCGCGGTGGGCCGGTGGTCTTCGTTCAGGGTGATCAGAATGTCCGCGTCACCCGGCCCGATCGGGGACGAGTTGCTGTAGGTCAAATTGATCCCGCTCACCGGCAGGCCGATATTGTCCGTCATGTGCCTGATTTGGCCGGACGGGATATAGCTTCTGATCCGGTTTTCGATCTCGTTGCACAGCCGCGCTGTTTCCTCGATCCGCGTGCCGGTCTGCGCGCGGATGTGCATCTTGATTTCGCCGGCGTCCACCACCGGAAAAAAGTTTCTTCCCAGCCAGGGCACCAGCGCGAAGGAGATCAGCACAAATACGAGAAAGCCGATGATAAATCGGGGGCGATGGGAGAGCGCGACCAGCAGCAGCCATTTGTACTGCTGGCGCACCCGGTTGAACAGCCGTTCAAAGCCGTGCTGGAAACGAACCAGGGGGTTACGGGGCGGGGGT
>LSLI01000218.1 GCA_001577345.1 Candidatus Gallionella acididurans
AAATTATCCTTTCTTCAAGGCGCACAAAAAGGTTCACGGCCTGTTTGTAAAGCGCGTGGGTGAATATCAGCAACGATTCAAGCTGGGCGAGGATGTTTCTGAAGAGTTGAATAACTTGCTGGTTACCTGGCTGTTCAATCATATCAAGCGTGACGATGCGGACTATGTGGCATCCGTGAAGGCTAATCTGGAAGAGTATGGATTTACGGCAAAGAAAAAGGGGTTCTTCAGCAAGCTGTTTGGATAACTACTGGGAGCCTCTAAAAATCAACATTTCATCCGAACAGGGTACTTCAGAAATCAAGTGCCGATACTGCATCGCCTCGGCAATATGTTTGGTTGCGATGTCGTGATCCGCTCCCAGTTCGGCGATGGTGCGCGCCACTTTGAGCACGTGGTGATAAGCGCGTGCCAACAGGTTGAGGCGGCTGATAGCTTGTTGCAGCAGTACAATACCTTGCTCGTCGGGTGCGCACAATGTATCAATTTCTGTCACCGAAAGTTGATTTGTTCTGGGCTGGGATCAGGGCGTTTGTGTAACGGAGGAAAAAATGTAAATCCAGGATTTAGCTGGACGGGGAAGTCCTTACGGTAGGGCTAGACTCTAGCCAGCCAAATGACGGGATCTCTGCTGCCATGGAATACCGCCAAGACAACAATGCGATGTTTCTCTGCGCGAAAATAAACACTGTATGGAAAACGATGGGCGACGACGCGCCGAATGTCCTCGCGAACAACGGCAAACTGAGGAGGGTTTTCAGATGCCAGCGATACGCAACGGTCAATCTCGGACATGAACTCAAGAGCAAGGCCGAGTCGCTTGCTTTCATACCATGCACTTGCTTCGATGAACTCTGCACTGGCGGCACGATGAAAAGTGACGGGCAGGCTCATTGCCTGATTTTGGCAAGAGCGGCTGCCTTTACTTCACTCCAGGAAACCACATCGTTCGGATTTACCAGATGATCTGCCAGGCGGTGGTCAAGTTCCGTTTTTTGTGCATCCGTCAACGGTGGTGCGGCACCGCGACTAACGATGCCGTCCCAGATGGCTTCAACCAGCTCGATCTGTTCGTCAATGCCGAGCACGCTTGCTTGCTGCAAAAGTTGTGTGTTCACGATCCGGACTCCATTCAAATCTGATGAGGCAATTTTAGCGCAAAATGCATCGGGACGGGACTAGGAGGCGAGGGCAACCTGACCACCGGGCAGTTCATCCCGGTGATGATTCATCCCGGAAGCGTCGAGGACAAGGACCCGTCTGCGCGGGATATCCAGTCAGCGGCGTTGACATTGAAGGCCGATTTCGTGTTCACGATCATGGAAGCATGGTCGCTTCGGCCAGACAAAATACCGCAGATGAATGCGATCCTCGACCAGTACGGAAGCCTGGGCGCTTCGCCCTATGCGATCGATACGTGCTCGCTGATGCTGGAAACGAGGCATGGGATGTGGGCCGCACAACCGCAGATCAAGCCCAGGGGAATTTCCAGGAAAAAACGCACAATCGGGGTAGTCTGGTTCCGCTATTACAGTGAAGTTGCAGGCCGGTTTATGCACCTGTTGCCCAGGAAGTCGCCCTTGATTCCAGGCAGCTAAGTGTATACTCGATTACGGATATGAAGATTGTGAATTTCTATCCATCCCGTCGGGGGCGGGTGACCCGTCGTTTTGAGGAACCAAAATAAATGCTGGAGACCGTTTTGCCCCACTTATACATTAAAGGCCGGCGCTTGCTGCCGATCGTGCAGGGGGGCATGGGGGTAGGCGT
>LSLI01000219.1 GCA_001577345.1 Candidatus Gallionella acididurans
CTTCTTCGCCGCAATCTGCTTGACGGTGCTAGAGACTAGAGAGGTAGGCGTCTCATCAATCAGGTGCAACACTTGCCCCTCCAGTCCTGGCTGTATCTTGCCGCTGAGCATGAACTGTTCCAGATCGGATTTGGACATGGCGTTCTTGTAGCTCGTGTTGACGTTACCTAGCGTCATCTTAATGAAATCCACTTTCTTCCCCATTGAAAACAATGAAATCCCGACATTCTCCGCAATCTCGGAAAGCTTGACGGCACCAATGTCGCCAACCTTGCCGTTCTCAAGGTTTACGATAGTCACCCTGGAGACGTGCGATACCTTGGCCAGAACCCCTTGGGTCAAACCGCAGGACTCCCTTTCTTTTTTGATAATTGCGCCAATAGTGGAAATATTCATGCTTTGCAGTATAGTGAGGCAAAATATAGAAGTAAAGTATAGTTTACTTTTATGAGTTGACGATAAACAATGTAAAGCAGTATTTAGTGATTACTATCAATCACATAATACGGATACCGCAAATAAGTTACGGCAAAACAATGTGGCACAGTAATGTTTGTGTCGCTTCTCGAAATAGACGCGGCAACGGTAATTGGAAATCAATCTCTTACGGTAATTTTTTCCGAAATAAATGCAACGAAATTTGTCTAAAAGTGCATTCTGAGGTTGAAAGCGTGGCTCCGCCGACAACTAGAAATTATGTTGATTTGTGCAAGCCTGGGTTGGCTACCCCAAGAAATCTGATAACCCGTTACGTGCAATACATGGTTGGGCAGCAAAATGCCAAGGCCGCAATACAGAGATTGTGGCCTGTTGGATGTAGAATAGGCAGCTCGGAAGCAGACAGTCGTCACCTGCAACAATGTGCCATTTGCTGCCGGTCGAGGTGTAATATATCCAGCACGAAAGCCGACGCTTGTGGCCAGCAACAATGGCCAATAAGAGCCAGTCGAGTTGGTGCTCCGTTAGCGCTCTATCCGTATGATTGGCCTTGCAATGAATTGGGTAATTTCATAATCTGCGTTCCATCAATAAGTTAGGGGGAGTATCTCCGTATCCGTATTATCAAAACATGTCCGGATATTTCTGTCATATGAATAACTGTTAGACATGAAAGGATAGATTATGAGAATAATCACGCTGATATTGTTTTTGTTACTTGCTTCTCTGAATGTGAGTGCTGCGACTAAGGAACATAAAGATGAACATGCTCCTGTTTCCACCTATTCCGAGCCTATCGACGAAAATGCCAATGACAAATTAACTTGTGCAAGGAAATTGGAACGATACCATAAAAGTGAAGACTGTTATGCTCCATACCGTAATTTGAACGGCACTATGAGGCAGGGGGCCTTTGAGAACTGCACAAACATCAAATACCCTACTGAGTGTCCACTCGTTATCCACATATTTATACCTTGACTGTCAGCTATCGGGAAGTCTGAGTGACTCTTATGGGTTGTTTGGAGAAATTAGCCCCACTGAATTGCTTACCTGATAGCAGACCGTCGCCAAGGTCAGCAATGTGTCGAAAGGAGCTGCTCAACATTGCAAAATCGCTGCCCGAAAGCCGCCGGTCACCAACATAGGCATAGGGGAAGCTGCCGTCAGTGAGCAGTGAAACCTCCTACAGCCTAACACCGCTGACATTTCATAGGATCAATTCCAACCAATTGGCGTTTCGAGGGAGTTGCGTGCAAGATGCTGATTCCAACCTCGGCAGTAATTGATACTCAAACGGTTTGAACCTCGAAAATTTCCTCATCCAACG
>LSLI01000220.1 GCA_001577345.1 Candidatus Gallionella acididurans
ATCACGCACGCAACGTGGCCGGGCAGCAGCACTGTCGCTGGAGCGATGCTATTGGGTTTTGCCAGTTATGGAGCGAGCCTTACGTTGTTCGTGATCGGCCTGCGCCATCTCGGCGCAGCACGCACCGGCGCATATTTTTCAGTAGCACCGTTTTTTGGTGCGGCGCTGGCCATCGCGCTGCTGAACGAGCCGATCACACCGCAACTGCTGTCTGCGGGCATGCTCATGGCGATTGGGGTGTGGCTGCACCTGACAGAAAAACACAAGCATGAACATACCCATGAGGTGCTTGAACACGACCATGAACATATTCACGACAAACACCACCGGCATGAACACGATTCCATGTTTCCACCAGGCAGCAAACATCGCCATTTGCATCGGCATGAATTGCTGACCCATGCCCACTCACATTTCCCAGATGTGCATCACCAGCATCGGCATTAGAAGTTGAAGGGTGGCTTGAAGTTGCTTCTCAAGTTAACTGATTCGGGGATGTGTTTCTTCGCCGAACAGCAGCATCGAGATCGTGACGAACCAGAATGCCGCCTCAACCGATCCGTACAGTTTGTGATCTGTACTGTTGTGCGGTGGTTTTGAATTAACACCGGCGGACAAGCAAGTTGTCCACTGCTTTGGACAATGCCATTACTGCAACTTCGATTTCTTCGAATGTTGACATCCATCCCACAGAAAATCTGACAGCTCCACGCGCCCGTTCTGCATCACATCCCATCGCCTCAAGCACACCACTCACCGCGTCAGTCTCAGAATGACACGCCGATCCCACTGAAGCGGCGACCTGGTCGGCGACACGAGACAACAACTCACGCCCGGAGATGCCTGGAAATGAAACGTGCAAGGTATTGGGCAGACGATCGACCATGTGTCCGTTAAACACAAGTCCTGGAACAGTCGCCGCTAGTCGTTCATGCAGCGCGTCCCGCAGTGTCCGCAATTTCTGTGTCGCTGCTGGAAGATGTTCCCGCGCAAGCTTTGCTGCCGCGCCCAAACCGACGATCAGCGGAACGTTCTCAGTACCCGGTCGCAGGCCGTGTTCTTGGTCTGCCCCGAACAAGATCGGCCTGATCGGTGTTCCTCTCCGAACATAAAGGGCGCCCACCCCTTTCGTGGCATAGAACTTGTGGCCGGCCAGAGTCATCAGATCGACTCCCAGCACATCAACATCAAGCTCAACCTTGCCAGCCGACTGCGCGGCGTCGATATGGAATATCACACCGGTAGGTTTGATTAGTCGCGCGATCTCCTGTATCGGCTGGATGGTGCCGACCTCGTTGTTTGCGTGCATGATCGACACCAGCCCCGTATTGGGACGAATGGCTGCCGCGACTGATTGGGGATCGACGCGGCCGTAACTATCTACCGGCACCACGGACAAATCCCAACCTATTTCACGCAGATGCTGAGCCGGATGCATGACCGCGGGGTGTTCGATCGCGCTGACAACAAGATGCCGCCGCGTTACCCCCAACGCGCTTGCGACACCGAGGAATGCAAGATTGTTGGCTTCGGTCGCACTCCCAGTGAAAACAATCTCATCCTCCTGTGCATGGATTAGGGTAGCCACCAATGCCCGAGCTTCAGCAACAGCCTGCCGTGCAATCAATCCATATGCATGAGACGACGAGGGGTTGCCAAAGTACTCAACCAGAAATGGACGAATTGCATCAACCACCTCCGGGGCCACCGGCGTAGTCGCGTTGTAATCAAGATAAATCGGCGTGCTCACTTCAGTACTATAACTTGC
>LSLI01000221.1 GCA_001577345.1 Candidatus Gallionella acididurans
GGCATGGCATGGGGCATCAATGGGATATGGATAGCCTATCGCTAGTGTATTTACTCCAACCCTCTCTAATCCCTTACCGAAATCCGCAATCCACTCAAATGGGATAACTGCGCATTGTTTTTTCGCATGAGCGACAAGTTTTGAGTTGATATTGAGTGCGACTGCTGGCGAATTGTGCTTCCACCAGATTTTTACCCAAACCCAACCGGCTTCGTTGAAGTCCAGCAAGCCCCTGACTTTCAATCTTTTGGCGACTACCAGCAGTTGATCCTTTGTCCACCCCATTTCAGCCGCTGCGATCATCCAAACAACCTGATAACAACCAATGATGTTTGAAGATGGCGATGTTAGAAAGTAAAGCAATGTTGCCTTGTCTTCCTGGCTCAAATCTGATATTTCTGGGTCGCGCCAGAAAAAGTCGCTGATGGTTCTCTGTCTCATCAATAGCTCCGCCCCAGGGATGCAATTTCTGCAACCATAGGATGTGTATGGATTTTGGCTGGAGTTTTGGCGAATATATCCAGGCGCAATTCCTCTCTTGGGATACCAGTCAATCGCTCGACACCGGCAACGCGCTCTGCCGGCACACGCTTCCACTGGGAGACTGCGCCCCGACTTAGACCGAGCGCAAGAGACAGGGCGATAACACCACCTGCTGTCCTAGAAATAGTTTTAATTGACTTATCCATTCATAAAGTATATTTATTCTAAATAACAAAGTCAATTTATAATTGATATTTCATTTTATAGAATCGTTGTACAATTTGAGAATGACCATAGGAACCAGAATCAGGCAATTGCGCGAGCGCAACACTCTTTCGCAGGAGAAATTCGGCGATCTGTGTGGCGTATCCAAGGCATCCGTGTCTCAATGGGAAATAGGCATCGCAACGCCGCCCACGGATCGTTTGATAGCGCTCAGGAAACACCTGGAGTTTTCCTTTGATTGGCTTATTGTTGGTGAAATTGACAGCAACTTTGCGCTAACCAGGCCGTCAATACAGAAGTTGATTGCCGTGGCTCAACCACTCCCTGACAGTGCCGTTGCGGCGCTGACGCGCGAAGGGAGTGTATATGCTGAACTCATCTCGCCAGAAAAACTACTCAACGGCACAAAATAACATCATCGTGCTTCAGATTCAGCTCAAGTTGTTTTGATCAGGCGAGAGACAAAAGACCTACATCCGGCTCGGTTTAGCGGGGCATCGCCACACCTCGCCGATTGAACTGCAGCCGGGTGTTTAGCAATGACGGCATTCACTTTTATCAGCAAATATCCACGCCTAAGCCGCAGGTACAAATTGCCGCGCTTTTATGCGCGGGCACTAAAGTATTCATCGCTGTATTCAGCACTTCTTCTCGAAAGCCGCATCATCCCGCATGACAATCATCCAGGCTGATTCCGTCTACCCTCCAGCACAACCAAACATCCAATTGTTGTCGTTACTTTTACCCTGGCCGCATCCATGACGAAGCTGGTCACTTCACATCCAGTGCCGGCATTCCCGCCATCACAAACCTCTCGCTCACCTTGAAAAGGTCATTTTTCCCAGACGTTATTCGCCCACGCGTTACAGCGACCCTCAATGATTTTGATTCGGATCCAGCTTTGTACAAATACTCATGCCACGCCAGTAATTAGTTAATATTTACACTAAATCAACATAAAGTATATTTTTTATTGACTTCAAATGTAAAGTAAATATATACTTTTCGCAAATTTAGTTAAGAGTGGGTTTATATGACCAAACAAAATATGCTTCC
>LSLI01000222.1 GCA_001577345.1 Candidatus Gallionella acididurans
ACATTCGACTAGGCCGTCAAAAGGCTTTGCATAGCCATTCGGCTAAGCCACCAAAGAACTGTGACATAAGCCGCTGGTTAACGACAGCCAAGTCGCTGGTTGTCAGGGCGAACGGATTATATCTTCGCGCTTTCGATGATTGCCCCCCCCAGGCAGATTGCGCCGTCATAAACGACCACAGACTGTCCGGGGGTCACAGCCCACTGCGCCTGGTCAAAGGCGATCTCGCAGGAATCGTCCTCGATGCGGGTAAGGCGGCATGGCGCATCGGCCTGCCGATAGCGCGTCTTGGCCGCATAGGGATGATCGAGCAGGGGTGCGGTGCCGCTGATCCAGTGACTGTCCAGCGCGGTCAGGCGCGGTGCGAGCAAGGCGGGGTGGTCGTGCCCCTGAACCACGATCAGGCGATTGTTCGCCATATCCTTGCCGGCCACAAACCATGGTTCTCCGGAGGCCTCCCTGGCCCCGCCTATGCCCAGACCCTGCCGTTGTCCGATGGTATAGAACGACAGGCCGATGTGCTGCCCGACCACATTTCCTTCGGGCGTGCGCATCTCGCCCGGTTTAGTCGGCAAATAGCGATTCAGGAATTCCCGGAACGGACGCTCGCCGATGAAGCAAATGCCGGTACTGTCTTTTTTTGCGTGATTGGGCAGGCCATGCCGTTCGGCAATAGTACGAACCTGTGATTTCAGGATTTTACCGAGCGGAAACAGCGTGTGGCTCAGTTGCATCTGGTTCAGGCGATGCAGGAAGTAGCTCTGGTCCTTGCTGCCATCATCGGCTTTGAGCAATTGGAACAGGCCATCCACCTCGCGCACCTGGGCATAGTGACCGGTGGCGATGGTATCGGCGCCAAGCTGAAGGGCATGGTCGAGGAACGCCTTGAACTTGATCTCGGCATTGCACAGGATATCAGGATTGGGTGTGCGCCCGGCCCGGTATTCGCTCAGGAAGGAATTGAATACTCGCTCCTTGTATTCCTTTGCGAAGTTCACGGCTTCTATGGGGATGCCAATGGTGTCGGCGACCGAGACCGCGTCCAGCAAATCCTGGCGTGACGAGCAATACTCATCGTTGTCGTCATCCTCCCAGTTCTTCATGAACAGGCCGATCACGTCGTAGCCTTGCTGTTTGAGTAACAGGGCCGTGACGGAAGAGTCCACTCCGCCGGACATGCCGACCACGACGCGAGATTTAGTATTGATTTTCACGTTTGTCCTTTCTCCCGCTTGCGGGGGAAAGCTGGATAGGGGGAACGAGCTTGCTCGTTAGCCATAATCAACCAATAACTCCAGGGGGTAACGCTTTCCTGCAATATGATCCTCCACGCAACGCAATATCAGCGGGCTGCGGTGGCGGGATCGGGTGGTGCGGATTTGTTCGGGTGATAGCCATAAGGCCTGCAGTATACCGCTGTCTAGTTTGCGGCCGGGCTCATGCCCGGTGATTTTACCGGTGAAGGCAAAGCGCAGGTAAGTGGTGTCCGATTCGCCGGAATGCCAGCGATAGACGCCAAGCAGATGTTGCGGAAGAAAGTGATATGCCGACTCTTCCAGGGTTTCGCGCACCACGGCGGCGACCAGCGACTCTCCTGCTTCGAGATGCCCGGCAGGCTGGTTGTAGCGCAAACCTTGCGAGGTTTCCTCCTCAACCAGCAAAAACCTTCCTTCGTCCTCAATGACGGCGGCAACGGTTACGTTGGGTTTCCAGACCATTTTGTTCCCCAGAAATAAAAAAAGCAGGGTTGCCCCTGC
>LSLI01000223.1 GCA_001577345.1 Candidatus Gallionella acididurans
TTGACAGAGCACCCACAGTACGTCCACAGAGCATTTGCCAATTGGTAACTGCGCAGACCTGGTTGGCCACAGCACCCACAGTACGTCTGGGGGTAGGGTTCTGGATGGAGGGTGTAAATAGTTTTGTGTAAACGGTCATTTGGCAGGAGACTGCCAGCATAAAGGAGCAACAATGACCGAAGCGAAGCGTAGCAAACGAGTTAAACCCGATCCTGAACTATTAAAACTGGCCGACGCACTGCTGGTCAACTACCAGAAACCCGAAGACCTGATTGGCGAGAATGGCCTGCTCAAGCAACTGACCAAGATGCTGGTTGAGCGAGCGCTCAAAACCGAGATGACCGAACACCTCGGCCACGATAAGAGCGGAGCCGTTACCAACGGCACCAGCAATACCCGAAACGGCCACAGTGCCAAGACCTTGCAGGGCGATTTTGGTGAGTTGCCGCTGGATATTCCCCGCGACCGCCAGGGCGCATTCGAGCCGCAACTGGTTGCCAAGCATCAGACCCGTTGGTCTGGCTTCGACGACAAGATCATCTCGCTGTACGCCCGCGGCCTGAGCGTGCGGGAGATCCAGGGCCACCTGGAAGAGATGTATGGCACCGAGGTGTCACCGAGCCTCATCTCGGCGGTCACCGACGCCGTGAGCGAGGAGGTGAAGGTCTGGCAGGCTCGCCCGCTGGATCCGCTGTACCCGATTCTTTATCTGGACTGCATCCACGTCAAAGTGCGTGATGCCGGTGCGGTCCGAACCAAAGCGGTGTATTTGGCGATCGGTGTGAACATGGATGGGCACAAGGAAGTATTGGGGCTGTGGATCGCCCAAACCGAGGGCGCCAAGTTCTGGCTGCAGGTGGTCACTGAGCTGAAGACGCGGGGCGTGCAAGACATCTTTATCGCCTGTGTCGACGGACTCAAAGGCTTCCCGGAAGCCATCGAGGCCGTCTATCCGAAAGCGGCTGTGCAACTGTGCATCGTGCACATGGTCCGCAACAGTCTGAATTTTGTGCCATGGAAAATGCAGAAGGAAGTCGCCGCCGATCTGAAATTGATTTACACCTCGGCGACCGTCGAACTCGCCGAACAAAGGCTGGCCGACTTCGAAAAAAAGTGGGACAAGGATTACCAGTCGATTGGGCTGAGCTGGCGGCGGAACTGGGCACGGATTATCCCGTTCTTTGACTATCCACCGGAAATCCGAAAAGTAATCTATACGACAAACGCCATCGAATCGATTAACATGAGCCTGCGTAAAGTCATCAAAACTCGCAGTTCATTCCCGACCGACGACGCGGTGACCAAGCTGTTTTACTTGGCGCTGAGAAACATCAGCAAGAAATGGACGATGCCAATCCGGGACTGGAAGGCCGCTCTGAACCGTTTCTCCATCCAGTTTGAAGAACGGATTTTACTGAGTTAATCGAAACCCCGTTTACACAAAATACAGGACACCCCCTCTGGATGGACTGGCAACAGAACGTTCGTTTGCTCTTTCGTTAAAGAAAAAATCAAGCACCCTTGCTACAGGCTACGTACCACACGGATTGAAGCCGGTCCAGCTTATGAGTTGGGCGGGCTTCCCTGCACCAGCAACTGAAACTCCACCCTCGACCGCTCAAACGCATTACAGCCCTTCATCTTTTCAATCACTCCATCGAGATTGCCGTAGTCGAACCCCGCACTCCATTGCTGTAACCAAGTCATGTAACGGATGAAGCCATCGGCATCGGCCTGCCGGGTGAGTTTA
>LSLI01000224.1 GCA_001577345.1 Candidatus Gallionella acididurans
GCAGTGTTTGTGTGATCCTGCGCATGTGTTATTTTTTTGCAGTGGCCATCGTGTTTACGCGCTGCGTGTAATCGTCGATGCGGTTAGAGGGTGAATCCTTGATAATTGCCGCCGCATTGATGATGGTGCAGTTGCACCCGGCTGCGACCTGAGTGAGTGCGGCATCAAGCTGCTTGCCAAAGCGTGCGGCCGACTCAATGATTGCGGCTTGTGTCTTTTGATCCATGCCCGGCTTCATTTGCGCCGTCAGACTTTTTTGCTGCGCCGTCACGATGCTGATGATGTCCACCTTCGCCATGTTGGGTGCGGGGTGAAAATGCTGCCAGACGACCATGGTTGCGATGGCCACCGTCGCTGAAATAACGCCTGTGGTGAAATGTGCAAGTGCAGACATGTTTAGCTTTCCCTGGTTAGGCAATGACGCGTATTTGCAATCCTGCGTGCGTGTCGAAAAACACGATGTCCTCGCACAAACAGAACGAAGCCGCGAATACCTTGTACCCGGCAATCCTTAACTCGGCGGCGATGGCTTTTGCCCGCTTGCCCTCGCTCTTGCACCGCTCAACAATGCGTTTAACAATTTTGCGCTTCATGTGGCTTTCCATTTTGTTTTCCATGTCATGGCTCCTGTTGGTTTATTTTCGTTCGTCAAGTATTGCTTCAATCGCTTGCTCGGTGGTCATGCCATTTTCAGCACGCATGTTCTTTATTCGCTCAAAGTCTTCAGCCCGTGTAGAGAAGAGCATCATCGAGAATGGATCAAGCAGCAAACGCCCTACCCCAGATCCCATCGGGCTGTGTACAAATATTTCAGAATAATGCCCGTGGTCGGTGGTGATGGACGATAGTTGGCGTTTCATCCACTCATCAATCGTGAGCTTCCCTTCCTTGCCCAGGCGGTCGATGTTCTCCGGCTTCTGCCGCAACAGGAATAGCCAATCCGCATTGTTGATAGACGCTTTGGTTGCTTCTGTTTTGTAGTAATCGTCCACGCTTTGAGTGATCGTGCCGAACGCGCCGCCGTACTTTCGGGCGCGGCGATAACCGGCTTCGATGAAATGTCCGCTGCTACCGCTCCCCATCAGATCCCACGCCTCGTCGATAATCACTATCTTGCGCCGTGAGCGATCCAGATACATTTCCTGCGTGATGCGATACATGATGATCTGCATCACCACCGCCTGGAGGTCGCGCTTGCTCTTGAGTTCCTCGAGTTCCAGCACGATGAAGTCTTTGGTAAACTCGATGGTCGCCGGCCCCTCAAAGTAGCTCGCGTACACCCCATACTTTGTGTAAGGTTCGAGAGCCACGGCCATGTGCATCAACTGCGATTCTTTTTCAGATTCATCACTGATTTTTCCCGATCGCAGCAGTTCGTAAATATCCGTGACGGTGCAGTTTTTACCTTTTATTTCCCACACCTGTTTGATGGCTGACGCCAATGCGGTGTAACAGAAGTTGTTCAGCGGCTCGCGCGGACTGGCCATTTCTGCCAGCAACGGGAGCAGCATTTCCATGTCATTATTGATGTCCACAACCATCGAAAAAGGGTTGAGGCAGAGCGTGTTTTGTCGCTCATCCGCGAATTCGATAAATTCACCATCCATCAACTCGCACAGGTTTTTGTAACTGCGCCCTACGTCGATGATCCACACTTTTGAACCGGCTGAACGATAGCGATACGCCATTTCATTGACGAATACCGACTTGCCGGAACCTGATAGTGCGGCCACA
>LSLI01000225.1 GCA_001577345.1 Candidatus Gallionella acididurans
GATGCAGACCGCAATATCGCAGCTCTGATTGAAGTCATCACTGCCACACTCAAAAAAGGCGACAGCGTAGCACTGGTCGGGTTCGGGACATTTGAGGTTCGCAAGCGCGCAGCACGCAATGGACGCAATCCAGCGACCGGTGCCCCTCTCAAGATCAAAGCATCCAAGACTCCGGCATTCAAAGCGGGCGCAGCGCTAAAGACTGCTGTTAACGGTAGCAAGAAGTAATCAACTGGATCCGGTTGGTAAATAAGGCCGGCGATAATGCCGGTCTTCTCTTTCTGGCGATACGGAATATTTAATCCTTATGCATATCCTCTCACACCCAAAGAAGCTTCCAATTCAAACTAAGCCGGCATAGGGTGAATGAAAAATAAGACACTTGGAGAAACAAATTGGCAAATATTGCATCCGTACTAAAGGAAGAAATTACACGCCTGGCGCGCAAAGAGCTGCGTAGCGAAACCGAGAACCTCAAGAAGGCGTCGGCACAATACCGGTCAGAAATTGCCGCATTGAAACGGCGTACAGCGTCACTCGAACAACAACTATCTCGACTTGAAAAGACAGCCTCCAGAAATGCTGTGGTTCAGGTCAATCCCGAAGAGACAACCAAAGCCCGGTTTACTGCAAATGGATTTAAGACCCTGAGGCAGCGGCTCGGGTTGACCGCTGAGGCAATAGGCATTCTGCTGGGGGTGTCGGCACAAACAATCTACAACTGGGAAACTGGGAATACCCGACCTCGTGACGAGCAGATGGTCAGGATTGTAATGCTGAGAGGGATGGGTAAGCGGGACGTCGATGCCATAATGCAAAATCTTGCCGGGTAAGTTTTACGCAGCATCAGCCGGCGCTTATGAAATCGCATACCAATCATCAGCGAACAATGCTTCGAATGGCTGTTTACAAGTGGCACAGTCACATTGCTGAGGCAGCGGAATTATAAACTCTTGCATTTTACTTCTCCAAGTGCAGCTTGGAGAACACTCCGCGCCAGCGTCGGCGATGGTTGCCATCGACCGCCTTGCGCAATAAAGCGACTTCTTGCGTTAACAACGACAGTGTCGTTCATCGTTGGTTCATCGGCAATTAGGTCAGCAAGCGCGACATTCTGGTGCATGATAGTGTCGCGATTCAATCTTCCATGGTCATCAAATCTGAGCATCTCATATACAAGCCGAACGATGCCGTATGGAACCCGATTGCGAAGCTCAACTATTGCTTCTACCATACGCACTCGCTGACCGGCGAAGCGCAGCAGGGGGTGACTTTCTGGATCGTCGAACATGCCCGAGAACTTCGTCCCAGTCAACCGATACAGGGTGTCGTCTGGATCAACAATGAATATACGGATTGAACATGTCACGGCAAGTGTTCCTTCGCAGCTTAACGTGTTTTGTATTGCTTGTTATACGGAACGAGATTTGTCTGCATGTGTAATGATAGTACGAACGGTTGACTTTGGGTCGATGTGGCAACTTTGCGCGAAGTAGGGGGCGTTTGACGAACAGGCGCACAGGCTTATCGTGCTTTATTTTTTCCGTTTCCTGAGACGACCCCAATAAAGCAGGCTGAATTTTGCTTGACCAGATGCTGACTCAACTTACCGCTCGACCGGACCGGCGGCATCCGCCGCCGCACACTATGGCGATGTCGGCACACCGGAACTTTGGTGTAGTTGTTATTCCACCGCAAACCCACCGCCAATTTCACAAA
>LSLI01000226.1 GCA_001577345.1 Candidatus Gallionella acididurans
CGATGCTGGTGGCCCACAACTGGGACGGTCTGCCGCAGATTGCACAGGTTTTACTTTGGCTCAGTTTGCAAGGCTGGATCTATCCAAGGTTGATTTTAGTCCGTTCATCGCCCAGATTATGGCGAATGTGGCGATGCCAGATCAAGCGGGTCTCAATACAGACAACTCTGCGATCATTGCCAAAAAACTCAACAATTACTATACAACAGGAAAACAATGATGAAATTAAATTCGATGAACTTTTTACTGAAACCGCTGGCCGGTAACTTTTGCAGCTGTAGTTTTGGGTGTTGGTAGTTGATCCACTGTCATTTCCAATAGGTATGGATGGCTTGGGCGAGTTGCAGCATTTCTTTTCGACACTTGCCCATGGCATCAGTCGTATCGACATCGCGTTTGTGCTGGCGGTGATGGCATTCAACATCCTGGTCGCGCGTTTCGGGATGTGGCCATACAGCCTCGTTACGTTCCCTGGTAATGCCGGGCACGAACTGATGCACTGGTTTGTCGCCAAGCTGTTTTTCGCTCAACCGGCCTTCCCTTCCCTGTGGCCGCGTCGGGATGGGGATCGGTGGATCATGGGTTCTGTGGCTTTCGCCCCCTCTATTCTCAACGCAATACCCGTGGCACTTGCCCCCCTGCTCTTGTTGCCGCTAGGCGTGATGTTTGTCTCTAACTTCATGCACCCCGCTACTGGCTGGACATATATTTTTTGCGGATGGGTGGCGGGTAACATGCTGTTCGCAGCATTGCCTTCCGGGCAGGACTGGAAGATTGCAGCACCGTCAATAATGGTGTTTGGTTTACTCGGCTGCGCTTACTACGCGGCTGTTCGATTCTGACGAAAGAAGGGGTACGCATGTTGAATACGGCTATGCTGAACAATGAAAAAATCATTGCCATGACTATTGCGTTAATCATGCTGTTTGTGGCATTCAAAGTGTTGTCCAGCCTGTTAAAACCAGTGATTTACGTCTTGCTGATTTGGGCTTTTTACATGTTTGTGTACCATCCGGTTTCGCTAAGAGCTGATATTAACACGCAGGTCACGCGCCTCTCTCCGGAGGCCAATTATGCGGTGACGGCGTTCAATGAATGTCGCAACGCGGGATCGGTCAGCAATTCGATAGATGCGTGCAAACAGAAAATTATCGGCTTTGCGCAGACTCGGAATGGGGCTGCATACGCCGCAAAAGTACAAGCCTCTGGAAATGCTGATAAATAAGTTGGGTATCAGTATTACGTGATTGATATCAACAGAGATGAGGTTGCAACTGATTAACTAGAACTATGGGTGGGTATGGATTTCTTTAGTATATCTGCCTTGAGGCTGTTTGCACGATCCAGACATTCATCGAAGCTAAGTTTGAATTCGATCTTCTCGATTTCGTCGAATGCGGGCAACATGGTAGCTCTGCGTGAACCGCACTGTTCAGTGAATGCCTCGATGTTCTTCGCAAACACGTCGCTATGATCAAGGATTTCGCTGTGGTGATGTTCAATTACCAAAGCGAGATCGAGCAGATCACGCGGCGTAGCCCTGTCTCCGCGGTACCATAATTTCTTGGCTACAATTTCGATTGGTGTTTCAAGCAGAATGTTTCTGCCGAGCACCTCATGCTCTTCGAACGGATTTTCT
>LSLI01000227.1 GCA_001577345.1 Candidatus Gallionella acididurans
AAACGCAGTGGAAAGCCGAAACCGCGATGGTCACCGGCAATTCACGGTTTGGGTACGCGACATCCATCGTAATCGGATGCGTTGACAACAGGAAGGGCAGAGGGGCGATACTGGCAGCATTGAAACGCAGTGTGCGCCACTCAGCTTATTTCTTGGATATTGGGAATCGTGAGCATGATGGCCAGGTGGTGTTGGGTGAAGTCTTCGAGGCGGGATACAAACGCGAAAATCGTTTGCCCCACGTCGCTGATCTCTACCCGGACATTATCGACGGGTCGTTAGATGCAACGGACGATACGCCCAGTTGTAGTTTGGCTGAAGCGTTGGAGAAGCAAGCTCTGTTCATCAACGACACGATGGCGAATGCGGCCTGCAACTTGTTGTGGGAGTTGTTGCGATACGGGCAACTCACGCATCACGGCCAGTTCGTCAACATCAAGTCAGGGCGGGTAACGCCACTGGCGATTGATCCGGATGTGTGGAAACGCTTCGGGTATGAAGTTAAACCAAAACGGCGCAGTAAGGCTGTGAAGGAAAAAGTAGCGCAGGACAGGTAGCAACCGGACCTATCCGCGATGTTTGCGGATAGGGTTCACGTTGAAGCCCCTTGTTGGTAACAGCCACCAGGGGGCTTCACTAAGTCATCACAGGCTTAGTGAAGCCCCTTTTTGGCTTCCATATCAATTAACCACAAGGAGATTCATCATGCCGTTATCTGTCGAAATGAAAGCGTTTTTTGAAAAAGTGGCCAGCAAGAATTTTAGTCTGGCCTGCGATGTGTATCATGTGCTGAGATCCGGGAAGGAAATTACGCCCCACGCTCGCAGCCAGATACGCCAAGCATTGCGCATTGCCGCTTAATGGTCGATGCGTGATGTGAATTACTTCAAGCCAGTGCATCCGTGTGCTGGCTTTTTTTCTCAGCATCCATTCCAGTGCGCTGCCGAAAACACCGCAAAAATGCAACATGCGCAAAAAAGCAATCTGAATTTTGCTTGGCGTATTCCAATTGAAATCCGCCACTTGTTCCAAGCTCAAACACGCCAAACCCGAACCTGCCAAACCCGCCACCTGTTCCGATGAAAAATACGCCAGAAATTTCAACTGCAAAATACCATATGAATGTGACTGCTCAATGTCGTGATTTGTACGACGGTTTTGGTTCATATATCGGAAGTTGATCGTGATGCAGCGCGACGTGCTGCACCCGACACTGATCTGCCGGTCGTCTAGACAATCACAAGTGACCGGTTCTCAAACACGAAGTTCATCTTGTCAAACTACCTTCCACAAGCGGCCAGTCGCGACCGGCAGAAATTGGCCGACCCGAGCCTGTTTGTACTCCGGAATGCCAGTGTCCGATTCTGGTTACGCTCTCATCATTTCGTGAGGGTGTGAATTCATAACCTTTAAACACGCTGCCAGCCCGTCCCATAAATCCCGTCGTGCATTGATAGCCTCTTCTGCAGCAGACTTGACCCGAGCAATGGCAACAGGATCATCACCGACTAATTCTTTGATGATATCGCCCCC
>LSLI01000228.1 GCA_001577345.1 Candidatus Gallionella acididurans
CAGCTTGTTGGCAAGCGTGATGTAGTATTGACTGAGCGTATTGAGCGCATTGCCAAAACCCATACCCATGCCGGACTGGAGTATCTGCCCCGGCGCCATGGTCTGCGTCTGACCCAGCACAGGACTCATGGAGTTCATGTAGGAGTTCTGCATGAATGCCTGGCCCATTCCTGACCCGATACCTGAAAGCAGCGCGTTGGCCAGTACCTGCCCCTGCTTGCTGATCAGTTTTCCTTGCATCCCTGTTTTGCCGTCCTCGCCAACAATGTACCCCTTGACTGGAAAATCTATTGCCTGGCCATCGCGCCTCACACAAGACAAGTTCTCAAGTCGCGCATAGGCACGCTCAGAGCTGATGTCACCGTAGCTCGATGCGAGGATGAAGCATTCTTTAATATCGTAACGAAAGCGGTTGGGAAGAAAGGCGTTGTCTTGCGTGCGCAGCAAGATTGGCTCAGGGTTGGTTTGCGCCTGTCCGCCAGTCGGTGCTTCCACACCCGCAAGTAACGCCACACGCACAAAAGAACCGGCTGGCACATATCCGGTGTTGCTGTCCTTTTCCGGGTCTGGCGTCTCTGTTTGGCTCACCTCAAACGATGCAATGCCGGGCTCTTTCGGCGGAATGTCTGGTTGCTCGATCGGCGGTGGCAGTTGGGGCGGTGCCTGGACGGTGGGCGGCATGACCGGCAAGGGGGGCAATATCGAATCCAGCCTGGTTGCCGGAACACCGGAGCTGGCTTGCATTGCAGCCATTTGCTGTTTCAGCGCTTGCACAACGTCGCCCATCTGCTTCATCTGCTCGGTAGATTGTGTCATGTACACTTCGCGCGGATCGACGGCTGCACCCGGTGCCGCAATGTTGGTAGCCTGTTGCTCGGCGGCAGCTGTAGGGGTTGGGACGACGGAAGGTTGGTTGCCAGAAAGTGACACGCCGCCAACAACCAGGGCAAGAATTCCTGCGCTGGCGCCGCCCAGCATCACATACTGGCGTGTTTTGGGCGACAGGCTGGCGATCTTTTCCGATAGCTTGCTCATTGTTCCGCCTCATTCACAACAAAGATTTCTGTGGTTTGTCCGGCTTCAAGGTCCGGGTTTTCAATCACGATAGCCTCGACACCCTCACGATAAAACTCCCGTTCATCCATGACGATGGGCTTGTCGGTTAAGTTGGTCAGCAGATAGGCCTCGCCCCGAATGCCTCTCAGATCAATCGTTCTGGCCAACTCGAACCGGGTCCCTTTCCAGAGCGGTATTTTTTTTCGCGTCTCGTCACCTTCTCCGTTATAAAGCGCATCGACCATGTTCAGAATGTCATCATTGCGTGGCTCGTTTTTTTGGTTTATCACGAGGCCAGGCTGTTTGTTTGCGCCTTTTACAATAATCGTTTCCGCAGGAATATCCTGCACCTTGAGCAGTATCTTGTAGTGCTGGCCGTCTTCATCGGTAATAAAGACGGTCATCATCGGCTTGTCGGAAATTGGCTTGAGCCATGCCGATCCTGTCTCCGGTTCTGGCGTGACGGTGAACAA
>LSLI01000229.1 GCA_001577345.1 Candidatus Gallionella acididurans
ACATTTTCTTTTGCCGAACGGGGGCTGATATGAGCAACCTGATTGAAGTTGATGGTTTTACCCGTTTCCGGGTAACACAGGATGCAGATGGGAAAACTTCATTCCTGGGCACAGCAAAAATCAAAGGAGCGACATACTTTTTTACCTCCAATGATTTACTCCTGCCCGACGGAACCCATGGTCTTGCAGCTGTCAGGTGGGAAACGTTTACCGGAAAGACGGTAAGGGGTTCAGCTACGGCAAACACTGCAATTGACGGCGCAATCTGTCGAGCGAGGTGTTTGGGCAATTTGATTTTTATTTCAACCCAACCGGGGACATATCCCCGTGCGAGCGTGTCCCTTTAATCAACGAAAGGAGGCACGAATTGAGATTCAACAAAGAGCAAAAAGAAGGTCTTGCCAAGGTTGCTGACAATCTTGCAACAGCGTGTATAGTTGCGATGATAGTTGGCGGAGTCGTAGATCGAAAAATAGGATGGGAAACCATGCTGTATCTAACAACGGCTTCTGGCTGGATTATAATTGTCGGTTTGACATTAAGAAAAGGGGACGACAATGACGACTGAATCTTTGGTTTTTATTGGGATTATGGTTGTATTTATAACCGCCCTGGCTTGGTATATGAACAAGCATAGCAAGTAGTCTGTAAATAAATCGCCGGACATTCCGGCGAACTTAACCCAAGCGGGGACACTTCCCCGCAAGGGCACGGTGTCCCTTTTTTGCAAAGACTTGTATTTTTTTGACAAAAAGAGGTATTTTATGAACTTGAAACAAAAGGATGGTCTTGCCGCTGCAAGTGACAATGTGGCTGTTGGATCTCTATTTGGTGGTGTCGGCGGATGGTTTACCGACAACATAAAGTAGTATATGGCATCGCACTGATACTTGGTGCTGTTGCCGCTTATATTTTCGCCTTTATTTTAAGAAAGGATGGTGACTAAAATGCCAGCCAATCAGATCGGCGCATTGTTGGCTCTGTTTCTCGTAATATCCGCTTTCGGATTGATTGCGTGGTATAGCAGCAAGCATCCAACCAAACAAAAAGATGAGCATCACGCTTCATCTCATTAAACATTTGCTGGCTTGAAGTTCAGAGCAAGTAAGTAAAAATAATTCGCCGTTCAATCCGGCGAACTTAACCCAGGCGGGATCACCAGATCCCGGTTGGGGCATGGTGATCCCGCTTTTTCATTAAAGAGGAGTTCACCGTGCAAGAAAAATCAAACCGCCCAGACTGGGCCAAGCTGTTTTCAGACGCGCTTTCCTGCCCAGGAAAGATTTCTGAGGCGTATTCGGTATTCCATGATTACAGCCTTGGCAATGCCATTCTCGCAGCCTTGCAATTACAGGCAAAGGGATTGCCGCTGTCTCCCATCGCCTCCTTCAACAAATGGAAGCAATTGGGACGGCTTGTACAAAAAGGACAGAAGGCAATTGCTTTGGTGATGCCTGTTACCGTCAAGTTCAAATCGAAAGACGAGGATGAAAGCGGCGCAGGCAACACAGAAGACGATGCC
>LSLI01000230.1 GCA_001577345.1 Candidatus Gallionella acididurans
TGGATGTACGTCGGCTGAAACGCTGATCATTTTCCAGACAGGGACTGAAGAGGCATCAACCAAATAAAAGTCACTGATGTTTTGTGGTCCTCGCGAGGTCACGTTGTTTCTGAGATTGTCCAGTGTTACACCGACCATTTGGGTGAATGTGCTTACCAGTGTTGTACTGATGACAGGATTCAGACAATCCGATGTGGTGTCGCAAGCGAAGATGGGTATGCTGGGTGTTGCCGGGTCATTCTTGTACCCGATGAAGTCGAGGGTGGACGTGCCTGTCGGGTCGATGTAATCCCAATGCGCTGATTGTCCGGTCGCGCTGGCATCGCGTATGATTATAGTGCCCGTCATGCTCATAATAAATCGCTTGTCCTCGTCATCGAGTCCGGTGGAGTGGCTAAGTGCTTGCCAGACCACATTGCCCGGACTGATCACGCTTTTTGCTGTCGGGTCTGCTGCAACAACGGCATTACGTGAAGCCAGTTTTGCACTGGGTGTCGAAATCCACGAGGAAAACGAATCCGTTGCCGCGTTTGTTACACTTCCGGCAACATGATCAACTCCGGTCGTCCTGCCCTGCGAGATGCCCGAACCAACTGAAGATACGATCCCTTCCGCCATCTGGCAGGAATTGACGTTCATCGAATTGACCTTGTTGGCAATATCCTGCAAATACTCGAACAGGCTTGACATTTCAGGCATGGACGACTTGATCGCAAGCAGGAATGCGTAGCTAAGGGACGTGCCGATGTTTTGAAACATCGCGGTCAGTGCGGCGCGATTGATAAACGAAAAAGAACCCGCCGTCAGGTCGATGCCGCCGCAGCCAATGTTCAGCGAAGGGGGTGTCATCAGCGCGAGCTGGTAGTTCTTCACCGGTACTCTCTGATACAAGCCACCCCCCGAATAGCCGTTCATTGTCTGCCCTTTGTAAGCCGACGGTGGTGTTGTATTTGTGAAGCCGCCCATGCTGTCAAACCAGTTAGACATGCCCGCGCCAACATTGGCATTGGCCGGTGCGGCGATCAGCCAGGTTGTGGCCAGGAGAGAAATGAGTATTCTTTTTTGTACATGGTGACTACCGTTAGAGATCGCCCGGCCTGGTTTGGGTCAATACATAAATGCGCTCGACAAAGTCCTGCAAGGACAGCACGCCGGAGCCCAGTATCACCATTTTGTGGGTCTTGACGTTGCCCAGGACATACATGGGTACAGCCTCTACCCCAAGGCGCGCGGACAGGCCGTTATCCCGGACAGAGGGCGGCAGCCCTTCAATGGTTGTACCGTCCATGCTGATCGGCATGATGGTCATGTCGTACTGGCGCGTAACCCATTGCAGGGTCGGTATCATGTGTTTGCAGAAAGGGCAGTCGCCGCGATAGAAGAAGAAAATCCCCCACTCCTTGGCGAGTTCTGTCATCGTTTCGTTTTGTTTGGCATCACGTTCGCGCGCCGCAACCTTGATGGCCGAGTTGTTCATCGGGTTTTTGAGCTCCTCGTTC
>LSLI01000231.1 GCA_001577345.1 Candidatus Gallionella acididurans
CTACTTACCCTGAACTAATCTCTGCTTCCATCGAGGGGCCGGAAAAGAAGGTTAACAACTTGGTTTACACGTTCAAAAAGGGCGTGGGGACGAAGGGCTGATCATGGGGTCATCCGTGAGAGACAGGCTAAAAGCCTTGTCAAAGGGTGTCTCTTCAACCAAGCAGGCGGGGCTAGTCATAGCTCCTCCCGCTACTCAAGAGGAGCAATCATGCGTAACAGCATTGGTTCAACTCGTGCGATCGTCACAGAACGCACGCAAGGAAGATCTGTTGCTGCCTCCTTCGGGAGCGTTGCCACTTGTTTTCTGACGCTGCCTGGCGTTTCTCAGAATGTACCTGTTAAATCGGTATATGAAGAGGATGACAGTCAGTGGTTGCAGGCTGCCAAGTTGTGCGCTGAACTGGTTGATGATGACGAACTCGTTATCCATGACAAGACATCTGCGCGCGACATCACCAGCCAATCGTTATCTGTCTGGGCTTCCAAGCACTGCGCAGAGATTCAGGTGCTGGATAAATTCGAGCTCATCGCATCACTAGACCAAGATGCTTTTGGTTTGGACTATGAAGGCGAGCCGAACAAGGAACTCCTGTACATCGGATTTCTGTCACAGCAAACCACGCCGTTCATCAACGTCAAGGCGAAAGTCGAACGGTTGGAAGCGGTATATCCAGGGCTTGGTCGCACCGCAATCAGTATCGCTGAGCAGGCCAGTTACCGGACGTTTACGGCGTTTACGCCGAATGTGGCTCTTCATCACGCTTCATACCTGTATTGGTGCGGAACGGACAATGATGAAGACTTCAAAGAAGAGGTGGGTGACGGGATTGACGAAGACACGTTGTTTCCCAGTCAATTCCTGGCTTCATTTCCAACTTATTTTTTGAGTGGCACAACACTGGAACGCGGTGAGATCCAACGCATCGCAGAAGGCAATGACGACGCTGGCGAAACTGCCAAGGTCATCTTGTCCATCATGGGTCTGATCGACCAGGATGCCAGATTGCCATACCTCAATAACTTCTACGGTGAGTCGGCCTACTTTTCCTGCTACATGGGGACTGGAGACGACATGCTTGGTCGTGTGCTAGATGATTTTTATCAAGGCTCCGGCGATGGTTACACCGACATGTATGGAGTGGCGGAAGTTAAATTCAACAAGCTGGCCTTCCTGAAATGGAAGTCTGACATGGAGAAAGGCTTCGCGCTTTATACGCAACTGGACCGGCTGGTGCGCTGCATCGGCGAGGTTCAAAATTAAGGAGACATCATGCAAGTTTCAGCATCATGTATGTCAAACACACAGAAGGCTTACGAGCTGTCTGCCGCGATCTTGTTGTACAGGGAGCGTGGTGGGCAGACTGTATTTGCTTCGGCGCATGACATCAAAACAAGCGATGAGGGGAAAGCTACCATCGAAGCGGGCACGCCGGTCT
>LSLI01000232.1 GCA_001577345.1 Candidatus Gallionella acididurans
AGATGGCTAGGGGTTGTATCAGTAGTTTCATCAGGAGGTGCCATCATGACCCTTAACGAGTTGCGTTACATCGTCGCGGTCGCCCAGGAGCTCAACTTTCGCCGCGCCGCGGAAAAGTCCTTCATCAGCCAGCCGGCACTTTCGCTGGCGATACAGAAGCTCGAGGAGGAACTGGGTGTGCAGATCTTCGAGCGCGGCAGAAGCGAAATCTCTGTCACGCCGGTCGGCGGGCGGATCGTGGAGCAGGCGCAGCGCGTGCTGGAAGAGGCGGGGCGCATACGCGAGATCGTGAGCCGGGGCGATGACCAGTTGTCGGGTGCATTGCGTGTCGGCATCATATACAGCGTCGGCCCCTACCTGTTGCCCGATCTGATACCCGCGCTGAAGAAACTTGCCCCGAACATGCCGCTGGAAGTGGAGGAGAACATCACCGGCAACCTCGATGCACTGCTGCGCAACGGCAAGCTTGACGTCATCATCATTGCTCTGCCATACGGCGATGCGGGCATTCAAATCCTGCCGCTGTATGACGAACCGTTCGAGGTGGTGGTCGGCAACGATCATCACTGGGCCGGTCGGCGCAGTATCAAGCCGGAAGAACTTGCTGATGAGAAAGTGTTGCTGCTCGATTCGGGGCACTGTTTCAGCAACCAGGTCGCCGAGGCCTGTCCCGAACTCAACCGCAAGGGCGCCGAAATCCAGCAGGGCACCTCGTTCGAGACGATACGCAACATGGCCGCCTCGGGCCTGGGCATCACCGTGCTGCCCGCCTCGGCGAACAGCGCGCGCTATCGCAGCAAGCTGCTGAAAGTGATCACCTTCACCCATCCCGCGCCGTCGCGGCGCATCGCGCTGGCCTGGCGCAAGAGCTTTCCCCGCGGCCAGGCGATCGGGGTACTGGCGCAAGCCATTGCGCAGGCCAAAATATCCGGCATCAAACTTTTGCGATAGACTCGCGGCATGTTGAAACGAGAATTACCCCACCGGGAAAATACCATGCTCAGGCGCAGCTATAGCCTGATCGCACCGCTCTATGACCTGGTCATATCGCGTGCGCTGTTGCAGGCGCGCACCCGCTCCCTGCAGGTTTTGCCCAGGGATGTGACGGGGAAGGTATTGCTGAGTGGTGTCGGTACCGGACTTGACCTGCCGTTGCTGCCGGCGTTGCATCACTACACCGCGCTCGACTTCAACGCCGCGATGCTGTCGCGCGCCAGGCCGCGCGGCACAGGGTTAAGGGTCGATTGGGTGCTGGGCGACAGCATGGCCCTGCCTTTCCCGGCCCGGCAGTTCGATCACGTGGTATTGCATCTTATCGTTGCGGTTGTGCCTCAGCCCGTTGAATGCCTGAGGGAGGTCGCGCGCGTGCTCAAGCG
>LSLI01000233.1 GCA_001577345.1 Candidatus Gallionella acididurans
GGCCTCACCTTCTTCAACCCCATGCCCAATCCCGGCAATCGCCTCGGTGAGCGAGCCGTAAAACGCCTGATGGCCGAGATGGATAAACGCAACATCAAGAAGCAACTCGGCCACAAACTGGTCGGTTTCGAGGCGGATAAAGTGAAAACTGAAGGTGGCGAGTTTGCCGCCGACCTCATCATTTTCATGCCCGGTTTGACTGGAAATGTCTGGTTCGACCAGACCAGCCTGCCGCGCTCACCGGGTGGACTCATCAAGGCCGATGCACAGTGCCGTATCGGAGGCTTTCCGGCGGTTTATGTCGTAGGCGATTCTGGCAGTTTCCCAGGGCCGGACTGGATGCCGAAGCAGGCGCACATGGCCGATCTGCAAGGCGAAACGGCAGCTGCTAATTTGCTGACGGAACTGGATGGCAAGACTCCGCAGCAGACATTCAAGGTGGAGCTGCTCTGCATCGTGGATAGCCTTGATGCAGGGATGTTGGTGCGGCGCACGCCGGACAGCGAAATGTCGTTGCCGCCGCTCGGCCTGATGCATAACGCCAAGGCATTCTTCGAATCCTGGTACCTGCGCAAATACCGATAGGAAGCCCATGTGCGAACTCTTTGGTATATCGTCTGACTACCCTGTAACAGCTAACCAAGAACTCGACAAGTTCCGCTTGCGTGGGGGGCAGGCGGCGGACAACCCGGACGGTTGGGGACTCGCCTGGTGGGAAAACAGTACGTTCCATCTTTCCAAGGAGCCGATCCCGGCGCATCAGAGCACTCTGTTTGCACAACTATGCGAAACCACGCGCTCGAACCTGATCATCGCGCATGTCCGCAAGGCAAAATTTCCGCCCACCAGATCCATGAGCAATACTCACCCGTTTCTACAAATGTGCTGCGGAAAGGAATGGGTGTTTGCCCACAACGGGATGGTGCCGGATATCGTGGATATAGAGTTGTCCAATGACAATCCTGTTTGTCGACCCATGGGCGAGACGGACTCTGAGCATGCTTTCTGCCATCTCCTTGGTCATATCGCACAGCATTTTCACGGCATGCCTTCCGCAGACACAACTACCTGGTTTGAAAATCTGGCAACGGTGAGTGGGCTGGTTGCCTCACTCGGCCAATTTAATTTCGTGATGTCAGACGGGGAACACTTGATCGCTTACGGACACGACCGGCTTCATTATCTGGAACGGCCAGGTTCAGGGCAGTTCGATGGACTCCCTGCCAACAGCGTATTGGTTGCAACCGAACCTTTGGATGAAAATAAAGAATGGACTGCCTTCGAACCGGGTGAATTGCGCGTTTACCGCGCTGGCAGAATGGTGGGACGGACCATGACTCAGCCTATGTCCCTTGCTG
>LSLI01000234.1 GCA_001577345.1 Candidatus Gallionella acididurans
TACAGTGGATCCCTCGGTCAAGACAATAATGCATCGAGTTTAAGAAGGTAACCTTCATCATGCAGCGGAACGGCGCTGCCCCGGTTTTCGGCTTCTTTTTTTGTTTCAATTTCCAAGTGAGTTTTTTCTTTCTCACTGTATTTGTCCACAATCCTTGCGCCGCCGCCACTTGCGGTCCGATAGATCTGATCCGGTGTTTCATAGCCCAGTGATTGGTGCGGTCTTTCCGTGTTGAAAGCACGAAGTATTCTGTCAATCCGATCAGCAAGTCAGGCATCGTGGCGTAGCCTTTCAAATACACGTCTTCGTGTTTGACGCTGCGCCAGAGCCGTTCCACAAAGATGTTATCCAGTGCACGGCCACGCCCGTCCATGCTGATCGCGATGCCTCTTTGCAACAGCACGCCGGTAAATGCTTCGCTGGTGAACTGGCAACCCTGATCGGTGTTGAATATCTCGGGCGTTCCATAGGCCTGCAATGCCTGCTCCAGGCAGTCCACACAGAACCCGCTATCCAGCGTGTTCGATAACCGCCATGACAGCACCTTACGCGAGTACCAGTCGATCACCGCCACCAGGTACACAAATCCTCGCGGCAGGCGGATATACGTAATATCCGTACTCCATACCTGATTGGGGCGGATCACATTCACGCCTCTGAGCAAGTACGGATAAATCTTGTGCTGCGGGTGCGGACGGCTGGTATTCGGCCCCGGCGCCATGCCGGCAAGCCCCAATATACCCATCAGCCTCTGCACACGCTTGCGGTTGATCTTGTGCCCCAAGCCACGCAGGTATTGCCTGATCTTGCGGCTGCCGTAAAACGGATGCCGCGTGTATTCAGCGTCAATCAATCCAAGCAACATCAATTCCTGCTCGTCCGGTTTTGCAGCCATTGGGGGCGCATAGACCGTGGAGCGGTTGACTCCTGCCAGTTCGCATTGGCGGGTCAGCGCCAGTGGCTCGGCGGTGCTGACCCATTGTTTACGATCTTCTACTGGCTGATCCCCAACTTTTTTTTGAGCCAGTCCAGCTCCATCTTCAACCGCCCGATCTCGGAATAGAGCCGCTCCGAGCTGGCTGACGGGTCAGCAGGTTTTGGTCCTCGCTTGGCATCAAACACGCTGAATGCCTGCTCTTGCAGCTCTTTCTTCCACAAACCAACTTGCGTCGGATGCACCCCAAACTCCTGGCCAATTTCGTTCACCGTCTTGATGCCACGGATCGCTTCAAGTGCAACCTTGGCCCTGAACTCACCCGTAAAAGTCTTGCGCTTCGTTTCGCTCATAACCTGCTCCTTTTTACAGCAGGCTACCATCTTAATTCACTGTCTGAAAATTGGGGTCCACTATA
>LSLI01000235.1 GCA_001577345.1 Candidatus Gallionella acididurans
CGGATTGCCTAACAGCAATTCGGAGCGGGCATTCGACATGTTCGTCAAAACACGCAACGTCATGACAAAACACAAGGGCAGGGCAGGTGTGGTGTTTGCGACAGGCACGCCGGTATCGAACAGCATGGCCGAAATGTGGGTCATGCAGCGATACCTGCAACCGAAGACGATGGAAGCCTTTCGGGTGGGGATGTTTGACACCTGGGCAGGCAACTTCGGCGAATCGGTGACGGCTCTGGAGCTTGCTCCAGATGGTAGAGGGTATCGGATGCACACCCGCTTTGCGCGGTTCGTCAATTTGCCGGAACTGATGTCTATGTTCGGCGAGGTGGCGGATATTCGTACTGCGGAAATGTTGAAGCTGCCCGTGCCGGTCGCGCACACAGAAACAGTAACAATAAAGCCGACAGCGGATTTGAAAGCGTTTGTTCAAACCCTCGTGGGGCGGGCAGAAGCGATCAGAAACGGTAGCGTCAGTCCTTCCGAGGACAACATGTTGGCAATCACCAATGAGGGTCGCAAGGCTGCGTTGGATATGCGTTTGATAGATTCATTCGCTGAAGTCGAGGATGGCAAGGTGAACCATTGTGCCGAGAGAGTTTTCGGTATCTGGGGGGAAACCAGTCTGTTCCGTGGTATTCAAGTCGTGTTTTGCGATTTGTCCACGCCGGTGGAAAACGGTCGGTTCAGTGTTTATCAGGCGTTGCGTCAAAATTTGGTAGAGAGAGGCGTTCCAATCGAGGACATTGCCTTCATTCACGACTATGAGAGCGATTCCGCCAAGGAAGAGCTTTTCAAAGCCGCACGTGATGGGCGTATCCGCATCCTGCTGGGCAGTACGCAGAAGATGGGGGTTGGGACAAACATCCAGACTCGGCTGGCGGCGTTGCATCATCTGGACGCTCCGTGGAGACCCTCGGATGTGGAACAACGGGAAGGGCGCATTATTCGTCAGGGCAACCTGAATGAGCGTGTGCGCATCTACCGTTATGTAACCGAAGGCTCGTTTGATGCCTACATGTGGCAGACCCTTGAGACCAAGGCGAGATTCATCGCTCAAGTCATGCAAGGGGATACCGGGATGCGCAGTGTAGAGGACGTTGAATTGGCCGCGCTGTCATATGCAGAGGTGAAAGCCTTGGCATCGGGCAATCCGCTGGTGTTGGAAAAAGCAGGTGTTGACACCGAGCTTGCCAAGCTGTCGTTGCTTAAATCCCAATGGGATCAGCAACAATGGCGCAACAAGCAGGAGCTGGCGAGTCTGCCAGGTCGCATCGTGCGTATTCAGGCCCGAATTACCGGCATTGAGTCCGACATGGCTTCTCGACAAGACGTGTCAGGTAG
>LSLI01000236.1 GCA_001577345.1 Candidatus Gallionella acididurans
ATGCCCGCCACAACCCTCGGCCTCAACTTGAATCGTGCTGTGGCTGATCCTGAAATCATGTTCCAGCATGTGTGCCACATTCTGATGAATTTGTTGACTGTTGCTTACGCGCTGATCTGCCACCACGATGTGGCAACTGCCCGCAATCAAGCCGGAAGAGACCGTCCAGACGTGTATATCGTGAGTGTCGAGCACTCCCGCCACACCGCGAATCGCTTGCTCCACTTTCGCCAGGTCCAGGCCTGCGGGCGTTGCTTCCAACAGCACGTGTATGGATTCGGTGAGGATGCCCCACGAACTCCACAAGACCAGCGCTGCAAATACTATGGAAACAATAGGGTCGGCAATATAAGCACCCGTTAGCGCGATGACGATACCGGCAATGACGACACCGAAAGAGGCAGCGGCATCTCCTATCATGTGCAGATAGGCGCCGCGAATATTCAAATCCTCTTTTGCGGCTCTGGACAACCACCATGCAATGCCTGAATTCAATGTGATGGCCAGGAGTGCCACCCAAATCATCGGCCCGCTCTGAACTGGCTCCGGGGCGTACAGGCGTTGCAACGCCTCCCAGAAGATTGCCCCAGCCATCGCCACCAAGCCGACGGCGTTGACCAAAGCGGCAAGAATACCAACGCGGTGGTAGCCAAAAGTCCGCTTGCTGTCAGCGGGCTTTGTTGCCATCCATATGGCGAAGGCGGAGAGCGCCAAAGCCAGCGCATCTGCAAAGTTGTGACCTGCATCTGCCATCAATGCCAAGCTGTTGGAGAAGTAGCCCACTGCCGCCTCGCCCAGGCAAAAAGCGAATGTAAGACTGGTCGCTACCCACAATTGCTTGCTGGATATTGTCCCGACATCGGAATGTGAACCTGACATTGATATTTACCTTTCAAAAAATGATGTGTCGCATAGGCGTTGCGTGTAAGGCGCGATACCCTGAAATAATTACACACCCTGTAGCAACTCCAGGGTCAAGCGTGTATTATAAAAAACACTTTGTTCTATCTTTAAAGGAGCCGTTATGGAAACCACCATGCGCATTGGCGAACTGGGACAGGCCACAGGCGTCGATATCGAGACGATCCGCTACTATGAGAAAGCCGGGTTGCTGCCCGCGCCGGCACGGAGTCGCAACGGCTATCGCGCCTACGGCCCGGCGCATCTCGAACGGCTGGCCTTTATCCGCCATTGCCGGGCGTTGGATATCTCTCTTGCCGACGTGAAGCGCCTGCTCGGGTTTGTCGCGCATCCGAATTCAGACTGTGGTGACATCGACCGCCTGATCGATGCGCAACTGGATCGGGTAAAGGCGCGGCTGA
>LSLI01000237.1 GCA_001577345.1 Candidatus Gallionella acididurans
CCGTGAAGCGAATAGACAGTCTTCAGATTGCGGTTGACTCACGATGGGCACGTACCAAACATTCTTTTTTCTGGCAGACTCTATTTTTCCTGATGAATTCCCGCTCCAGATATACACGGCCTTCCGGGGCATTTCCAATATGAAGGCTACCCTTTTGTGAATCAACAATATTCAATTCACCCGAAATATCGTCCGGATATAGACGGGTTACGTGCAATCGCGATCCTTTCGGTCGTTGGCTTTCACGCCTTCCCGGAGTGGGTCAAGGGCGGCTTTGTCGGCGTGGACATTTTTTTTGTGATATCCGGGTTCCTGATCAGCAGCATCATCTTCGGGAATCTGGAAAAGAACACCTTTAACTACTATGACTTTTATGCGCGCCGGATCAGGCGCATCTTCCCCGCGCTGATCCTGGTTTTGGTTGCAAGCTATGCCGCAGGCTGGTATCTGTTGTTGCCCGACGAGTTCAAGCAATTGGGCAAACACATTGCGGCGGGAGCCGGATTCGTTTCCAACCTGGTTTTGTGGAACGAGGCCGGATACTTTGACAAGGCCAGTTACACAAAACCGTTGCTGCATCTGTGGTCGCTGGGCATAGAGGAACAATTCTACATTTTCTGGCCGCTGTTATTGGGGCTGGTCTGGAAGTACAGGCTGAATTTCCTGGCCATTACGATATTGATAGCCGCGGCATCGTTTGCAGTAAACGTATTTACTGTTTCCTCCGATCAGGTTGCAGACTTTTACTCGCCGCTATCGCGTTTCTGGGAGTTGATGATAGGCGGGATGCTGGCCTACCTGACACTGCACAAGCCGCACCATCTCCCCAAAGACACCAACCTGCAATCGATGCTCGGCCTGCTGCTGATCGTCATCGCGGTAGCCAGCATTGATCAGCAAAGAGCGTTCCCCGGCTGGTGGGCTCTTTTACCTACATTAGGTGCATTCCTGGTAATTTCTGCACAACCAACAGCATGGGTAAACCGCCATTTTCTGGGTAACCGTGTGCTGGTGTGGATAGGACTGATCAGCTATCCGCTTTATTTGTGGCACTGGACCATACTGTCCTTTTTGCGCATCACGGATTCAGGCATACCCCCGATCAGGGTTCGTATCGCCGCCGTCCTGGCATCGCTATTCTTAGCCTGGCTGACTTATTGGGCAATCGAGAGGCCGATCCGGTTCAAGGCAAAAGGCAACCGGATAGTCGTGGTCCTGTGTGCGCTGCTCGCCCTGATCGCATTTATAGGCTTCAATACCTATCAGCGCGATGGACTGAGTTTTAGAATGATGCAAATAGCCCC
>LSLI01000238.1 GCA_001577345.1 Candidatus Gallionella acididurans
TTTCTTCGCCGCAATCTGCTTGACGGTGCTAGAGACTAGAGAGGTAGGCGTCTCATCAATCAGGTGCAACACTTGCCCCTCCAGTCCTGGCTGTATCTTGCCGCTGAGCATGAACTTTTCCAGATCGGATTTGGACATGGCGTTCTTGTAGCTCGTGTTGACGTTACCTAGCGTCATCTTAATGAAATCCACTTTCTTCCCCATTGAAAACAATGAAATCCCGACATTCTCCGCAATCTCGGAAAGCTTGACGGCACCAATGTCGCCAACCTTGCCGTTCTCAAGGTTTACGATAGTCACCCTGGAGACGTGCGATACCTTAGCCAGAGCCCATTGGGTCAAACCGCAGGACTCCCTTTCTTTTTTGATAATTGCGCCAATAGTGGAAATATTCATGCTTTGCAGTATAGTGAGGCAAAATATAAAAGTAAAGTATAGTTTACTTTTATGAGTTGACGATGAACAATTAACACCATTATTATGTGATTACAATCAATTATATAATACGGATACCATAAATAAGTTACGGCAAAACAACGTGGCACAGTAATGTTTGTGTCGCTTCTCGAAATAAACGCGACAACGGTAACTGGAAATCAATCTCTTACGGTAATTTTTTCCGAAATAAATGCAACGAAATTTGGCTAAAAGTGCATTCTGAGGTTGAAAACGTGGCTCCGCCGACAACTAGAAATTATATTGATTTGTGCAAGCCTGGGTTGGCTACCCCAAGAAATCTGATAACCCGTTACGTGCAATACATGGTTGGGCAGCAAAATGCCAAGGCCGCAATACAGAGATTGTGGCCTGTTGGATGTAGAATAGGCAGCTCGGAAGCAGACAGTCGTCACCTGCAACAATGTGCCAATAACGGTCATAGCGGGAGTGACAAACGTGCGATAAACTTCGTCCGTTGTCGGCCACCTAGGGTCATTCGACTACGGCAGCTTTGCGGCAAGCAATCTTGATGTTGAAAGTGTCGAGAGGTGCTAAAACCTGAACCTAATCTGGGTTTGTCCTATGCCGCCTCATCAAACTCAAGCACTTTTTGAACTGGGAGATTCCTCCCTCTGGCTAAAACTAAACATAAGTTTTGGCAGGATTAGAGTATAAGTCTACGCTGGCAGACACAAAAACATCCCCCCTTGGCGCCCGCCGTCGCCAGACCCAATTACGATTTGCACAAACGGTAAGCCCCATGTCTGAAGAAATCAGCGATTCCTCCATTTCCAACCCCACTGTTGGCACAACGGAGGGTGTCACCGAATTTAAACGCCAGAAGGCATTGCTTAAAACAGGTGCC
>LSLI01000239.1 GCA_001577345.1 Candidatus Gallionella acididurans
TTGCATTCCGTCACGTGACGGTATTCCGGGCCGCGGAGAGCCGGTCGCCGGCGGCGCGGCGGGCACGATGGCGCCGGAGGCGTCGTAGTCGCCCAGCCGGTGCGGCCCCCAGTACACCGCCAGCGCGCCGTCGGGGTATTCGTGCACCCGCACGTCCGCCTTGACGAAGTGCGCGCGCAGTTGCGAGGGCGGCAGTTGCAGGCAGAGGCGCTTCCACTTCACCGTGTTGTCGTTGCCCACCGTCCGGTCCTCCTGCACGCACAGGGTCTCGCGCGCCGCGCCCGCCTTGTCTGCCACGAACGCCGAGCCCGCCTCCTCCGCGGCGATGGCGAACTGCTTGTTGTGCTGGGCGATGTAGGTCCCGGCGAGCCAGCGGTTGGCGGCATCGACCGTGGTGATCCCGGCCAGCTTCATCTCCTTCGGCAGGCGGTCCTGCAACGTCGAGAACGCCCGCTCGGACCGGCCGCGCGCCTGGGGCGAGTAGGCTGCGATGTGGCCGATGCCGAGCTGCTTCAGGGCCCGGCCGAACTGCGTCAGCAGCGTCCGCGACACCGGCCCGCCGCCTTCCGGCGTGAAGAAGTAGTGGCTGCCCCGGTCCGTGTAGAGCGAGCAGAACAGGCCGTGCGCGGCCACCACCTCGGCCACGCCCCGCATGCTCGACAGGGTACCTTCCTCATCGGTCAGGAACATCGAGTAGATCTCACTCGTTGCGTCCTCCATGGTGACAACGAGATCGTACTTGCCCGGGTCGCCGGGCAGCCAGGCGTGCGTCGAGGCGTCTTGGTGCAGCATCATGCCCACCATCGGCCGCCTGGGCCGCTTCTTGCGGTGCGCCGAGCGCTTCTTGGCCGCTTGCACCAGGCCCTCCCGGTGCAGGTGGAGCTTGGTCACCGTGTAGCCCAGCGTGTAGTTGTGCCGCTTGCCGAGCTGCTCGTGGAAGTGCTTGACCGTGAAGCCCCGGTACAGGTCTCGGTACAGGCCCAGCATCCGCTCGATCTCGGCCGTCGGCGCGCGGCGCAGCGACGGCGCCAGGCGGCGGTCGTCCAGGCCGGCCGGCCCGGCGTCTCGGTGGCGGTCGCGCCAGCGGCGGAACGTCCGTTCGCTTATGCCCAGCAATTCCGCCGCCTCCATCTGGCTCAGTTCCGACCGCTCCGAGCGGCCGAGAATGTCGGTGAAACGCATCCGGCGTATCCCTTCGTGAATGCGCGCCCGGTCCATGAAACCCTCCGTTCCCGGAGGTCATACGACCGGACACTTCACGAGCTACGAAACCCGGACAGATCAAGAGCTAGCCACA
>LSLI01000240.1 GCA_001577345.1 Candidatus Gallionella acididurans
AAATCCCATGGGTTGCCCGCGCCGCCCGAACAGGGTAATCAGCGGGGTTTTTGTGCCTTTCCATTCGGCGATCAATGGCGATGTCATCACCGCGTTGTCCAGCGTTTTGGTATAGGCGCGCCCAAACGAGTGCAGGTCTTGCTGCAATGGCTGGCCTAGCGTCATCGGCATGGAGGCGACAAAAGCCTGATGCTGTAAATAATAGTCGCGCGTCAGGTCGAATCCGCGTGATCGCCATACCGCTCTGACCGCGTATTCGGCGCGGGATGCGTCGGCTTTCGATGAGAGCAGTCCGATTTGATGGTACATGCGCAGCGTACCCTTGCCCTCGTCGAAAGCACCCAGCACAGCATCCCAGTCTCGCTTGCGGTCTTGCAGCCCCGGCTGAAACCTGGCCATGTAGGAAGCCGCGTTCTGCGTGGCGCGTGCGGCTTTCAATTCTGCGTAGATTCGCGCCGATTCATGGTCTTGAATAATCGCGCCCATCGTGATGACGAACGGGCATGGCATGGCCAGGGCGGCTTGATATGGGTCGCCAATGACGCTACTCATGTTGGTCAGGCGGCTGAACTTTGGGTAATTGCGCACCGAGTAGAACTGCATCACCGTTTCCGGCCCGCCGCTCTTGCTAAACCGTATCCCTTCGTCGCTTACGCACGAGGCTATCTCGCGGTTGGAGAGTTGCTCGCGGATTATCCTGTCCGGGTCGTAGCGCAGAGAGAGTTCGTCTCTTTTTGCGGGATTGAAAACTCGCTCATGGTCAAAAAAATCATTTACAAAATTGAGCAGGTCGTCAGGATCCCAGTCGGTACCACCCAGGTATGCGGATCGCAAGGTCGCATGGACGCTTTCGCGGGTGTTGATTGCCTCATCGACACCCTCTTCGCTGAACGGAGAAAGCGGTAGCGTGATCGAAATGACGCACCTGAAATCGCGCAGCAAATACACCCTGTTTGAAAACAGCGACTTTGATGTTCCGCCCATGTAGAACTTGTTTCGCCGCGTCGCAATTCCAGCCAGGCTATCTACCGTAACCAGCTTCAACTGCTTTTCCAGCGTAGGCGCGATGTCCGGTGATGCGTACAGCGAAATCTGGATGCCTGTTTTGGGCGGGCAAGAATCAAATAATCCTGCCAGTATTTTTTCCATTTCATCGGTAGCGCCAGTCTGAGGATTGATCTCAATGGCAAAGCCAAGGGAAAACTGTTCCTTTTTGCCGAACCCGCCCTGATCGGCGATAAACATCCGTTCTGACGGCATCCAGCCAACATAGGGC
>LSLI01000241.1 GCA_001577345.1 Candidatus Gallionella acididurans
CTAAAGTGCAGCAGCCACTTCTACTGACTGATGCGCCGGTTCAATTGCGGCAGGGACTTTCTTGGTGGGCTTTGGTTTGGCAGGATTTGGTTTGGCAGGCTTTGGCGCGACAGTCGCATCAGATTCTTTTTCGTCTGATGCGACTGCGGCTGGTTTCGCTGTATCGCTATCCCGTGATTTGATTGTCGCGCGGAATGCGCGAGCGGCGATGGCCTGTACTTCAGCGGAAACGCCACTTATTTTTCTGCGCCATTGGCGCTCAAGACTGGCCTTTGCATCATCCGCGATAAAGCCAGCGAACCATGCGGAGTGGACAAGGCACATCAATTCGTCCAATTCCAAAATCATTTGCAGATACACGCTGGCTTTGCTGCACGTCAGCTTCGCTGGATAGCGCATGGAATTTGAGTAACTAAGCCGTTCAATCTGGATACCATTATCCTCGGCAATCTTCTTGATACGAGCCACTTCTTTTCTGATTTCCGCCACCGCGCTGTTAGTCAGGTGATCGACAGCCCCGTTGACCGCCATCATCTCGCTGGTGTTTTTTGCAACGGTAGGCAAGACCGCGCTCAGGCTGCGCAGGGAGTCGGCGCAGTCATTGAATGATGTCTCATAGACAAGCTGCGCTGGCGTTGTGTAAAAAACAACCTCTCGAACGTTAAACGGATTGCTGAACGAAACACTACGTTTTACCCCCCTCGCGACAACTTGCTTCTTGGTATTTTGCCCGACTTTTTTGTCTTCCATGGAAATCTCCTTAGGGTGTGAATTAAACGGGTAGTCCACCCACAATCCTGCACCATCTAAAAATTAAAATCAGAGAGATTCTCGTCAAATAAGCGAAGAATCTCTCTGATTTATTGTAAGCGCTCAGCCGTACCACCTGTTAAGTCGGAATGATTTGTGCTGATTGTTTGATGGGAAGCAGCTCGTCGATGCGGCGCATGGTCCAGACGGGAAGTTTTTCCAGTGTATCTTTCAGCCAGGCAGCCGGTTCAATGCCGTTGAGCTTAGCGGTAGCAAACAGACTCTGAATTGCAGCCGCCCGCTTGCCGGCGCGTTCACTGCCCGCAAATAACCAATTTTTTTTGCCGATTGCGATCGGGCGGATCGCATTTTCCACCGGATTGTTGTCGATGGGCAGATTGCCGGTTTGCGCATAACGAATCAGGCTCGCCCAGCGGTTGAGACTGTAGTCGATTGCACGGGCCAAGCCGCTGCCATCGGCAGTCGCGATGCGCAAACGGATCAGCCACTCATGCATATCC
>LSLI01000242.1 GCA_001577345.1 Candidatus Gallionella acididurans
TTGCAGAACGCGATTCTCAACAGCGCAAATTTTTCGAGTATCGCCACCGACGAAAAAGGTGTGATCCAGATCTTCAACGTTGGCGCGGAACGCATGCTGGGCTACTCGGCCGCCGACGTGATGAACAAGATCACCCCGGCCGATATCTCCGACCCCGAGGAAGTAATCGAGCGTGCGAAGGCGTTGAGTTTGGAATTGGATACGCCGATCACGCCGGGCTTTGAAGCCCTGGTGTTCAAGGCCTCGCGCGGCATCGAGGACATCTACGAGCTGACCTATATCCGCAAGGACGGCAGCCACTTCCCGGCGGTGGTATCGGTCACCGCGCTGCGCGATGCCCAGAACGAGATCATCGGCTACCTGCTGATCGGCACCGACAACACCGCCCGCAAGCAGGCGGAAGAAGCGCTGCTCAAAGCCGGCGCGTTGCAGAAAGCGATTTTTGACAGCGCCAACTTCTCCAGTATCGCGACCGACGCCAAGGGCGTGATCCAGATCTTCAACGTTGGCGCGGAACGAATGCTGGGTTATGCGGCAGCCGACGTGATGAACAAGATCACGCCGGCCGACATTTCCGATCCGCAGGAACTGATCGCGCGCGCCAAGGCGTTGAGCGCCGAACTCGGCACCAAGATCACACCGGGCTTCGAGGCATTGGTGTTCAAGGCCTCGCGCGGCATAGAGGACATCTACGAGCTGACCTACATCCGCAAGGATGGCAGCCGCTTCCCGGCCATCGTGTCGGTTACCGCGCTACGGGACGAACAAAATGCCATCATCGGCTATCTGCTGATCGGCACCGACAACACCGCGCGCAAACAGATTGAAGCCGATCAGAAGCAGCTCGACCAGCGCTTGCGCGACCAGCAGTTCTACACGCGCTCGCTGATCGAATCCAGCATCGACGCGATCATGACCACCGACCCGTCCGGCATCATCACCGATGTCAACAAACAGATGGAGGCACTCACCGGCTCCACGCGCGACGAACTGATCGGCTCGCCATTAAAAAACAGCTTCACCGACCCGGAACGCGCCGAGGCTGGGGTGAATCTGGTGCTGAGCGAAAAGAAGGTCGCCAACTATGAGTTGACCGCACGCGCCAGAGACAGCAAAGAAACCGTGGTGTCGCTCAACGCGACCACCTTCTATGATCGCGACAGAAAGCTGCAAGGCGTGTTCGCAGCTGCGCGTGATGTCACCGAACGTAAACTGCTGGATATAGAACTGGAGAGCGCCAAATCGGTGGCGGAAAAAGCCAACCTTG
>LSLI01000243.1 GCA_001577345.1 Candidatus Gallionella acididurans
TGGGCAAATCGACCTGAACTGCGACTAGCTTCGACGGTTCTGATTCTATGGGCGCAGGCAGTTCATTCTGATACTGGTTGATCCAGCGGCGTAGCAGGTTAGCATTCACGCCATGTGCCAACGCGATCGCCGAAACAGAGACACCTGGCCGACAAAGCGCCACCAGTCCCTGCTTGAACTCAGGTGCATGTTGCCGTCGACGGCGGTCAATTGAGGGAGAAATGCTCATGATAGTGTCCACCAAAGTTAGGTGGACACTATGCTCTTAGCTTTCGCTTATTCAATCAATATGGGACGGCTGGACGCTTACGATTTATTATTTTCAGATGATGTTTAATTTGCAAGCGTGCTGAGGTCGTGTTTGGCATTGAGCCATTCGCCATGCGTGCTGTAGGAGTGCCGTGGATGCTTTGTTGGCGTGCTGTGTTTCAAGGCATCTTTGCCAGGTGTTCCACAGCCGTGCTGTAGCCGTTTTTGATTCTGTTTGACCAAACTTTAACTTAGGAGAAAAACATGCAAGTAGTCGGAATCGATATTGGGTACTCGAATTTGAAAGTTGCATATGGTGACAGCACCGGTGAGCCAACCCTGGTAAATCGACCTGCAGGAGCTGCGCCCGCAGAGAACATCGGGCAACAGATTATCAACATGGGTAGTGAAGAGCCTCTGCGCGTGCTGGTGGACGGACGCGAATTTTGCGCTGCCATTAGCCATGACCGGATTGAGAACTGGGCGCGCGAACTGCATAAAAATTACAGCGCAACGGATTCCTACCGCGCGCTGTTCAACGCTGGATTGTTGCTGACCGGCATGACTGAAATTGATCGCGTCGTCACCGGATTGCCGACCAGCCAGTATTTTGATGAGAACCTGCGCAAGCACCTGATCAAGACGATGAAGGGAGAACATCAAGTAACGCCCCGCAAAAAAATTATGGTCAAGGATGTCAAGATTGTTCCTCAACCATTGGGCGGGTTTGCGGACTACCTGCACGGTCTTGCTGATACAAGCCAGGTTGAGGATGCCAGTATTCTGGTGGTCGATCCCGGTTTCTTTTCGGTTGACTGGGTATTGCTGGTCAATGGTGAATTCAAGCGCGCGTCCTCCGGCACAAGTCTCGATGCTTCGTCGGTTATCCTGGATGAAGCCGGGTCGCTGATCGCAACAGACCACGGCGGAAACCCCGGGCGAGGAAAAATGGAAAATGCCGTGCGATCCGGCCGCAACAGCGTCTCCGTGTTCGGCACAA
>LSLI01000244.1 GCA_001577345.1 Candidatus Gallionella acididurans
TGCGATTTCAACCGGTCGACGCAACACATTGGTTAAATCGTTCTGCCGGCGTTTCGAAGTTTAACGTTTTTCGTGGACGTTCATTTAGTCTACGAGCCACAGCATTGAGATGTGCCTGAGAGTGTACCGACAAGTCTGTTCCTTTGGGGAAGTACTGCCTCAATAAACCATTGGTATTCTCATTCGTTCCACGTTGCCAGGGATTCTGCGGATCACAGAAATAGACTTTGATGTCGGTTGCCAGCGTGAATCGCTTGTGGTCGGCCATTTCCTTGCCACGATCCCAAGTCAGCGATTTATAGAGTTCGTTGGGTAACTTATGAGCATGCTTGATCAGTGCGTTGATGACGGTCTCGGTATCTTTACTGGGCACTTTCACCAGCATCACATAACGCGTCTGGCGTTCAACGAGGGTCGCAATCTGGCTGTTAACACTGCCGCACAACAGATCCCCTTCCCAGTGTCCCGGTACCGCCCGGTCTGCCACCGTGGCCGGACGCTCGCTGATCGACACAGTATTGGTGATCCTGCCGTGATCGCCTGTTTTTAGCGTGTGATGGCGCGAACGACGCATTATTCGTGTACGCCGCAAGTGCTCCAGAAGCTCCTTCTTCAATGCGCCTCGGGCTTGGATATAAAGGCTGCGATAGATGGTCTCGTGTGACACCTGGTAACTTTCATCGCTCGGGTAAGTCTGCTTCAGCCATCCGGCAATCTGTTCCGGCGACCACTGCCATTTGAGTTTATCGGCTACGATGTGTGCCAATGCTCGGTTCTCGACTAGTTTACAAGGTTTGGGACGATGAGCCCGATCCCACGCCTTTTGTTCGGCCTGACTCGCACGATAGTCCTCTTGGCCTCCATTGCGTTTGAGTTCGCGACTAATAGTCGATGGCGACCGCCCGAGGAACGTTGCAATCGAGCGAGCTGATTGACCTGCAGTTACTGCACGAGATATCTCTTCACGTTCAGCCAGAGTCAGTGACAATCGAGAACGTTTCCGTTGTGCGGGTCGTATTCCTCCTGTCTCTGCCAAAATACGTTGTACTGAAGGATGATGTCTATCGAACAACTGCGCAATTTGATGAAGCGTGTCGCCTTCTTTCCAGCGTTCCCACATCAATGCTTTTTGACTTTCAGTATAATAAATCCGAGTTCTCTGTTTCATATGTAACACTCCTTCTGCTTACGCAGATTCTAGAGTGTTGCGTCGACCGGTTGAAATCGCA
>LSLI01000245.1 GCA_001577345.1 Candidatus Gallionella acididurans
ATCAGCCAGTTCAGCCTCGGTCACGCCACCTGCATGCAGGAAGTTGCTGGCTTGGCGATTTCCCAGCGTAATCGTGCCGGTCTTGTCCAGCAGCAACACGTCCACATCGCCTGCGGCTTCCACGGCACGGCCGGAGGTGGCGATCACATTTTTCTGCAACATGCGTCCCATGCCTGCTACCCCGATGGCGGAAAGCAGGCCTCCTATCGTTGTGGGGATCAGGCATACCAGCAGCGCTACCAGCACAGTGATTGTGACCGGTACACCCGCTTTGGCGACCTCGACGCTATACAGCGAGAATGGCAACAGCGTGACGGTAGCGAGCAGGAAGATCACCGTCATCGCCACCAGCAGGATGGTCAGTGCGATCTCGTTGGGCGTCTTCTGACGCTTGGCGCTTTCCACCATCGCGATCATGCGATCCAGGAAAGTCTCGCCCGGATTGGTGGTGATGCGCACCACCAGCCAGTCGGACAGCACTCGTGTACCTCCGGTTACCGCACTGAAGTCGCCTCCGGATTCGCGTATCACCGGCGCGCTTTCGCCAGTGATGGCGCTTTCATCCACCGAAGCGACGCCCTCGATTACCTCGCCGTCACCGGGAACGAAATCACCCGCTTCAATCAGCACTACATCGTCACGGCGCAAACCTGAGCCGGGCACCAGAGCGTACTTTTCTCCATATTGTGGACGGAGCAGTTTCTTGGCCTGAACATCGCGCTTGGCTTTGCGCATGGAAGCCGCCTGTGCGCGGCTGCGGCCTTCGGCTATCGCCTCGGCGAAGTTGGCGAACAGCACGGTAAACCAAAGCCACATCGATACAGCCAGAATGAAGCCGGACGGTGCTTCGCCGTGTCCGGTGAGCGCCTGAATGAACAGCAGCGTCGTCAATATGCTGCCGGTCCACACCACGAACATCACCGGGTTTCTGATCTGCTGCTGCGGCATCAGTTTCTTGAATGAATCCCATAGCGCCTGCAGCACAATCTCGCGCTCAAACAGGGAAAAGTTTTTGGATCTTATTGTTACGTCACTCATGTCATTTCTCCAATAAAGCCTGGTGGGCACCGATCATGGTCAAGTGCTCGACCACGGGTCCGAGACCCAATGCAGGCACGAAGGTCAGCGCACCGACCAGAATCACAGTGCCGATCAGCAACCAGATGAACATCGGGGTATGCGTAGCCATCGTGCCGATGCTGGCCGGAATGCGTTTCTTA
>LSLI01000246.1 GCA_001577345.1 Candidatus Gallionella acididurans
CCACCCGCTCGACGCTGAGTGCGGGAATGACAAAACAATGTTCGCCGGCGCGAACCAGCACACCGCGGAAGGTGGCCAGCATCAGCGGCAGTGTGATGCGGAAGGATGTCCCGGTATCCTGCACACCGCCATTGTGACGCGACTCGAGTGTGACGACTCCGCCCAGCCGCTCAATTTTTTCCCTCACGATGGCAAGCCCAAGCCCGCGTCCCGAAATGTCCGTGATGATCTGGCTGGTGGTAATGCCCGACTGAAAAATGAGTGCTTGTGCTTCCGCCTCGTCCAGCTTTTCCGCCTCCTCGGCAGAAATGAGCTTGAGCTTGAGCGCCGCCGTTTTAACCTTGGCAGGATCAATGCCCGCTCCGTCATCGGCAACCATGATCTCGATTTTCCCGCTGTCTTTTTGCGCAATGGCGACGGTTATATTTCCGCAAGCCGGTTTGCCCTTGTCCTGTCGCATGGCCGGCTGCTCGATACCGTGATCGATGCAATTCCGCAGCAGGTGCATCAGCGGATCTTTCATCTCTTCCAGTGTACGCCGGTCGATTTCGATTTCGCCGCCCTGTATCACCAGCTCCACCTGCTTGCCCTGATCGCGGGCAAGTTCGCGGGCGAAACGTGGAAAAATTTCGAACAGCGAAGAAAACGGCAACAGGTGCATTTCCTTCACGTCATGCAACAGGTTGTCGCTCATGCCTGCCAAAGCTCGCCGGTCATGCGCAGCGAACTTGCTCAAGCGCAGCAGCCGCTCCTCAATCGTTTTCATGAACAGCTGTTCGCCTTCCAAATGCTCCAGCAGTTTTGGCAGTTCCTGTATTGGAAATTTTGCTAGTCCTCCGGCGGCACCATTACTCTTGGCTTTTCCTTCGACATACCGCTCGATCAGCCGCAGCGCGGGCCGCATTCGTGCCCTCTGTTTTTTCCAGGTTGAGAATGAATCAGCCACCTCACGCAGCTCCTTGGCGCGCTGTGCAGAGGCCAACCGTGGTGCCAGCAGCTCCTCGACCTGTCGCATCACTGCATCAAGTTTCTGCGTGGAAACCCTGACCGTTTCGGATGCTAGGCTGAAAACCGGGAACGGCGCATGCGTGGCAACCGCTGTAAAATCTTCTGGTGGCACGTTCTGAAGAGGTGCAATGGGTATCTGCTGCACCGATGACATCGGTAAATCTACAGTAGATTGGGGAAAATGCCCATGCAAGGCATCGT
>LSLI01000247.1 GCA_001577345.1 Candidatus Gallionella acididurans
GCCGCTCGTGAACAGGGAAGTTGCCATCCAGAACAACAACGCCGAAACCACTGAAATCTACTTTGATTTCGGCATGAGCAAACCGAGCCTTGCCGGGCAAAAGGAGCTGGGTCGCTTCCTTGACCTGGCATCCAGGCAACACATCAGCACGATTGATCTGGTCGGACAAACCGATGACATAGGACCTCAAAACTACAACACCGGATTGGCCTTGAAGCGCGCCGACTTTGTTGCCAGGTGGATAAAGTCTCACGGTATCAATGCGGCCATTTCAGTCACTGCGAAAGGCGAGTGCTGCCGCGCTGCACCCTACAACAAGGCGGAAGAAACCCTCGTGGAAAAAAGACGCGTGTCCATCCAGTCGCAAAGCAATTAAAAACACTTGAACGAGCGAGGTGCGGCGCGATGCAGAGAACTTGATCTATCGATTCAACGAGTATTTTTTAACCAACAAAAGGATGTAACAAATGAAAACAAAGGTCTTTGATTTACGCATTTTAGCTTTGTTCGGCGCAATGTTTTTACCGGCTATGGCAACCGCAGGTACAACCGGCACTGAATTTTTGGCGCTCTACACGTGGGTGAACGGCGTGGCAACCGGTTACGGGGGCCGCGTGATCGCGATCGCCTCTGTGATTATTGGAGCACTGCTGTCTGTTGCAAAGGGCAATCCTATTCCCATTCTGGTGGGCATCGGATTTGCAATTTTCTTGTCCTACACACCAACGATTATCAACGGAATTCTGACCGCGACGATCTGATTGCCGCCGGCCCGCCAAAAAAATCCGGCGGGCCGACAGCAATAAAAACCGATGCCCAAAGGGATAAATAAATGAAGCAGGGATACATACCGCGCACCCTGGATCAACAGGAGAAATTCCTGTTGTGGGACATGGATCAATTCATCATAGCCGTGGTCGTGATGGGTACAGGACTCACCGCTGGATTTTTGATAGGCGGCATCATCGTCGGCAGTCTGGTCGCATGGCAGTACGGCAGATTCAAGTCCGGTAAACATCAAAAGTTTGCCGTCCACGCGATGTACTGGTGGTTGCCCAGCGACCTCTTTGTAAAAACTCAAATAACACCGCCATCAGACAAGCGTTATTTTTTAGGCTAAAAACCGTGATACCACAAAAATTTGTTACGACCAGCAGCAACAAGGCAAGAGAAATAACTTTTCTTCG
>LSLI01000248.1 GCA_001577345.1 Candidatus Gallionella acididurans
CAAGGTTGGCTTTTTCCGCCACCGACTTGGCGCTCTCCAGTTCTATATCCAGCCGTTTACGCTCGGTGACATCACGCGCAGCTGCGAACACGCCTTGCAGCTTTCTGTCGCGATCATAGAAGGTGGTCGCGTTGAGCGACACCACGGTTTCTTTGCTGTCTCTGGCGCGTGCGGTCAACTCATAGTTGGCGACCTTCTTTTCGCTCAGCACCAGATTCACCCCAGCCTCGGCGCGTTCCGGGTCGGTGAAGCTGTTTTTTAATGGCGAGCCGATCAGTTCGTCGCGCGTTGAGCCGGTGAGTGCCTCCATCTGTTTGTTGACATCGGTGATGATGCCGGACGGGTCGGTGGTCATGATCGCGTCGATGCTGGATTCGATCAGCGAGCGCGTGTAGAACTGCTGGTCGCGCAAGCGCTGGTCGAGCTGCTTCTGATCGGCTTCAATCTGTTTGCGCGCGGTATTATCGGTGCCGATCAGCAGGTAGCCGATGATGTCGTCCTGCGCGTCGCGCAAGGCAGTGACCGACACCACCGCCGGGAAACGGCTGCCGTCTTTGCGGATATAGGTCAGCTCGTAGATGTCCTCGATGCCGCGCGAGGCCTTGAATACCAGCGCTTCGAAGCCCGGGGTGATCTCTGTGCCGAGCTCTGCGCTCAACGCCTTGGCGCGCGCGATCAGTTCCTGCGGATCGGAAATGTCGGCCGGCGTGATCTGGTTCATCACGTCGGCTGCCGCATAACCCAGCATGCGCTCGGCGCCGACGTTGAAGATCTGGATCACGCCCTTGGCATCGGTCGCGATACTGGAGAAGTTGGCGCTGTCGAAAATCGCTTTCTGTAGGGCCCCCGCCTTGAGCAACGCCTCTTCCGCCTGCTTGCGGGCAGTGTTGTCGGTGCCGATCAGCAGGTAACCGATGATGGCATTTTGATCGTCGCGCAACGCGGTGACCGACACGACCGCCGGGAAGCGGCTGCCGTCCTTGCGGATATAGGTCAGCTCGTAGATGTCCTCGATGCCGCGCGAGGCCTTGAACACCAGGGCTTCGAAGCCCGGCGTGATCGGGGTGTCGAGTTCGGCGCTCAACGCTTCGGCACGCGCGACCACTTCCTCAGGATCGGAGATGTCAGCCGGGGTGATCTTGTTCATCACGTCGGCTGCCGCATAACCCAGCATT
>LSLI01000249.1 GCA_001577345.1 Candidatus Gallionella acididurans
AAGTGGTGTTTCCACGCACCACGTTGCAGACGTGTATTGTACATCTGATCCGCAACAGTCTCGATTATGCCAGTTGGAAAGACCGCAAACCACTGGCCGCGGCACTGCGTCCGATCTACGCCGCGGCCAGCGCCGAGGCGGCGGAAGCGGCACTGGACGCGTTCGAGGCAGGCGAATGGGGCCAGAAGTTCCCCACCGTGGCCGCGGCGTGGCGGCGGGCCTGGGCGCAGGTGATCCCGTTCTTCACCTTCCCGCCCGCGATCCGGCGCGTGATCTACACCACCAACGCGATCGAGAGCGTGAACGCGCGGGTGCGCAAGATCATCAAGACGCGCGGTCATTTTCCAACCGATGACGCGGCCAGCAAACTGATCTGGCTGGCGTTACGCAATATCACCGCGGACTGGGGCAAGGCCGCGCATCACTGGAAGGAGGCGATGAACCAGTTCGCGATCCTGTATGACGGCCGCTTCAACGCGGTTGTCTGATCCCTTGGCTCATCGTTACGTAACGGAGGACAGCCATGCCCGGGGGCCGTAAACCGGAAGGCGAACTCGCGCTGACCAACGCCGAACGCCAGGCGCGTTACCGCGTCCGGCATTTGGCGGAACATCTCCCCGCCATCGAGCGGCAACCCCGTCCGCCGCGGCAAAGCCGGGGGAAACGTTGGGATAACGCATTGGCCGTCATGATGACGGTCCAGGCCGAATGTGCCGCGTGGTTCGAGGTCTTACCTGAAAGTTTGCGTGATAGTGCCACCGCGGAGGCGCTTCGGGAGATCATCGATCTCGATCTGGAATCGATCGCGGCGGTGCGGCCTCCGCGCGGCTATGGCCGTGACTGATCGCGCCGCCATCACGGCCCGGGTCCAGTATGGTGGCCGTGCCGGGCCGCGCCAAATCGTGGGTCCTCGCCATGCTCGCCCCCAAATGGGGGCTGCGCGTGGCTCCGGTCCCGCCGAAGACGGCGGATTTGACCCGGCCCGGCACGGCCACCAGAGGGATATCAGGTCGGGACGAAGGAACAGGCGTCTTGATCGAACAAAGGAACAGACGAGGGAATGCGTTCTGTCTTGCCGTCAGGATCATCCGTCGCTTACAGTTGGTCACCCAATGGTGGGTGAGACTGAACACGCCCCGCACACAGAAATTCGGACACTCCCC
>LSLI01000250.1 GCA_001577345.1 Candidatus Gallionella acididurans
GTGTAGTGTTGCATTCTTAAAGGAACTTATTATATTATCGCCTCTCGAACCCTCTGTTGCTGTGCCAGAGAGGAGAACACCAATGAAAGTAGCCGTGCAAATTGAATTGACGAACGAAGAGCGGATCGAGTTGACGGCGCTGGTTCGTTCGAAGCTGACCAGCGTGAGGCTGGCGATGCGCGCGCGCATCGTGTTGCTGGCAGCTCAAGGATTGCAGAATATGGATATTGCGGCGAAGGTGGGCGTGGGGCGCGTGCAAGTTTCGCGCTGGCGCGAGCGCTATGCACAATCGCGTCTGGCGGGAATCGAGCGTGATCTGCCGCGTGGCGCACCACCGGTGAAGGTCGATGTGACTCGCTTGGTGAAATTGACTACCGAGAGCAAGCCCGAAGCGGCTACTCATTGGAGCACACGAACCATGGCTGCCGAACTGGGTATCAGCGCGGCGAGTGTTTCCCGGCATTGGCGCGCCAAGGGGCTGAAACCCCATCTGGTGCACAGTTTCAAGGTTTCGCGCGACCCAAAGTTTGTCGAGAAGCTTGAAGATGTTGTGGGTTTGTACCTCTCGCCGCCCGAGCATGCGATTGTGTTGTGTTGCGATGAGAAAAGCCAGGTGCAGGCGCTGGATCGCACGCAGCCGGGTTTGCCGATGAAGAAAGGGCGCGCATCCACGATGACACACGATTACAAACGCAACGGCACGACCACCTTGTTTGCCGCACTCAACGTGCTCGATGGGCAAGTCATCTCAACCTGCCAGGAGCGCCACCGCCATGACGAGTGGTTAAAGTTCCTGAAGAAAATCAACCGCGAAACACCCAAGGATAAAACTTTGCACCTGATCGCCGACAACTACGCCACACACAAGCATCCCACCGTGCTGGAGTGGCTGGAAAAGCATCCACGCTTCAACATGCATTTCACGCCCACTTCGGCATCGTGGCTGAATATGGTGGAGCGGTTCTTCCGCGACATCTCGGAAAATCGCCTTCGTCGAGGTGTGTTCTGCAGCGTGCCTGAACTGGTGGCGGCCATTGAAGAATACGTCGCACACCACAACAGCAAACCCAAGCCATTTATCTGGACAGCCAGTGCGCGCGACATCTTGCAAAAGGTCATTCGTGCCAATAGCCGCTTAAGTGCCAAACAGAATGCAACAC
>LSLI01000251.1 GCA_001577345.1 Candidatus Gallionella acididurans
TTTCCGCTCATGATGGCAAGCACTGCGGCGGCCTCGTAGTTGGTTGTGGCCTTATGTCTGATTCTCATCAACGCAAGATCGAAAGCCTCCGATCGCGATAGTTTGAAATGCTCACAAAGCTGATCAAACTCATCATGACCGAAAACCCAAGGCCGGTTGAACAGGAAGTGTTTTTTGCGTTCCAGTTCTTCTTTGCCTCCAGCAATAACTGTGAAGGATGGTTTGTGTGATTCATTCATGCAGGCAGTCTAGCACGTTACGAAAACCAACACGGGATCACCATATCCCGGATGGGGCATGGTGTGACCGTTTTTATGTAGCAACTAAAAAAGGAGAATCACCATGTTGAACAAAGTGCAATTGATCGGTCGCCTTGGCAAAGACCCAGAGGTTCGTTACACAACCGCCGGTGATGCAGTCGCCAATGTCTCGTTGGCAACAACCGAGACTTGGAAAGACAAACAAGGGCAACAGAACGAGAAGACGGAATGGCACAACCTTGTGTTTTTCCGCCGTCAAGCCGAAGTCGTTGGTGAGTACCTCAAAAAAGGCGCGCTCATCTATGTCGAAGGCAAGCTCACGACAGAGAAGTATCAAAAAAACGGTGAAGATCGTTACATCACTAAAATTGAGGTCTCCGACATGAAAATGCTCGGCGGTGGCAACAAGGCGACAGACGAAAAGCATCATGAAGCCGAACCAGCAAAGAGCAATACTGCTGGTACGGGCAAAGGTTCTAAACCGGCAACAAAATATGCCGGTCCAGAACCGTTTTAATTGAAGCAACCACCCAACGGGGAAACATTCTCGTTGGGGATGCTTCCTTGCCGGTGGTCTAACAACTACCACTCTCCCGGGACACACCAAAACATCCCGATGGGTGCTTTGGTGTGTCCCGGAAGGGATTAAACCAAGGAGGCATGATGAAAGCGAAAGAATTAAAGCAATTGGCATCTGGACGCTGGGAAAGCATTGTTGCATCGCTTGCCCCGCAGCTAGCCCAGGCGATAGAGCGATTACCGCATCACGTTCCGTGCCCTGTGCATGGTGGCGTAGATGGTTTTCGCCTGTTCAGGGATTTTGACGAAACAGGCGGCGGCGTGTGCAACACATGCGGTATCCAGCATGACGGACACACGCTGATCATGTGGGC
>LSLI01000252.1 GCA_001577345.1 Candidatus Gallionella acididurans
GCGCCGTAATTAATGGAACTAATAAACATACAGCCTGTCTCACCTTCCAGTTATTGAGACAGGAGAGACGTAATGCGAGTAGCCCCGACAATCGTGCTGAGCATAGAACAGAAAAAGGAATTGACCAAGCTGTCGCGCTCGAACACCACGAGTGTGAGATTGGCACAGCGCGCCAAGATTGTTTTGCTGGCGTCATCCGGTCATGACAACACGCAGATCGCCGAAGAGTTGGGTGTCGGGCGTGTTCAAGTCGGACGCTGGCGCGAACGCTACGCCCGCGATGGTTTGGCTGGAATCAAACAGGACTTGCCGCGCGGTGGCCGCAAGCCCACGGTTGATGCGCAGGAGTTGGTGCGCTTAACCACGCAAACCTTGCCTGACCACGCTACCCACTGGAGTACGCGCACAATGGCCAAGACAGCCGATGTTAGTGCCACGACCGTGCGGAGGATATGGCGAGCGCACGGGTTGAAGCCGCACTTGATTAAGACATTCAAGGTTTCGCGTGATCCGAAGTTCGTCGAGAAGTTGGAGGATGTAGTGGGTTTGTATTTGAGTCCGCCAGAACATGCATTGGTACTCTGCTGCGACGAGAAAAGCCAAGTTCAGGCCCTTGATCGCACACAACCGGGATTACCCTTAAAAAAGGGGCGGGCAGCAACGATGACACATGACTACAAGCGCCACGGCACCACCACACTATTTGCCGCGCTCAATGTATTGGACGGAACAGTTATCGCCCAGTGCCAGCAGCGCCATCGCCATGACGAGTGGTTAAAGTTCCTGAAGAAAATCGACCGCGAAACACCCAAGGATAAAACGCTGCACCTGATTGCGGACAACTATGCCACGCACAAGCATCCCAACGTGCAAGAGTGGCTGGAGAAGCATCCGCGCTTCAACATGCACTTCACGCCCACTTCAGCATCATGGCTGAATATGGTGGAACGATTCTTCCGCGACATCTCAGAAAATCGCCTTCGTCGCGGAGTGTTCAGTAGCGTACCAGAACTGGTTACGGCCATTGATGAATACGTCACACACCACAACACCAAACCCAAGCCATTTATCTGGACAGCCAGTGCGCGCGACATCTTGCAAAAGGTCATTCGTGCCAATGGTCGCTTAAGTTCCAAACAGAATGGCGC
>LSLI01000253.1 GCA_001577345.1 Candidatus Gallionella acididurans
ATACCCTGTTCACGCGATAATCCGGAAGTCCGTTGGGTTTATGATACGAAAATTATCCGTGACCTCGTCGCAATATGTGCGCCAGTTCCGGGTCACGCTGTCGCGCAGGAATGTCAGCATCGCGGCACTGAAGTCCTTGAACGTGGCGTAACATTTGTTGTGGGTGATGTGTCTGTGCATCAATCCCCACAATCGCTCAATCGGATTGAGATGCGGGCAATAGGCAGGGACGAAGTGCAGTTCGATCCGGCACCCCGGCCGTACCAGCCAAGCCTGGACCAATTTCGCATGATGGTATCGGGCATTGTCCACAAAGACATGGATCGATCGCATCGCGGGATACCGGGCCTCGATCGCCATCAACAGCATGATCGTGCTCAAGGCGTCGACCGTGGGTACATCCTTCATGATGGTCTGACCGGTCTCGAGGTCGATGGCACCATGAATATTCAGGCGGTTCCGCCCACTGCTTTGTTCGACGGCGACGTGCGTCTCTTTCAATGCCCAGCAGCCAACCGGGCGGACCGCATGAGTGGGATGCACCGCATCGGCGAACACCACCGCCTCATCGGCGGACAGTTGGTTCAGCAAGTCCTCATAGGCCTTGATGAAGGCCTCCTGCTTCACCGGGTCCAGCTTGCGTGAGATAGCTTTGGGCTTGCGATGTTCCACACCCAGCCGATGCAGCAGCGCGATCAGGCCGGATCGGGTCTGATACTCAATCCCGCACTCCAACGCGATCCATGCGCCGACTTGGCGCGACGTGCGCGGCAAAGTCTCGTCGATCCATATTTTCAGCTTGTCCTGTTGCTCCACCGTCAACCGGCAGACGCCACCTTCCTGGCCGAAACCCGCCAATCCTTCGATCCCGTCCTGCTGATACAACTGATACCAGGTTCGGACCGTGTCATCATCGAGCAACAGCACCTTGGCGATGGACGCACAACTCATTCCGTCATCCAGCAAGACCAGGGCATTGGCCCGCCGGGCCAGCCGGTGCGCGGCCGCGCCGTCCCGTGCCAGTTCGATCAGGTCGCGTCGCGATTCCGGGTCGAGGAAGTGAGGGCGGATCATGCAGCGAGCAGAATCGCATCAGGCCCGGATGGCAAGCGATTCTTTTCGGGTTCCCGAAGAGTCGAGG
>LSLI01000254.1 GCA_001577345.1 Candidatus Gallionella acididurans
CCCCCGCGGGGGTAATGATCGCGGTGGGTCTGATCATACTGGTGGGCGAATTTTCGATCATGCTGCTGATAGAAGGTGTTTTCAACACCATCGTTACAGGCAAGGTTCCGAACATCTTCTGGAAGTTCATCGATCCCCTCGTGCTCACTGCGATTGTTTCCCCGGCCCTCTATATCCTGATCTTCAGGCCGATGAGCGACCAGCAAGCCGAACTCGAACGGCAACTCGACGAGTTGCACCGCAATGAGCAGCTGACGGCGGTAATCGAGGCCATCCCCGATGCGGTTTTCCTGAAGGATGGCGAGGGACGCTGGCTGGTCATCAATGAACCGGCCAGGCAGATGTTCCAGTTGCACGACCTTCCCTGGCAGGGCAAAACCGAGATGGAGTTGGCGGATCTGCACCCGTCATTCCGCACGGTTCACGAGGGATGCCGGGCGAGCGATGAAAAGGCCTGGCAGGCCGGACAGTTGCTGGTGGACGAAGAAAGCCTCGTAGGGGAAGACGGCCGATGCACGACGCTGGAGACGCGCAAGGTACCGCTATTTGGCAAAGGGGGTCAACGCAAGGGATTGGCGATCATCGGACGCGACATCACCGAGCGCAAGCGAACCGAACAGGAACTGCGCATTGCCGCCATCGCTTTCGAGACGCAGGAAGGCATCCTGATCACCGATCGGAATGAACGCATCCTCAGGGTCAACCAGGCCTTTACCCGTTTGACCGGCTACAGTGCCGAGGAAGCGATAGGCCAGACTCCCGCCATGCTCCAGTCCGGGCGACAGGATGCAGCGTTTTACCATAGCCTGTGGGAAACCCTCACCCGCGACAAATACTGGCAGGGAGAAATCTGGAACCGGCGCAAGGATGGTGTGGTTTGCCCGGAATGGCTTACCGTCACCGCCGTTACCGGTGCGGATGGCCAGGTGACGCATTATGCCGCCATGTTTTCCGACCTCACGCTGCGCAAAGCGGCGGATGAAAAAATATACCAGCTGGTTTTCTATGACCCGCTCACCAACCTGCCTAATCGCCGTTTATTGATGGACCGCTTGCAGCATGCATTTTCAGTGGGCGCGCGTAATGGTCAGCATGGAGCATTACTATTCCTTGACCTTGATCACTTCAAAATCCTCAAT
>LSLI01000255.1 GCA_001577345.1 Candidatus Gallionella acididurans
AAAAAACGGGATGCGGATTGCCCTCGCACACTCAATCACCGGCATGTCGTGGAGAAGTCTGAGGGATTTGTGGGACGACGCGCACGGCACAGACATGCCGCCACCCGGCAGAATGCCTTGCAGTACCGTTGCGTACATTCGCGCCGGGCAATCCCAGGTAGCACTATCCACGCTGGTAACCGTTTATCTATCCCTGGAAAAAGAGTATCAGACGCCCACGGATGCGTTCATCAGTGCATGGGAATCTACCAGATTATTTACAGATAAAAACGCGCCTCTCGACATCAACGCAGCATGGTATGCAGTGCGAGACACCAAGGCCGGGCGCGTGGCATGGTGCAAGTGTAAAGACTGCAAAGCAGGCTATTTTTTTGATGCAAAGGAAACCAGAAAAAAAAGCAAATGCCCTTTTTGCGGGTCGATGGGTAACGCGCTAAATGGGGTAACGCTATGCGCTTAAACCGCTCATCATTACTGCTGTCGAGCGCAGCGATGCTCACCTTTACCAATGTGTCGGGTGCTGCCGACCTTGGCTGTTTTGCCCAGGCATCGGCACGCTACCGTGTCCCGGAAGCATTGCTCCGAGCGATTTCGAGGGTGGAGTCACGCGACAATCCGGCAGCCATCCATGTCAATAAAAACGGCACGACTGACATTGGGCACATGCAAATCAATTCAGTCTGGTTGCCCACTCTTGCCAGATACGGCATAGACCAGTCACGTTTATCCGATCCTTGCATCAACACAAACGTGGGGGCATGGATTTTGGCAAACAATTTTCGTCGCATCGGCTATCAATGGAAAGCAGTCGGCGCGTACAACGCCATATCCCCTGTCAAAGCGGCCATCTACACAAAAAAAATAGCAGACAGTCTGAGCATTGAAACAAAAAGGAACGCAAATTGATTAACCGCCGCTTAATGGCCGCAGCGATCCTGCTGCCATGCTTCGCCATGCTGTCCGGATGTGGCAGCACACTGCATAGAGCCGACCCAGGCATTGGCTACCTGGACAACAAATACAGGGTCTGCCGCGACAACTGCCCTCAACGAACCCAAAAGGAACTGGACAATGCAGAGTATGAGCAGCCAGCAATAATCCTTGCCAGTCACAGCCAGCCAGTCCCGACCCC
>LSLI01000256.1 GCA_001577345.1 Candidatus Gallionella acididurans
TGGGGCGGGACTGGCCGGCTGTGGCTGGCAAGGATTATTGCTGGCTGCTCATACTCTGCATCGTCCAGTTCTTTTTGGGTTCGTTGAGGGCAGTTGTCGCGGCAGACCCTGTATTTGTTGTCCAGGTAGCCAATGCCTGGGTCGGCTCTATGCAGAGTGCTGCCACATCCGGACAGCATGGCGAAGCTTGGCAGCAGGATCGCTGCGGCCATTAAGCGGCGGTTAATCAATTTGCGTTCCTTTTTGTTTCAATGCTCAGACTGTCTGCTATTTTTTTGTGTAAATGGCCGCTTTGACCGGGGATATGGCGTTGTACGCGCCGACTGCTTTCCATTGATAGCCGATGCGACGAAAATTGTTTGCCAAAATCCATGCCCCCACGTTTGTGTTGATGCAAGGATCGGATAAACGTGACTGGTCTATGCCGTATCTGGCAAGAGTGGGCAACCAGGCTGAATTGATTTGCATGTGCCCAATGTCAGTCGTGCCGTTTTTATTGACATGGAGTGCTGCCGGATTGCCGCGTGACTCCACCCTAGAAATCGCTCGGAGCAATGCTTCCGGGACACGGTAGCGTGCCGATGCCTGGGCAAAACAGCCAAGGTCGGCAGCGCAAGACATATTGGTGAAGGCGAGCATCGCTGCGCTCAACAGCAGTAAGGATGAGGGGTTTAAGCGCATAGCGTTACCCCATTTAGCGCGTTACCCATCGACCCGCAAAAAGGGCATTTGCTTTTTTTTCTGGTTTCCTTTGCATCAAAAAAATAGCCTGCTTTGCAGTCTTTACACTTGCACCATGCCACGCGCCCGGCCTTGGTGTCTCGCACTGCATACCATGCTGCGTTGATGTCGAGAGGCGCGTTTTTATCTGTAAATAATCTGGTAGATTCCCATGCACTGATGAACGCATCCGTGGGCGTCTGATACTCTTTTTCCAGGGACAGATAAACGGTTACCAGCGTGGATAGTGCTACCTGGGATTGCCCGGCGCGAATGTACGCAACGGTACTGCAAGGCATTCTGCCGGGTGGCGGCATGTCTGTGCCGTGTGCGTCGTCCCACAAATCCCTCAGACTTCTCCACGACATGCCAGTGATTGAGTGTGCGAGGGCAATCCGCATCCCGTTTTTT
>LSLI01000257.1 GCA_001577345.1 Candidatus Gallionella acididurans
AAGGGCGTGCCTGTCTGCGGTGCTTCGCCTGCCACGCCAGCCGCGATCTCGGTTTTATTCGACGAATAGGTTGATTTTGATTTTTGGTTTGTGCCGGGCAGGTTGTCGGCCACCGCGTTGGCATAAACGCCGGATAGAGATTCGCAGCTGATGCCGGCCGGGGCTTTACAATCGAACTTATCGGAACTATCTCCCAGCCCCGTCATGCTGCATCCGGCAATGCTCAAGGCGACTGGTATGGAAAGTATTCTGGCGAGCATTATTTTTGCTCCCTGGCGATGAATTTCTCAAGCTGATCTGCCGGTGCCATTCCTGGCAATACCCGGCCGTCGCCCGAAATCAAGGTTGGCGTGCCGTTGATGTTGAGCTTTTGCCCAAGCTGCACATTGCGCTCAATCGGGTTATCGCAAGTTTTGGTCATATCGGGCATTTCGTCGTTCATCATGTAGTTGTCTAACGCTTGCGACTGGTTGGTAGAACACCATATCGCCTTGGCTTTTTTAGAGGATTCCGGGTGTAATCCGTCCAGCGGCATCAGGAATGTGTAAATTGTTACGTTGTCGAGCCTGGGCAGCTCATGCTCCAGTTTCCTGCAATAGGGGCAGTCCGGATCTGAAAAAACCGCCAGTACGCGCTGCCCTTTGCCGCGCACGGTCTTGATGGCATCTTCAAGCGGCAATTGCGCGAAATTCACTACGTTGAGCGCATCTATCCGTTGTTGCGTCACGTCTTGCTGTGTGGTCATATCAAAAATGTGGCCAAACATGAAGTACCTGCCCTCGCTATTGGTGTAACCGATGTTTTTCCCCATGACAACCTCGTAGATACCGCCGATGGCGGTGGCGTGGACATCGCTGATCCGGGTTGATGGATAGAGTTCGTGCAGCCTGGTTGCGATCTCCTTTTCTGCACGGCTGTTGCCTGTCGTCGTTTCGGTCGCAGCCGTGGCTGCGGCAGTCGTCATGCCCGCTGACAGAAGTGCTGCGAATAGTTTTGATTTGAATTTCATTGAGCAGGTTTCCTGTTTTATTGGTTATTGAGGCGCGGCTGGATCAAGTGCTTTGCCTGCCACTTCTCTACCGCGCCGCCATAGGTCGCTGTAGGTCGAGTCCGATCCGTTTGA
>LSLI01000258.1 GCA_001577345.1 Candidatus Gallionella acididurans
TGACCTTCCCCCGAAAAATCGTCTTCCAAGGGTGACGTAAAATTACGAACCCACAGGAAAGGAAGACGATGAAGATACCGAAGCAGGAATATACACCCGAGTTTCGTGAGTTGGCGGTCAAGCGCGTGAGGTCAGGTCAGGGGATTAGCGCGGTAGCAAAGGACTTGGGGCTGATCGAACAGACGCTACGCAACTGGGTCAAGGCAGCCGCCGCCGGGAAATTGAACAGTGCAGGCGGCAAGGTGGTGACGCCGGAGCAAATGGAACTCTCCCGGCTGCGTGCCGAGAATATCCGGCTGAAGCGGGAGTGCGAGATATTAAAAAAAGCGACGGCGTACTTCGCAAGGGATGTGCAGTGAAGTACGCCTGGATTGACGCGCAACGCCGTGACTTTGGCCTGGACGAGATGTGTGCGGTACTGGATGTCAGCGAAAGCGGCTACCGGTCATGGAAGCATGGTGTCAAACCACACAGGAAGCGACTGACCGATGCGCAGATGCTGGTACTGATTCAGTCCATTCATGCGGAATTCAAAGGCGCTTATGGCAGCCCGCGCATGGTCAAGGAGTTGCGTCGTCGTGGCTTCCCGGCCAGCAAGGAACGGGTTGAACGCCTGATGCAGGAGAACGGCATCAAGGCGAAGCACAAGCGACGCTTCAAGGTCACGACCGACTCGAAACACAACCTGCCGATAGCGCCGAACCTGCTGGAGCGAAACTTTACGCCTGACGCACCCAATCAGGTCTGGACATCTGACATCACCTATCTGTGGACGGATGAAGGCTGGCTGTATCTGGCGATTGTGCTCGACCTGTTCAATCGTGAAGTGGTGGGCTGGTCACTGAAGCCGCGCATGACGGCGGACATCGTGACTGACGCGCTGACCATGGCGTGGTTCCGGCGCAAACCGGCAACTGGGCTGATACACCATTCGGATCGCGGCAGCCAATATGCCAGCCATGCATTTCAGGCCAAGCTGACGGAATACGGCATGATCTGTTCTATGAGCCGCAAGGGAAATTGCTGGGATAACGCCCCGAGCGAAAGCTGGTTCGGCAGCTTCAAGAACGAGCGGGTGTATGGTGAACGTTTTGAGACACGGGGCGAGGTGATCGCCATG
>LSLI01000259.1 GCA_001577345.1 Candidatus Gallionella acididurans
GCGTAATGCAGCGCATCGATAAATTTCAAGCCACGCTTGGCTCTCAACTGTGCAGCCAAGTCAAAGGTTCCGGCATCATGCGGTTGGATAGACAAAAAATCTTCCGTGCTGAAAAATGCCTTGAAACTCGCAGCCAGTGCCGGATTGCCGGTTTGGTAAGGCTTCACTAATGTCTCGGCAATCGCGGCATCCCCGGTATAACCGATGATTAACCCCGAATCAATGGCTTCAATGATGGGTGCGACCACCGGGAAATAGTCTGGATTGCGGTCCAGGAAGTACACAAAAACATTAGTGTCCAGGTAGACGCGGTGTCCGGCCATGCGGGCGATTGCATCATCTACCTTTCCCATGAGTCACGACCACCATTCAGGTCGGCTTCAATTTCTGCGGTTGTTTGACCCCAAAGACCACGTGCGATACCTGCGTAGGCCATCGCCGACTCTTTGCGCACCTTGCGGTTTACGGGCACCAAGGTAACAACACCGTTTGCGTAAGCTACTTCAAGCATGTCGTTGGGCTTGATGTGCGCTGCTTCAGCAATGCGGGTGGGGATTGTGATCTGGTGTTTGAGTCTTACTCGCACTTGTGACATGGCTGACCCCAGTCTTGGTTGGAAAGTAGGAATTAATCCTAACATTCCTACTATTCTGGTGCAAGTTTGTTCACCGATCATGTTCGCCGATCAATCAGGTAGCTGCGCTACGTCTTTTATGGGTAGTATTCTGCTGGAAAACTCCTTTTTCAGAGCGCTAAAAATTATTTAAGCCGCTTAGGCGCGTTTCTAAGGATGTATGGGGAGTCCCATTTTGCCTGATCGCTCGTTGTGGAACCTCTGATTAGCCTCTACGATGAAAATCAATTGCGTTTTCCAACGCAACGGCTTTTGGCAGGATTTCAGAGTTTCGAAAAAATAGAGTTTTTCAACTGGATCGGTAGAACAGCGGTCGTTCGCTGGTAAGATGGCGTAGGTCGCTATGGCCATGAAGCGACATAGCCGAAGGGCAGCTTTCTTCCATCAAGATCGCAGGCTGCGACAACCGCTTCGTGCCACATATAGTCCTTCCGTCCTGATTTCAGTGATACTAGT
>LSLI01000260.1 GCA_001577345.1 Candidatus Gallionella acididurans
TCAGTAATAGTCAACATGGATTAATGCACGGAATTGTTTCCGGCGCGCCGGGAATGGAAATATTTTTCTGTGTGGGCATTTAAGTTATGAGAGTCTGAAAATTCAGTGGAAAGTTCAAGGTCGGATGAGGCACAAATGTCTCCTGTCGGCCTGCAAGTGACATCCCGGATCGCGTTTATCGACTGGCTGCCGCTAAACTTGTTGCGGATGACAAAAGCCAAAGTGGGTTCGCCGGATTGCCGGTTCGGACCAATCTAATGGGTGCCGGGAAATGACGACACCTATTGCGTGATTATTGCGCGATGCGACGAATCATTGGCAGGCTGATCCGATTTAATTAAATCCATCAAAATAAATCTGGCCAGGTAGATTGCACCCTGAGGTGACAAGTGTCGTTGATCCATGGACATAATATCCTCACTGTTTACATCGGGGCGGGTTAAGCAACCATCCTGATTGCATAGGATATCAAGGCTGGAGATATATTTCACATCCTCTGACCTGGAAAACTCACGCAGGGTCATATCAAACGCATGTGCGGCATTGGCATTGTTTTCAGTCATGCGTAACGGAGGTCGTTTGTGCTCCTTCCGATAATAGGTAAAGAATATTCTGGGTAACTCATCATTCCAGATCGGGTCAGGGCCAATCAAAACAATATTTTTGATGCCAAAGCTTTTCAAAACACCAATAGTGATCTTGAGTTGGGTGATATCGTTTGCATCCGACCAAAGGCCATGTAGCAGTACTATCTCAGGCTTTGTTTTTTTGATGGTGGAAAGAATTGACTGATTGAACTTTGCGCAGCTTTTATCACCAACTGCAATTTCTCCAACAAACGGTTTACACGCTGCCGCTGTATATTGAGCGATCCCGTACAGATATTTTGACTGGAATTCTTTGAATCCCGGATAGAGTGCTGCGGCCTGCGAATCACCCCACAGAAATATCAATGGCCTTTTTGTATCCATGCACTCATCGGCAAAAAATTGATTGCCCTTTGCCACGAGAAAGCATTTTTTCGTTCTCCATTCACTGGAAATATCCGGCTTTAAGCCGGTGAGTTCA
>LSLI01000261.1 GCA_001577345.1 Candidatus Gallionella acididurans
AAATAATCAACGCTCAGTCCTGAAAAATGCGGGCACTTATGGATGGGAATTAGCTGGTTTTGACGGAGTCCCTCAGAACTCTATGCTGAACTTCGGTCATTGGCGCAAGGCACCACTTCATGTTGCAATTGCCTCTCGATTGTTGTGGTAGCTTACTCATTGCCAGTCTGTCAGCTAAAGGAACTAGCGAACTGGCTAGCTTGCTCGGCTTGCTCAGCGACCTGCGCGTTGATGTCTTCCGCACGCCCCGGGTCTATGCCCAGCGTCAGCCAGTCTTCAGGTGTAATAGTGGTATCGATTTGTTCAGGAAAACCGAACGACGGCAGCAGCTTTTCTGCCAGATTGATGATGCGCGCCAATGGCTGGGCTGAATCGCTCTTTGAAACATCATGGTGGAATCGGATCGCAGCGACAATTTCCTCAGGCAGGTTCCAGTGGCGTGCAAGTTCGGCACCCAGTTCGTCATGGGTAAGTTCCACGATCTCCCGTTCGATATCCAGCGCCAAGCGGTTTGGTTCAGTAATCATGCGGGTTTGCACCTCGTCGCTGCGCTCGATATCGAGATGCGCAAGTACCGAATAACCGACATCGTGCAACATGCCTGCCAGAAAAGACAGGTCATCGTTGATGCGCATCTTTGCCGGCATGGCGTGAACAATAACCAGAATCGCGAAGGCAATACCCATGTTGTGTTCCCACAAGGCAGAGATGTTCAGACGCCCGGCCGATTTGTTCATTTGCGACATCAATGCGAGACCGGTGGCAACCGATCGCACCTTTTTTAATCCCAGCAGCAAGGACGCATCCTTGACCGTGCTGATCTTCCTGAAAGCTCCGAATAGAGGTGAATTGGCCAAGCCGATAATCCTTGCCGAGATGAGGGGATCCTGCGCGATCAACAACAACATCTGCTGTTCGTCCTGGTCGTTATCCAGCTTGAGTGCAAGCAGTTTCTGAGCGATGATCGGCAAGGCCGGCAACGAGTCAAGTTTACTGACCGCCTGCTTGAGATCAATTGGTGGACGACTAATCGTGCTCATTGACTGTTCCTCCTATACTAGT
>LSLI01000262.1 GCA_001577345.1 Candidatus Gallionella acididurans
CGCCACCGGCGCTGCGGTAATGGTTTCGCACTGGCGGCAGGCATACTGCGGGCGTATATGACGAATCACGAAGAAGCGGGCCGGCTCGATATCCAGCTGCTCGCTGACATCCTCGCCAATCTTGACCAGGTTGGACTGACAAGCTGTGCATGTACATGAGTCTGGCTCGTGACGCACTTCAACCCGCTCCAGATGTTCGGGCAAGGTCTGACGGCCTGCACGCGTTCTGGGCACAGAGGATGTGACGGGTAGTTTGAGTTCGGATTCCACGGCAGCGATGTCCTGAACAACATCGTCTTCAAACAATGACCGCTGTTCTGCGCTCATCGTTTCACTCTTGACCCCATAGCGGATGCGGCGCAGATAGGCGACTTCCTGAATTAAGGCCTGGATCTTGATTTCCTGTGAGCGGACGACTTCCGTGAGTCGTGTAATTTCGCTATCACGGGATGAAATTGGGGGTTGCAAAGCCGCGCCAACTGGCGCCAGGAAACATGTTGAATGAGAGGTTTTATCCAGTGGATTCATGGGCTTGATTATATCAAATCCCATCGTATAATTCACTGAATATCTTGCATTTATTTACTAAACTCGCCAGGTGGCAGAAGGCGTCGCGCACAGCCTTTGCCAGTCCACTCCGGTGGTCAGCCAGTGCCACTGTTCAGCATCCATACGAAAGAGAGTTTCATCGGGACTCGGCCAACGGAATCGCCCCTTGTGCAAACGGCGATGGCACAACCAGACCCCGGTGCCATCCCAGATCAGCAGCTTGAGGCGAGAGTAATTGCGGTTGGTAAATCCGTAAGCCGTGCCATCGCAGGGAGAGCGACCGTCGATCTGCTGGATCAGCAGTGATAGCCGGTCCATGCTCCAGCGCATGTCCACCGGCGCTGCATGCAAGAACACCTGTTCCGGCCGGATCATTTAAGCCACGCACCCAACCATTTGGCGCACGCATGCGCCTGATTGCCTGGCCAGCGAATGCTGATGCGTGCGCTGTTCTTCTCGATGCTGATTTCAATGGCATCATCTCGGATTGAAACCTGGC
>LSLI01000263.1 GCA_001577345.1 Candidatus Gallionella acididurans
TCCACGAAGTGTCGCGACACATCTTGCAGGCGCGCGTGCAACTCCGTGAGCAAGCTGACATCGGTTTCGTCGAACTCCAGGAATGCCTTGCGCCGGGTAATCTCTTGCGCGTCGATCCTGGTCGCCCGGGCCAGCGCGGCGACGGCCTCGTCCGAGAGATTCATTGTCCGGCTCCCGCTATGGGGCCGCAGATGGCGAGGTGGAGGTCAGGCTTGCTTGCTTGCTTGCTTGCGCAATATTTTTTCCACGCCAGGCTCCAATCTTTGGTTATTCTTGTTCACGTTTTGCGCCAGACTCCGGTATGCCCTCTTCCCCGGCTGCTCTCTTTCTCACGGGCTCATGCGATTGCATAGCGGCGGCATGCCGAAGGTTTCGCAAAACACCCGGTACAGATCTCGCTCCGCCCAGCGCCATCCTTCGCTGATCAGGCGAAATCGCACCCGCGCGGCACCGTCTGCAAGGTGGTGATAAAGTAACACGTTATCGCTGCTGCCACGCAGATGATCCCCCAAACGCTTGCGCAAATCCCCGGTCGAGCCGATATACACTATGCTGTGCGGCCCCGGCGGCGCGCTTTTCTCAAGCCATCCCTCTTTTGCTACACTCGCGGGCGAGCCCAGAGCCGCCCGGATTTCGTACACCCCCGGCTGGGCCGGAACCGCAGTCCGCAGCGCTTGAGAGGTTAGCGGCACCAGTGCGGAGAACCCCTCGGTCGCCGCCAGATAGTTCATGCGCTGGCCGCGGCTCCGGCAATCGGGAATCGCCAGGTCGTGCCGGATGTTCGCCACGGTGCGCCGCAACAGGTGAATGCCGTATTCGCGCTCGAGGATGGCAGCGATGGCCTCGTCCGTCAGCGGCTCCCACAATACTCCTTGGAGCATCCATGCCTTTTCCCTTTTTATCACATGGTCCACGAAATGACAATGAACCCTCCTGGGCTTCGGGAAAAGCCCGCCCAACGGCTTCACCTCACCGTTCGGTAGCGCGACGGATAACACGCGCACCAACCGGGAGATCCGGCCTGGATCCGCCACCACAGCAAGATTC
>LSLI01000264.1 GCA_001577345.1 Candidatus Gallionella acididurans
GCCTCGTTTTCCACGCCTTCTGCAATCACTTTCATTCCCAGGCTGTTGCCCATGCTGATGATGGTCTGCACGATCACCGCATCGGTGGGTTTGATGCCTATATTGCGCACGAAAGACAGGTCGATCTTCAATTGGTCGAACGGCAGTTGTGTCAGGTAAGACAGCGATGAATAGCCCGTGCCAAAGTCGTCCATGGAAAAGTGCACGCCGGCTTCCTTGAGGTCACGCATCTTGGCGACAGCGTTATCAATATTGCCCAGCACCACACTCTCGGTCAGTTCAAGCTTGAGCCGGGCCGGATCGGCACCGGTCTTTTCAAGGGCTTCGCGCACTTGTTCAACGAAATCCAATTGGTGGAACTGCCGCGCGCTCACGTTGACGGCGAGTTGCAGTTCACATGCCAATGGGTTTGTTTCCCATGCCTTGATCTGGGCGCAGGCGGTTTCCAGCACCCAAAGACCTATGGGCAGGATCAGCCCGGTATCTTCCGCCAGGGGGATGAATTGCAGCGGCGAGACCAGACCGCGTTCCGGATGCAGCCAACGCAGCAATGCTTCGGCACCGATGGGGTGGTTGGCGGCATTCACCTGTATCTGGAAGAAAAGCTTGAATTGCTGCTGGGAGAGTGCGTGGCGCAGATCGGCTTCAAGTGCGGCACGAGCTTCGAGCGAGGCCTGCATGTCCGGATCGAAGAAGCGCAGGGTGTTGCGGCCAGAGGTCTTGGCTTGATACATCGCGGTATCGGCGTGCCTGAACAGGTTATCCATGCCGATCTCGTTGTCGCGGAACAAACTGATGCCGATGCTGGCGGAGCAGTAGTGTTCAAACCCCTGAAGGTTGAAAGGCTGGTTAAGGGAGGCAAGAACCTTCTCTCCAATATCCTGGGCTTGCGCTACCGCTTGCAGGGTGTCTTCGTCCAGTTCCTCAAGAACGACGACGAACTCGTCGCCACCCATTCGGGCGACCGTATCGCTGTTGCGCACGCAATCCAGGAGACGCTTGGCGACCTCGATTAGCAACAGATCACCGATGTTGTGA
>LSLI01000265.1 GCA_001577345.1 Candidatus Gallionella acididurans
TATTGCAGCTTTCCGATTGACTGAGCATGATCAATGATGTCTTGATAATGTCTTGGAAAGCGCTGTATTCGAATATGTGGCAACCCCATTTTGAGCTATGGTTGCGCTCCGCAATCCGGCTAGAGAAATGCTAAAGCTGAAGACATTGATGATTTTTTATATTTTACCATAATTGAGTTACTTTGAACGTCCCCGCCTATAAAAATCAGGATGGCAGCACCCGATTCCATGGCAGCCCGGATATTCATGCTACGGCGTTTTCGTTCGGCGAGCGTAAAAGAAGTTGGTGGCCTCGACGAAGCCGTCGACGCTGCCACAATCGAACCTCCGACCCTGGAAGCGATAGCCTATCACCTTCCCATTTGCGGCCTGCGTTTGCAACGCATCGGTGAGTTGTACCTCACCATTCTTGCCGGGCGGAGTGCTCCTTAATATCTCGAAAATGTCCGGTGTCAGGATGTAGCGCCCGATGACGGCGAGATTGGACGGGGCATCCGGTGGTGCCGGTTTTTCCACCATGCGCTCGACCCGAATGTGTGCATCATCCAGTTGTGCACCGCTGATGATGCCGTACTTGTCTACTTCGCCAACAGGTACTTCCTCCACTGCGATTACGCTGCAACGATATTTTTCATAAACACGCACCATCTGCGCCATGACATTGGTGGGTTCACCCACGCACAAGTCGTCGGCCAAAATCACCCCGAATGGTTGGTCGCCAATCAGTGTTTCGCCTGTGAGGATGGCATCACCCAGGCCGCGCATATGGGTCTGTCGAGTGTAGGAGAACGTACATTTATCAATCAGTTCACGGATGCTGTGCAGCTTGCTTTCCTTGCTGGTTCCGCTGATCTGGTCTTCCAGTTCATAAGTAATATCGAAGTGATCTTCAATGGCTCGCTTGTTGCGTCCGGTGACGAATGCGATGTTCTGCATGCCCGCTGCGAGCGCCTCCTCCACGCCATATTGAATGAGCGGCGTAGTAAGAATGGGCAGCATCTCTTTGGGTTGAGCCTTGGTTGCGGGAA
>LSLI01000266.1 GCA_001577345.1 Candidatus Gallionella acididurans
CATTGCAGCTTTCCGATTGACTGAGCATGATCAATGATGTCTTGATAATGTCTTGTAAAGCGCTGTATTCGAATATGTGGCAACCCCATTTTGAGCTATGGTTGCGCTCCGCAATCCGGCTAGAGAAATGCTAAAGCTGAAGAAATTGATGATTTTTTATATTTTACCATAATTGAGCTACTTTGAACGTCCCCGCCTATAAAAATCAGGATGGCAGCACCCGATTCCATGTCAGCCCGGATATTCATGCTACGGCGTTTTCGTTCGGCGAGCGTAAAAGAAGTTGGTGGCCTCGACGAAGCCGTCGACGCTGCCACAATCGAACCTCCGACCCTGAAAGCGATAGCCTATCACCTTCCCGTTTGCGGCCTGCGTTTGCAAAGCATCGGTGAGTTGCACTTCACCATTCTTGCCGGGCGGAGTGTTCTTTAATATCTCGAAAATGTCCGGTGTCAGGATGTAGCGCCCGATGACGGCGAGATTGGACGGTGCATCCTGCGGTGCCGGTTTTTCCACCATGCGCTCGACCCGAATGTGTGCATCATCCAGTTGTGCACCGCTGATGACGCCGTACTTGTCTACTTCGCCAATCGGCACTTCCTCCACTGCGATGACGCTGCAACGATATTTTTCATAAACACGCACCATCTGCGCCATGACATTGGTGGGTTCACCCACGCACAGGTCGTCGGCCAGGATTACCCCGAATGGTTGATCGCCAATCAGCGTTTCGCCGGTGAGGATGGCATCACCCAGGCCGCGCATATGGGTCTGTCGCGTGTAGGAGAACGTGCACCTGTCGATCAGCTCGCGAATGCCGTGCAGCTTGTTTTCCTTGCTGGTTCCGCTGATCTGGTCTTCCAGTTCATAGGTTATATCGAAGTGATCCTCAATGGAGCGCTTGTTGCGTCCTGTGACGAAGGCGATATTTTGCATGCCCGCTGCGAGCGCCTCTTCCACGCCATATTGAATGAGCGGCGTAGTAAGAATGGGCAGCATCTCTTTGGGTTGAGCCTTGGTTGCGGGAA
>LSLI01000267.1 GCA_001577345.1 Candidatus Gallionella acididurans
TAAAGCAAAAAGCGGAAAAAAGGACGAGTTCATCAAGGCGCTCATGGAAATCAAAGGCTTCGTTTACGAAGGCAAGATTCCGAAAGTGTTGAAATTCCAGGTATCATAAAGTTCGACCACTCCTTAACTGGGGTGGGTTTTTATAGCGCATTCGACGAGTGCGCTATAAAAAGCGAATTCATGCCGCAGCTTATTGCTCGGTTGATATTGGCCCCTGACCAATTCAAAATCAGGAGACACGAAAGTGTCCTTATGGAAGTGTCCTTATGGAAGTCACCAGTGCAGTCCAGGTGAATTAAAGCAGCACACAGAGAATCGTCACCAAGGTAAGCCGGGTGACATAACGAAGTACCGAAGCAAGCCCAGCGGGGACACACTCCCCGCAAGGGCATGGTGTCCCTTTTTTGTTTTAACGAAAGAAGGAGATTCACCATGTTCAAAGCACTTCAACCATTATTGGCTGGCTTGACTAGCTTAACTGTATCGCTGGTCGCCAACGCGAATGACACCATCACGGTGACTGTTACTCCCAAAGGCGGCAAGACGGGCAGCACCATTGATACACCGTTGTCACTCACTGCTACGGCTGCTGAGTTGGACGAAGGTTTTGCTGAGGTGCTGTTAGGCTACACGGGCAAACGTCAAAACTTGTCCGACCAACTGGCAGCCACAGAAGCGATTCTGGAGGCGGCGCAGAAGGAAGCGACTGAGAAGGCGAAGAAATCTATCGCCAAGCCAGCAAAAAATTCATCCTCAGACAATTTGGATGATGAGCCAGATGGAAGTGATGACGAGCCAGACGCATGCGTAACTGCGCCAGACTCATCTGCACCATCATCGACACTTTCCACATCCACACCTGCGGTATCTTCGGATACTAAAGGCTTGTGGGAATAAGGGGAGGGTGACGAAATGACTATCCAAACTACAGTATTGACTCGCACTTTTTCGTATAGCGGTTTGACCCTTCCAGATCCAGGGAAGAGTCTGTCGCCGGAAGAAGTTCGCGATATTTACGCAA
>LSLI01000268.1 GCA_001577345.1 Candidatus Gallionella acididurans
CTGGCGCAGGTCAAAGCAAACGTACAGTTTGTCGCCACCCTGGCACAGCGACTGGATGCCACCGGCGATGCCAAGAATAAGGCTAGCACGGAATCGAACTTCAAAAAATTGCAGGGAGTACTAAGTGCGATTCGTGCAGATTATCCAAAATTAGACTGAAAATAGACAGACAAGAAAGGAGCTTTTATGAACTTCGATAGAAAAATGAAACTGGCGAGCATGGCGTTATTATTTCTGCTTACCCTCCCCGTGCCCGCGCTGGTACAGGCAGCCACCTTCGGGCACACGGGCAAGGCTAGTCAGGTTGGTCGCACCATCCGGATCACCGCCTTGGACATCCGCTTCGACAAGATCAGGTTACATGTACGGGCGGGGGAAACCATACGCTTCATCGTGACCAACAAAGGGCAACTGACCCACGAATTCATCATCGGCGATGCACGGGAACAGGCCGAGCACGAACAAGAAATGAAAAAAAAGGCTGGCATGGGCATGCCCGATGAACCCAATGGCATTACGCTCAAACCAGGCCAGACTAAAACACTGATCTGGACCTTCGGCCTGGAAGGGGAGGTTGAATTCGCCTGCCATGTACCCGGTCATTATGCAGCCGGAATGGTTGGGAAAATCTTCGTTGGCGCGAATACGAAGTGAGTCATGCCCAAAGACTAATGCATGTTCATCCGCAATTGATTTTGATTGGTTCAGAAGATGGAGTTTCTCAAAGACGTATGACGCATAGCCTTAACGCAGCATATCTATTCAACCAAATTATCAGGAGATCAAAATGAAACTGAAATCAACATTACTTGCCGCCACGCTGGCGGTGTTTGCCGCTTCTACCGCAACCTCATTTGCTGCCAAAGAACACCCTGCCGATGCCAAGGCAGAAAAAGCTGAAGTAACCAAGACAGAAACCGGCAAGGCAAAACAGCCGACAAAGAAGAAGGTGAAGAAGCATAGTCATTCAGAAGAAAAAACCCGCATGCCGATGCCGGAACATGAGGCTGGTATGCAA
>LSLI01000269.1 GCA_001577345.1 Candidatus Gallionella acididurans
CAAAGCAAAAAGCGGAAAAAAGGACGAGTTCATCAAGGCGCTGATGGAAATCAAAGGCTTCGTTTACGAAGGCAAGATTCCGAAAGTGTTGAAATTCCAGGTATCATAAAGTTCGACCACCCCTTAACTGGGGTGGGTTTTTATAGCGCATTCGACGAGTGCGCTATAAAAAGCGAATTCATGCCGCAGCTTATTGCTCGGTTGATATTGGCCCCTGACCAATTCAAAATCAGGAGACACGAAAGTGTCCTTATGGAAGTCACCAGTCCAGCCCAGGTGAATTAAAGCAGCACACGGAGGATCGTCACCAAGGTAAGCCGGGTGACATAACGAAGTACCGAAGCAAGCCCAGCGGGGACACACTCCCCGCAAGGGCATGGTGTCCCTTTTTTGTTTTAACGAAAGAAGGAGATTCACCATGTTCAAAGCACTTCAACCATTATTGGCTGGCTTGACTAGCTTAACTGTATCGCTGGTCGCCAACGCGGATGACACCATCACGGTGACTGTTACTCCCAAAGGCGGCAAGACGGGCAGCACCATTGATACACCGTTGTCACTCACTGCTACGGCTGCTGAGTTGGACGAAGGTTTTGCTGAGGTGCTGTTAGGCTACACGGGCAAACGTCAAAACTTGTCCGACCAACTGGCAGCCACAGAAGCGATTCTGGAGGCGGCGCAGAAGGAAGCGACTGAGAAGGCGAAGAAATCTATCGCCAAGCCAGCAAAAAATTCATCCTCAGACAATTTGGATGATGAGCCAGATGGAAGTGATGACGAGCCAGACGCATGCGTAACTGCGCCAGACTCATCTGCACCATCATCGACACTTTCCACATCCACACCTGCGGTATCTTCGGATACTAAAGGCTTGTGGGAATAAGGGGAGGGTGACGAAATGACTATCCAAACTACAGTATTGACTCGCACTTTTTCGTATAGCGGTTTGACCCTTCCAGATCCAGGGAAGAGTCTGTCGCCGGAAGATGTTCGCGATATTTACGCAG
>LSLI01000270.1 GCA_001577345.1 Candidatus Gallionella acididurans
ACACTTGCCCATGGCATCAGTCGTATCGACATCGCGTTTGTGCTGGCGGTGATGGCATTCAACATCCTGGTCGCGCGTTTCGGGATGTGGCCATACAGCCTCGTTACGTTCCCTGGCAATGCCGGGCACGAACTGATGCACTGGTTTGTCGCCAAGCTATTTTTCGCTCAACCGGCCTTCCCTTCCCTGTGGCCGCGTCGGGATGGGGATCGGTGGATCATGGGTTCTGTGGCTTTCGCCCCCTCTATCCTCAACGCAATACCCGTGGCACTTGCCCCCCTGCTCTTGTTGCCGCTAGGCGTGATGTTTGTCTCTAACTTCATGCACCCCGCTACTGGCTGGACATATCTCTTTTGCGGATGGGTGGCGGGTAACATGCTGTTCGCAGCATTGCCTTCCGGGCAGGACTGGAAGATTGCAGCACCATCAATAATGGTGTTTGGTTTACTCGGCTGCGCTTACTACGCGGCTGTTCGATTCTGACGAAAGAAGGGGTGCGCATGTTGAATACGGCTATGCTGAACAATGAAAAAATCATTGCCATGACTATTGCGTTAATCATGCTGTTTGTGGCATTCAAAGTGGTGTCCAGCCTGCTAAAACCGGTGATTTACGTCGCGCTGATTTGGGCTTTTTACATGTTTGTGTACCATCCGGTTTCGCTAAGAGCTGATATTAACGCGCAGGTCACGCGCCTCTCTCCGGAGGCCAATTATGCGGTGACGGCGTTCAACGAATGTCGGAACGCTGGAGCGGTCGCCAATTCCATAGATGCGTGCAAACAGAAAATTATCGACTTTGCGCAGACCCGGAATGGGGCTGCATACGCCGCAAAAGTACAAGCCTCTGGAAATGCTGATAAATAAGTTGGGTATCAGTATTACGTGATTGATATCAACAGAGATGAGGTTGCAACTGATTAACTAGAACTATGGGTGGGTATGGATTTCTTTAGTATATCTGCCTTGAGGCTA
>LSLI01000271.1 GCA_001577345.1 Candidatus Gallionella acididurans
ACCTGCACGCTGGTCCGGTGCAAACCATTCTGATTGTGGCCGGCGGCATTATCGGTAGCCATCTGCCCGACATCGACCACCCGAAAAGCGCGTTTGGAAGCCGGGTTCTGCCGCTCTCCCTGCCGATTTCTGCTGTGTTTGGGCATCGCGGTATCACGCACAGCCTGATCGCCGTGGTGGGCATGTCGTGGCTGATCTGGTGGTCGCTGCATTACGTCCGCTGGCAGCAAGGCTTTACTGTGCCGCTGGTGGTGGGGATTGCCACGGGCTACTTGTCGCATCTGGCCGGTGACTTTTTTACCAACTCCGGCGTGCCGCTGCTGTGGCCAAGCAGAAGGCGTTTTGTATCACCGCTGAAGTTCTGCACGGGAGACATGCGCGAGTATCTGTTGGCGTTCGGGATGTATGGCTGGTCATGGATGGAATGTTTAAGGATGCTGAAGTAAATAATCCGAGTTAGTGTAGCAGGTCGCAATCAGGTGGACAGCCTGATGCTGTTTAACTTGGTACTCTTTCCGTACGGCTTTCTATCAGGCATGTTGCTTGCCTTCTTTACCGCGCATAAACTGCATGGTGAGAGTAGGGCGTGGGCGCGATAGCAGCTTGCATCCGCCTGCTTGAGACTAACCCAGTCACATATCAATAAGTAACGAGGTTTATCTCATGCGCATATTCCGGTTCGGTTTTATAACGACATGCCCCAACTTTCTCAATTTACGCTACTGCGCTGTGGACTCTTCTTGCAGAACCGACGTTCCGATATATTGACATATATTGACAATTACCGATGTTGTGGAACATTATTGCCGCCATGAATAAACTCGCAGAAAAACTGGTTGATCTGGCGCGAACCCACGGGCTGATACGTCCGTGTGATCTGGCACCGCTGGGTATTCCGCGTGTTTCGTTGACGCGCGCTGTCCGTCGCGGGCAGTTGGAGCGTGTCGGGCGCGGTCTTTACGGGTTG
>LSLI01000272.1 GCA_001577345.1 Candidatus Gallionella acididurans
CTGCTGCATTACCAGTTGCTTCCCGAGAAGCGTCTGGCCGCGCTGATGGCCGACCTTTTCGGGGTCAATCTGGTCACCGCGACCATCGCCAGGATCAGCCAGGACTGCGCCCAACGGTTCCAAGGGTTCGCCGATGCGTTACGCGACCATGTCGTCGCGGCACCGGTCAAGCACATGGACGAGACCGGCTTTCGGATCGGCGGCAAGACGCAGTGGCTGCACATCGCCTCGACCGTCTGGCTCACCTTCTACCGCACCGCGGCCAAGCGCGGCAGCCTGCTGGCCAACGTCTCGGGCATTGTCGTGCATGACCACTGGAAGCCCTACTACACCATGGCCGGCGTGCTGCACGCGCTGTGCAACGCGCACCATCTGCGCGAACTGAAGGCGCTGGTCGAGATCGAGAAAGAGGACTGGGCCGGCAAGATGCAGCGCCTGCTGCGCCGGGCTTGCCACGCGACGAACCTCGCTCGCGAGCGGGGTGTGCCGCTGAAGCCGGGGCTGATCACGTTGATCGAACGATGTTACGACACGATTCTCGCCGAAGGTATGGCGTTCCATGAGAGCCAGCCCGTCCTGACAAAGACCAGACGGCGTGGCCGTCCACCGCGGCGGGTGGGCCATAATCTGCTGCTGCGGCTGAGCAAGCGAAAGCAGGACGTGCTTCGCTTCCTGACCGATCCCAACGTCCCCTTCACCAACAACCTGGCAGAGCGCGATGGGCGGATGATGAAATTGCGTCAGAAGATCTCCGGCGGATTTCGCTCCGAGGATGGTGCGAAAGACTTTGCCGTCATCCGCTCGGTTCTATCGACAGCCCGAAAGCAGGGCTGGAATATTCTGCAGACCCTGACCAGCGAACCGGCACACCTGATCGCAGACATCCGGGTCGCCTGACCAGTCGGGATACCTGGGCTGTTAC
>LSLI01000273.1 GCA_001577345.1 Candidatus Gallionella acididurans
TCTGACAGCATGGACAGCGACAAGCAGGCTTTACCCGCGTCCGGTGCAACAAAGTGCGACTGATCGAGCATGGCGCGAGGGTACTGGTATCGCGCACCGGGCAACGTATCGTTCGAGGGTAGCGCGGCAAGAAAAGAAACTGCATCACCAAAACGTTCTGCTGGCAGCTCGGTATAACTGCCAATCTCGAAATGATCGCTGAAGCGACTCCAGATACCGGCTCGAGCCACATCGGAATTCCCTGAACGCTGGGAGACGATCTGCCGCAAGGCGTTCTGTTGGACAGGGGAGAGCGCGCAAGCATCATGCGGTGTGGTGCAGACGCCTGTTTTTCTGATGGAGGGAAGAATTTCTTCCGTCACCTTCACCTCGAAGGCTTGCGCTTCTTCTTCGCGGGAGTTGATGATCAGGCGGTAGAGGTTTCCTTCGTTGATGTAGATTAATCCCTGATTTTTTCCTTCAGCGTGAAAGTGGTGTTTCACGATCCCCTTTTCGCGGCAGTGTTTTTTGAGGGCATCGCTGTCGTTGCTATAACCAAGAACAGCACAAACATCACCGGCAGAAAACCACGTCTCACCGCTATCATCGACGAAGACGTGAATTTGAGTGCCATTAAAACTGAATATGGCAGGTGTGGCGGAGCTTGTCATAGCACTAACCAACTGCATGGCTCGGTTAAACCGCCCTTGCGTGCTGCCAAATTCGACTGGAAATGTGAGTTGGCGTGGTCATTCCTCCCGTGCATTTTGTTTGTGTCAACCGTGCCGCCGAGACCCTCGATAGGTTTACCCATTGCATTTTTTCTCCATATCCCACTGACTGAAAATCCCCTCAAATACCCCGCTGCCGTTATATGTGGTTCGCGCTGGGTCATGTAACACGTCACCATCCTGGGTGGAATT
>LSLI01000274.1 GCA_001577345.1 Candidatus Gallionella acididurans
GGCTGGGCTATTTTTACGAGCCAACGGTTTCAGTTCGGTTTACAACGTAACGCATGGTTTTGAAGGGGATCTGAACGATCAACATCGTCGAAACAGTCTCAATGGCTGGCGATTCGAGGGGCTGCCCTGGGAGCAATGCTAGAGAGGTGCTCAGAATCTGGCGCAGGACGGGGGCGCATGACCGTCCATACGCAAGCGGCCACTCCCTGCCTAGTTTGACGTGGTTTCATCGACATGGGGCTCGTGACCGCCTCGGGCGTTCGTGCGCAACCCATAGGGCGGAGACTCCCCGCGTTCGGGGGTACGGTGCGGGGGCGGGCCAGGACTTTGTGCTGGATGTATGGCGGTTTGCCGTGGACGTATCGGCTATTAGTTAGGACGCAAACACGAGCTTTAGGAGGAATTCCGCGCTCAAGTAGGCTAAAACCAGCAACACAAATCCACCGATCGTCCAACGCACAGCGTTACGCCCGCGCCAGCCAAATTGGCGGCGACCGATCAGCAGGATGGCGAACGCAAGCCACGCAATGAGCGATAAGACGCTGTGGTGGGTAAATGGTAGCGGGGTCCCAAAGAGCTGTTCGGAAAAGAAGAAGCCGCTAATCAGCGTCAGCGTCAAAAGGACGAACCCCACCTGGATGAGTTCGAACATGAGGCTCTCCATGGTCTCCATGGGAGGGAACGCCTTGCATTAAGTTTGAGCGGGTTGTTTTGTGCCCGCCAAAGCGACTCTCCTGTATCCAGAGCATGAAGCTTTGGACTACGGCGATACTCAGGAGACTATAGGCCAGAATCGCGATTAACCACGTGGATGACGGAGCCAGGGGTTCCCGGACGGGGTTTCCTTTGGTTGTGCATAGGCAGAAAAATCTGGCCGATGGCGGCCACGAGT
>LSLI01000275.1 GCA_001577345.1 Candidatus Gallionella acididurans
TTTCATCTGACGGATCGGCTTTCTGCGTTTGGCTATGTACCAGCGAACTTCATGAGGCATGGCTTGCAGTTTCTTTTGCACCTCTTCCCGTTTGGTCACTCCAACATATCCGGCATCCGCACCCACACGGGTTTCCCCGCCGTGCAACAGTTCTGCCGTTTTGCTAATGTCGCTGACATTCGCCGCTGTGCTCACTACGGTATGCACCAGTCCGGATTCATCGTCTGCGCCAATATGCGCCTTCATGCCGAAGTGCCATTGGTTGCCTTTCTTGGCTTGATGCATGTCTGGATCACGCTCATGTTTCTCATTCTTGGTTGAACTGGGCGCAGCAATCAGGGTGGCATCAATCAGCGTGCCCTGACTCATGAGGAGTCCGCGTTCCTTAAGTAGGCTGTTCACTTCCTTGAGAATCGCCTGCGGCAATTCGTTGGCTTCCAGCAGGTGTCGGAATCCCATCAGTGTCGTGGCATCCGGCACAGATTCCTTGGTAAGATTAATGCCGCAGAAGTTACGAAGTGCCTGGCTGTCATAGAGCGCATCTTCTACCGCTTCATCTGCCAGTCCATACCACTGCTGCACAAAGTACATGCGTAGCATTCGTTCCAATCCAATCGGTGGACGACCTCGCTTGCCGCTCTTGGGGTAATACGGTTCGATCACGGCAATCAGTCGTGCCCAAGGTACGACGCTTTCCATCTTGGCTAGAAATATATCCCTTCGCGTGAGTTTCTTCTTGCTCCCATACTCCGCTTGAGAAAAACTCAGTTGCTTGGTCTTCTGGTCAGTCGTCATCGCTTGCGCCCCCATCGATTTCTATAACCATCAACGGTTAGCATCTCAGATTCGTTGGCAATTTGAATGAATAAATCTGCGTTTCCC
>LSLI01000276.1 GCA_001577345.1 Candidatus Gallionella acididurans
TCGCAGCCAATGTTGATGCGGTTGTTGCAAAACAAATTCGCGCGCCGGCCAAACGAAAAACCAAAGCGGCAGGAGAAATCGGTGTCAAGACAAAGCCGAAAGCGGGTGACAGAAAAATCGTGCGCGCGGCAATCAACCCGGATTCGGATAACGGTATTCGTCGAGCGCGTCACGATAAACAATAAAATGGGGCATCAATTGAAGAAAAAACATATTGAAGTTTATATGGGGCAATACAAGGATGGGGCTTGGTTCGCCTCGTCCTGTGACATTCCCTGGCTTGCAGCAGAGGGGAAAAGCTGTACTGGCGTGATGTTGGAGATCAACCAGATCGTCATGGCTTTCGAGAAAAATGGCGGACAGGCCGTGGCGTTCCCGCTGGCGTGGCGCAGTGCCACAGAGGTAGCGTGATGCGCCAGATTGCATTGCTGGTTGTTCTGCTTATGAGTGGTCATCCCGCCATGGCCGATGATCTTGGTGTAGTTGGCCCGACATACGACATTTCCGAGCGTGACCTGATCGAGGTTATCAAGAGCCGGTTGACGCACATGGAACAGACCGGCGAACTTGCAAAATACCGGGACGACTTCAAGAAGAACGCCCTAAACGGGATTGAGCATCCCAGGCTAATACCGGGAATGACAGCGACCGAGACGGCCAATGTCCACTACTTCGACCCCTCAATTGTGACGGACAGGGACATCGCCGACGCGACTGGAAAAATCCTTTATCCGCCTGGTACGCGCGTCAACCCGCTCGATTACCTCGGGTGGAACAAATACCTGCTGTTTGTGGATGGGCGAGATGAAAAGCAGTTGGCGCTCAGCAGAAAAATCATCGCCTCATCGGATCGCCCGGTGAAGCTGGTGCTGGTGGCAGGT
>LSLI01000277.1 GCA_001577345.1 Candidatus Gallionella acididurans
CTTGTGAAATTGGCGGTGGGTTTGCGGTGGAATAACAACTACACCTGCATTTGTAGCCCAACTCGACGCGATTGCTCGAAGCAGCCACTGGTCACAGACAAGTCCCGACCCTTAGTCGTCATCGCATAATTCGTAGGAGAAAATAATTCCTCACATTATCGAGTAAGATGCGTTGGCATTGAAAGAATTGCCAATCTCCTGCCTCCGCCCAAGCCCATCACCCTCAAGGAGAGGCTCTCAACCCTTGGCGTACGATTTTTCCGACTTCCGAGACGACCCCTGTCAGCGTAATAGCAATTGCAGCACCCCAACAATAAAAAAATTGATGCCGCCCTGCTCGGTAAAATCGTACTCGCCCGCTTTCTGGAGTTGCCGCTGCGGGCTGTCGACCGTCTCGTGACCCAGGCGGAGTCTTCCACCGGGTTTGCCGCCCTGCGCCCCTGGGTGACCGTGGGTCAATTGGAAGGCGCGCAGGTGGCATATGATGTGGCCGACACCCATCAAACCCTAGCCTCCCCGGTTCTGGGGGAGATTCGCGATATGAAAAACTTGTATCCCGGCACCGGGGCGAACCGGGGTCTGATGTTCCTCTACCACCGCGACAGCTACGCGCGGGAATACCGGTTCGATGAAGAGGGCGTGAACCATCTGATGTCCAAGCCGGATTTCCCGGCAGAACTGGCGGGCATATTGCGCAGGTTGCGCCTCATCAACACCCGGAACCGGCTCACCCACGCGCTGATGCAGGCAGTGCTGGCATCGCAAGCGGCGTATCTGCGTTCCGGACAGGCCTTGGCGCTCCTACCCCTGACCCAGGCGGAAATTTCCGCCCGGCTGCGGTCGGAGTC
>LSLI01000278.1 GCA_001577345.1 Candidatus Gallionella acididurans
GAGCCTGTCCGTAATTCTGTGTGCGGGGCATAATCAACGCCAAGGAGGCGTATTATGCCAAGCCGAGCCAAAAAGCTGGACCGCACCGTCGCGAAGCTCCCCTCGATCCCCAAGGAGCTGGTCGCTCAGTTCCTGACCGGCCCGATGACCGGGGAGGCGATCAACGCCGCGGGGATCGCCTTCAAACAGGCGCTGATCGAAGCATCGCTGAACGCCGAGCTGACGCACCATCTTGGCTACGCGCCGGGCGCGGAACGGCCGGAGGCCGCGACCAACCAGCGCAACGGCGTCACCGCCAAGACGGTTCTGACCGGCGACGGCAAACTGCGGATCTCGACACCGCGCGACCGGGCCGGCAGCTTCGAGCCCTTGCTGCTGCCCAAACATACCCGCCGGTTCACCGCGTTCGACGACTGCATCGTCTCTTTATATGCGCGCGGCCTGACGGTACGGGAGATCCAGGGCTACCTGTCTGAAGCCTACGGCACCGAGGTCGGGCATGACCTGATCAGCACGGTGACCGACGGTGTGCTGGCCGAGGTCACGGCCTGGCAGGCCCGGCCGCTGGAGCCGGTCTACCCGGTCGTTTTCTTCGATGCCTTGCGGGTGAAGATCCGGGAAGACAACGTTGTGCGCAACAAGGCGGTGTATCTGGCGCTGGGTGTGCGCCGTGACGGCAGCCGGGAAATCCTCGGCCTGTGGATCGAAACGACCGAGGGTGCCAAGTTCTGGATGAAGGTGTTCAACGATCTGAAGACCCGTGGCGTCAACGACATCCTTATCGCGGTGACCGATGGTCTGACCGGCATGCCGGCGGCGCTGG
>LSLI01000279.1 GCA_001577345.1 Candidatus Gallionella acididurans
CCGAGCGACCATCGCACTTGGGAGTTTGCCGAAGCCGAATCGCAACACTTCGCTCACCATCCCGTAAGGAGTAGCCATGCTCAGGGGTTTTGCGATCGGCACGCGCGCATAAAACCATGCGCGACAAACTTCCAACCAGATACCGTTTGAGGCCATCAAGATTCGATTGCCCGGCGTATCCAATTCAACCAGTTCGGAAAAGTGTGGCACCATCACCGTGGACATCACGCTTTGCAGCGCAACGTCACGGCTGTCCATGCTTCACCGTCCTTTCAAATGCCTGTCCCAGTGTCTCGCCTGCCGCCACCAACGATTCAGCCGGAAATTCTCGACCTTTCATCAACGCGCGCCAGAGAGAGAAAATCCCGCCGCGATATTTTGTCAGCGCACCTTTTTCATGCTGGTTAGGATGGGTAAAGTAGGAGCGAAAAAAAGCCTCTTCCCACGCTTCCGTACTGAACTTCATCGCCCCTTTCGGTGTTTCGATATTCCCGGTACAGATATGTCCACCTTTCCATACGTTGAGGTATGGCGACACATAAAGCGGCGTGTCAGATGTTGGACGTTTATTGCCTTTCACCGCGAACACATACCAATGCCCCTTGCCGATGATGAACACCAGTCCGGGATGATCTGTTTTCGCTGCGACTTCTCCGCCCAACTCTGCACACTTGAACCACACGTGACGCTTCTGGGATTTGCAATACCACGCGAGGTAGTCGCTCCCTTGGGCGAGGATATGATTCCCCAACAACTCTGCCGGCGCGTAATTCTCCGGCACGAGGGTTTGCATCATCTTCACGAGGCCAGTCTTGG
>LSLI01000280.1 GCA_001577345.1 Candidatus Gallionella acididurans
TCACTGACCATATCGAAGCCAGAGTGCTGGCGTGGACGACGAAACACAAGCCATCGGACGGATCGACGCACTGGTCCTCTCGCAAGCTTGCTGCTGAACTCGGGGGAGATATCTCGCACATGACAATCACGCGCATCTGGGCCAAGCATGGACTCAAGCCGCATCGTTTGGAGGGCTATCTGAGTTCTAACGACCCCGATTTTGAGACGAAGGCCGCTGATGTGATTGGGTTGTACCTGAATCCGCCGCAAAACGCCGCGGTCTTCTGTGTCGATGAGAAGACGGCGATCCAGGCACTGGATCGCAAAGACCCTGTGTTGCCCCTGTCGCCGGGCCGCGCCGAGCGCCATGGCTTCGAGTATTACCGGCATGGGACGCTGTCGTTGTATGCCGCCTTTAATACCAAGACTGGCGAAGTTCTTGGCAAGACCGCGGATCGCCATACGTCGGCCGAGTTTGTGGCCTTCCTGACCGACATCGTCGTCAATCAGCCCAAAGGAAAGGAGATTCACGTGATCGCCGACAATCTCTCCGCGCACAAGACCAAGCACGTCGACGCGTTTCTGGCTGCCCATGGCAATGTTCATTTGCACTTCACTCCCACGTATTCGTCCTGGCTGAACCAGGTGGAACTGTGGTTTGCAAAGATTGAGCGCGACGTGATTGCGCGCGGTGTCTTTACCTCAGTCCCTGACCTCAAAAGAAAGCTCATGCGCTATATCCGTCAGTACAACAAACAACCCAAGACCGTGAAGTGGAAATATTTCGATCCCTCACGCCGTATCACTCCCGAATCAATTGTTACAGTCC
>LSLI01000281.1 GCA_001577345.1 Candidatus Gallionella acididurans
AAGGTCTGAACAAGTAACAACAAATGAGAACGACGAACGCACATTCTGCTGTGGATATTCGAGTTGGCCGGAAATTACCCTGGCAAGGGTCATTTCGTCGACCATTTCGGTCAATTCCTTGCTCATCAGACGCACCTTTCCTGCTGAAGTCGCAACAGATGCCGTCGCGCCATGAACAAATTCGCCAATGCCGCCACAACGAACAGGCGATTGCCGTTCTTCATCATGCCGCGATAGCTGACCTTGGCAAAGCCAAAGATGCGCTTGATGATGAGAAAGGCATGTTCAACTTTGGCGCGCACACTCGACTTCCTGCGATTCTTCACCTGTTCCGGTTCGGCAAGTCCTCTGTTGCGAAACCCCTTCTGGTTAGTGAAGTCACGAGCCTTAGGTGCGGCCTGGGCGATCAACTCCTTTTGGCTGGAGTAGGCGGAGTCGCCATACACCCGCTGCTCGTTGCCGTGCAGCAATTGCGGGATGGCGTGTTTGTCATGCACGTTGGCCGGTGTGGCAACCACGGAATGAATCAGCTTGGTCTTGCTGTCCACGCCTATATGCGCCTTCATGCCGAAGTACCACTGGTTACCCTTTTTGGTCTGGTGCATCTCCGGGTCACGCGCGTTGTCCTGATTCTTGGTCGAGGAAGGGGCACTGATGATCGTCGCATCGACGATGGTGCCGGTCGATACCTTCAGCCCCTTGGTTTGCAGATGCCGGCCGACTTCCTCGAACAGGTGCTTGCCCAGTTCATGCTCTTCCAACAGATGGCGGAACTTGCACACGGTGGTTTCGTCCGGAGCGCCTTCCC
>LSLI01000282.1 GCA_001577345.1 Candidatus Gallionella acididurans
ACTGTCGCCCCCATCACGCGCTCAATCTGCTCCTCGCGCTTGGCCCATTGTTTCATGATTACCTTTCTTTCCTTGTCGAGGTCTTCCTGCATGGTGGAAAAGGCCTCGACGATAGCCTCCACCCGCTGACGGAAGCGGGGGCCGGTGAGATACTGGTAAATCATTTCAGTCTTGGTCTGCTGGCCCTCTGTGGCCTGCCGCGCAAGGGCATTCTCGACTTCAATGCGGCTGATATTGCGAAAAACCTCTTCCAGATGAGGAATTTCAGGCGAACCCAAACCGAGCAAGTCAGCATCATGGGTCGGACGATGTGGCACGTCGAACCACAGATCAAACAGCAGTGCCCCCTTGAGCAAAAACTGGTCTCGTTGTTCCGATATACTCAAACGATAGAGCATGCGCTCCAGTGCATAGCGCGTCAGCAGCAGGTTGAAGTCCAGATTTTCCGCCCGCGCCTTGTTGAGCAGGCGGTTGCGGATGGATGCGCCAATATTCTGAACGCTCATGCCAGACTCTCCAGATATGGGCGCATCACGTTGGCGACGCGGCAGACCTTGGCGTAATGCCAAATATCATCACCCGTCATACGCTTGCCGTGCCAAGCTTCGCGCAATGCCTCCAACGCAACATCCAAGCCGATCTTGTTGCGATATTTGAAACAGTCGGCAACCGTCTTTGCAACACCGGTGACGCGAACGGTCACGCCATCCACGACGTACTCTTCCACGCCTTCGGTGAATGCCGCACCGGAGAAACGCACAACGCGCAGTGGCGGGTAATCGAGCTTCGGCCCGATGGCTTTGTTTTC
>LSLI01000283.1 GCA_001577345.1 Candidatus Gallionella acididurans
ATCAGGTATGCGGCGTGGCCTTGTGCTTTCTGGTTATCGTTTGCCATCGGTTTGCAGTTGTGTAACTAAAACATTGGCCATGTAGGCTTTGCGCTGCACGCCTTGTTCCAGCTCTGCCATCCGATTGAAAATCGTTTCACTCAGGTTCAAGTAAAAGCATGGCGCGATCATGTCTTCGGCCAAATGGTCAATCTTTTCGAGCGTCATGTTTTGAACGCTTTTGATGAGTGACTTTGGTGCGCTGGCACAAAGCAAGGGGTGTTTCTCCGCGGCCATTTGCTTGACGAGCAGAAGGTATCGCCTGTTGAGCGTAACGATGTCTTTTTGAAGTGAATTATGCACCGCCATCCTCTCTGGTTTTGTTGGCTAGAATCCGGCTTAACGATCCACGCAGGTTTTCTGGCAGGTGTTCGAGTTGAGCTTCGGCGGTTTGAAATTTTGGCTGTGATGCAACCCGCAAGGCATCTTGACGTTCGAGGTTTTTGCGCATTTCGCGTTGATTTGCCACCGCCACCCCCCGCTCAGGGTTGAACGAGCCGTCAGCGGCACGCCTGGTGATTCCTCGGACATAGCCTGCAGGGTTGCTGATGGGCGCGGCGATCTTCTGTCCGTGGATTTGTGCGCCGTGCAGCTCATCCAGGATGGCTTGCCAGTGGATATGCGCGACCCCGCTACTGGACAGCATGGAGCGGATTGCATCGTGCTGGTCCGGGGTGATTCCGGGTGGAAAAATTAAATCATTCACCACCACCACGGGTTTGGCCTGGTCGGCTTCGCTAACGGAGGAGGCTGTGGTGGTGGT
>LSLI01000284.1 GCA_001577345.1 Candidatus Gallionella acididurans
TATTATTCATGATTCTGCGATTTCTTCGTGCTCAATCATGGGGGGTGATTCTGTCAATGGCAACGCAAAATGGAATGCAGCGCCTCCAGAAAGCAAATTGTTGGCCCATATCCGTCCGCCATGCGCCTCCACGATGGAGCGGCAGATAGACAAACCAAGTCCCGCGCCCCCCTGATTGCCTTCGCGGGTGATGCGGTAGAATTTTTCGAAGATTCGCTTTTCTTCCCCTGGAGGAATTCCATGACCCTGATCGGAAACTGTCACCACCAATTCGTTCTGGCCGATTGCGGCAGAAATTTCAACTGGAGTTCCAAGTGGAGTGTATTTCGCAGCGTTTTCCAGCAGGTTAACAAATACCCGCTCGATCAGCAGGCTGTCAATTTCGACCAAAGGCAAGTGGTGCGGTAGCTTGACGGTTATTGGGTGATTGACCATTCGCGTGGCCAGTCCGGCTAACGCACCTCCGACTACTTCTTCCAGCGGCTGCCATTGCCGGTTCAGCACAACCGCGCCCGCCTCAAGCCGTGCCATATCCAGCAAGTTGTTGGCCAGCTCGGCCATGCGTATTGATTCGTCATAAATGGTTTGGCTGAGTTCATGGCGTGCATGGTCGTTGAGCTTGTCATCGTCCCGGACCAAGCTGCTGGATGCGCCCACAATCGCCGCAAGCGGGGTGCGCAAGTCATGGGATATCGCCGACAGCAAGGAGTTGCGCAACTGCTCCGTTTCCATTTTCATCTGGGTGCCGAGTGCTTCTGCTGCCAGCCTGACTCGCTCTAATGCCAGAGCAATCTGGCTGG
>LSLI01000285.1 GCA_001577345.1 Candidatus Gallionella acididurans
CAAGCATGCGGGCGCTCGAACGGCAACTTGCCGCCCTGCGTGGCCGGTGCGGCTCCAGCCATGTCGCGGGGGAGTGCGGCATCCTGCATGAATTGGTTGCCGCCGCACATGGCGAGGCCTGCGCCTGCCATTCCGACACACCGCTCGGTTCGACTGGAACCGTTGCTTCCGACAAAAGCTTTTCGCGCAGGAGAAAAGCATGAAAATGATATTTCGCAGCGGCGTGTTTGCCGCGATGGCGGCAGCGGTTCTGTTTGGTGCGGGTACGCCGATCGCCAAACTGTTGCTCGCGCAAACCAGTCCCTGGCTTCTGGCCGCACTGCTTTATCTCGGCTCGGGTATCGGCTTGTGGATAGCTCGCCGTGTTCGCCGTGCTTCGGCAGTGCATCTTGGCAGTGCCGACTGGTGCTGGTTGGCGGGGGCGATTGTGGCGGGCGGCATTGTCGCACCGGTGTTGTTGCTGTTGGGCCTGACGGCAATGTCGGCATCGGGCGCATCCTTGTTGCTGAATGCCGAAGGAGTGCTGACAGCGCTGCTGGCGTGGTTTGCTTTCAAAGAGAACTTCGATCGCCGCATTGCGCTGGGCATGCTCGCCATCATTGCCGGAGCCTTGGTGCTGAGTTGGCCACAGGAGGCGCGATTCGCCGGGATGTGGCCTGCGCTGGCCATATTGGGAGCCTGCCTCGCTTGGGCTATCGACAATAACCTCACCCGTAAGGTGTCACTATCCGATGCTACCTTCATCGCCATGACCAAGGGCTTGGTGGCAGGCTCAACCAATCTCGCTCTGGCACTT
>LSLI01000286.1 GCA_001577345.1 Candidatus Gallionella acididurans
CCTTAGCTTAATCGCAGCATTTTCCTTTCTTGAATCCGCACACATAAGCATGGGGTTTAGTGAGGCTGAAACCATGCGTTCTTTTCCAGATGCCAGATTGATAAGTAAAGCATTGGGCTGCCAGTTAGCCATCTCTTTATGATGGAATAAACTACTCAATGTGCTTATCTGATCGATTAACCTTTCTGCTTTATCACGAGCCGAAAATACATCCTTTGAAGTTATCTCGTTAACAATAAGATAAACTTCTTCATCCAATAATTTGAATGCTTTTTTATTCGCGCTCGCAGTAAGCTTCTCATTCAACTCAGTAACGATTTCAACTTTAAATACTTTGCACGAATCCTTTATTTCTTCAAATAATGAGTTGACACGAAAAATTGCAGTGTATTTCTGATTTCCTCCTTTGACGATGTTGAAAAATCCTTCGATTGATTCGGGGCCCGTAATGTTTTCCTTGTTCATGTAGAAGAACATTCGGACAGCAGGGTAAAGGAACCGAGTGCTGAAACCATAATTTATAAGTGTAGTTATATAGTTTCGCGACAAAGATCGAATGCGGTCTTTCTCCTTCGGTTCAGCGACAGCCTCCATTAAGAGTTTTTCGGTGCGTTCTTTATATAAACGCAGGCCAATTTGTGGGTAAATAATGTCAAGGATTGTTGCTATTTCTTGTAGCCCGGTGTCTTTATTTTCAAATTTATTTGCTATCGACTCGATCTTAATTGTAAGTAAGCTTTTAGCAACCTCATCTTTTCTTAAATTCAAAATCAGTTCTTTCAAGATGTGATCTAA
>LSLI01000287.1 GCA_001577345.1 Candidatus Gallionella acididurans
AGAGAAGACCGGGCACTATGAGATTTTGGTCCGCTTGAAGGAGGAAGAAGGAAGCATGTTGCCGCCGGGGACGTTTTTTCCGCTTGCCGAGAAATATGGCCTCATGCCGCAACTGGACCGGTGGGTGGTGCAGCATGTGACGGAATGGATTGCCGGTCAAAATCCGCAGGCGGAGCAACGGGAAGGGCCGATATATTTCATCAACGTGTCAGAGGCTACAATAGCCGATCCCGGCTTCCCGGAATACCTGCAGTTGACGCTACAGGAATACGGCGTACCCGGTACCGCCCTGTGCTTTGAGATAACGGACTCGCAACTCGCTTCACAAACCTCGGATGTGGCCGTTTTTGCGCAACAGGTCAGGCGGTGCGGCTGTCTTGTTGCACTCAGTGGTTTTGGCCGGGACCGGGTTTTGTTTGACCTGATTCGTGGCTTCCAGGTGGAATTCCTGAAAATCGACGGCAGCGTCATTCTCGATCTTCTTCGCGATCCGTTAAAACACGCCAAGGTAATAGCCCTCAGCCGGGTTGCAAAAAAGATCGGCGTCAAAACTATTGCCGAAATGGTTGAGAGCGAAGAGACAATTGCGAGCCTGAGAGAGATCGGTATCGATTTTGCGCAGGGTTTCGGAATCTCGCGGCCTCGACCTCTGGAGGAGTAATCTTCAGAAATCGTAGAAGCCGGTATCTCCAGCAACGGCCATGACGGCCTTGTGATACCGGACGAAAGCACCCCTCGGAATTTTTCCGGCTCGTTTTTTGAGCCAAAATTAGGTTGTGCGATCCCA
>LSLI01000288.1 GCA_001577345.1 Candidatus Gallionella acididurans
CTGGGATTCTGTCCAGCTGTCATCCAAATGAGTCTGCGCGTTTTTGTATAAACACACGCTTTATTAATCGCTCAAACAGGAGTTGCCATGAAAACAGTGAAAAGAAATGTTCGTCCCCTGCCGGGTTTCTTGATGGGGTTGATGTTGTCCGCATCGTTTGTGTCGTATGCCGCACATGCGGCTGACACCGAACTCGAAAATGCCATTTCCCGCGGACAGCACAGCTTCTCCCACGACACTTTTGGCGGCAATGGCAAAGTGTGTGAATCCTGCCACCTTGCCGGCGGCAAACAGCCCGGCAAGTTACCCGACGGCAAGACTATCCCCAGCCTCGCCAATGCTGCAACCATATTCCCTAGATTCCAGCAACGGACCGGCAAGGTGATCACCCTGACAGATCAGATCCGAAGCTGCGCAACAAATGCACTCCAGGGCACCCCTCCTGATTATGGCAGCGCAGAACTTAATTCGCTGGCAAGTTACATCACCTCGATTGCCCAGGGGAAACCCATCAATATGGGTGGCACACCGCAGTAAAGTCCGGGATTAATAACATTATCGTAGGGTGCGTTCCACGCACCCTACGATTTCACTTTTGATTTGGAAACGGGATTACGGGTTGTGGCATGCAAACTGGCCACGCAGGAAGTGTCCGGTCCCACCTTGCGTATATACCGGATCAAATCACGGCCCCATTCGAAACCTTTACCTTTATGGGGGAATGGTGTCCATGATGGACATCCGGCTTCCCAAGCTGTTCTGGACAAAACACCCGATACTCTAGT
>LSLI01000289.1 GCA_001577345.1 Candidatus Gallionella acididurans
AGTTCCGCAGGAAGACTATTTTCAGCGGCAAACTCTGCGGCCAGGGTATTTTCAGCGACAAATTGCTGCGTAACGTCGCGGATCAATTCGATCCAGAATTCGCTGCCCACGCCAGGGGTGCTTTCCACACCGATTGCCCCGCCCATCAATTCGACCAGTTGCTTGCTGACTACCAGGCCGATGCCCGTTCCTTCCTCTGTACCGTGTTCTTGCCCGAGACGATTGAACGGTTGAAATAATTGCTCCAGTTTTTCCGGCGGCAATCCCGCGCCGCTGTCTTTGAAACTAATGCGTATGCGCCCCGGCGTACTCTCGCTGCATTTCACCGTAACCGTCCCTTGTTCGCGGTTGTACTTGATCGCGTTGGAAAGCAGGTTAATGATAATCTGCTTTAAGCGGGTTTGATCGGCACGCACAAAATAAGTGATATCGAACTGAGGAAAGTCCAGCGTGATGCCACGCTGTTGCGCCTGCGGTTCGATCATGGCCTGGCATTCGAGGATGAGATTGGCCAGCAACACCGGTTCATGCGACAGCGATAATCTGCCGGACTCGATCAACGCAAGATCAAGAATTTCGTTAATCAGATCGAGCAAATACCATCCCGCTTTGATAATCTGCTGCAGTCTGACCAGTTGGGCGGACGTTGGCGTCGGCGTACCTCTCTCCAGCAACTGGGTAAAGCCGAGCATGGCATTAAGTGGAGTGCGCAGCTCATGGCTCATACTGGAAAGAAAATCCGACTTGG
>LSLI01000290.1 GCA_001577345.1 Candidatus Gallionella acididurans
GGCTCTATTACCGGCTGCGCCAGCGCCGCACCCGGCGCAAGGCGGGCAATGTGGCCGATTTCTGCCGCCGCTGGGGAAGCAATTACCGCTACATGGTGGTACTTGATGCGGACAGCGTCATGACCGGGGAAACCATCACCATGCTGGTACGGATGATGGAGGCGTATCCGAAAGCGGGAATCATTCAGACCGCCCCCCGCGCCTGCGGCGTGCAAACCTTGCATGCCCGTGCCCAGCAGTTTGCGGGCCGGGTGGTCGGACGCTTATTCACTGCCGGCATGATGTATTGGCAACTGGGGGAATCACATTACTGGGGGCACAACGCCATCATCCGTGTCGAGCCGTTCATGAAGCATTGCGCATTGGCCAAGTTACCCGGTCGCGGCGGACTCTCGGGAGAAATCCTCTCCCACGATTTCGTCGAAGCGGCGCTGATGCGCCGTGCCGGTTATTACACCTGGCTCACCACCGACCTGGAAGGCAGTTACGAGCAGCAGCCATCCAACCTGATGGAAGAACTCCAGCGCGACCGTCGCTGGTGCCAGGGTAACCTGATGAACTTTCGCCTGATCACCGAACCCGGTTTCCAGCCGGTTCATCGCGCGATGTTGTTCACCGGCGCGATGGCCTACGTTTCGGCTCCGCTGTGGCTTTGCTTTCTGCTGGTCAGTTTAAGCCTGCGCCTGCTGGAACCGCATACCGGAGCAACGGGATTTTTTTCATATCTGGAAATGTCGCCCC
>LSLI01000291.1 GCA_001577345.1 Candidatus Gallionella acididurans
CCAACCCGCAGGCACGGCGTGAGGCGATCACCAGTCGTCCGTGGTTGATGTCCTCGGTGGGGCGCAGAACGGAGCATGCAGGGCAAACGACCATCACGCTGTTCAGGCGTTCACGTCCGCACTGGTGGACCACCGTACACATTCATCGGGATACTTAGCCCAGGCTGTCTCTTTTCGGCAACAGCCGTAATTCCATTTGCTTTCATCTTGTTAGTTTCACACTTTGAATAATTTCCGATCACGGTGTCTCTGCCAGGCGACACTTGATCCAGAATCGAACAACAAAACAACGTAATATTTTTCCACCAACAAAATTAAATTCTATTAATCAAAACAGTAGAAACACAATGATTTTATGGCCTGATAGTTGCTTATTACAATGTGGTCATCCTTGACATAACATAACGATCCCAATGAATCCAAACGGCATCACAGCAGTAACCGGGCCCAAGATTGCACCACCCATCCGTCGCGGCAGCATGGTACCGCGACCCTGGACCGGTTTCTGGCGCGGCCTCTGGATTGCACTGTTTCGCAGAACGGGTTTGATCCAGGGGGCAGACCACCCCTCCCCCTCCTGGAAAACGGCTGCTTCTGTACGGCGAATGGCGCTGGCGGTACTCGTAATCGCCAGCGGCGTGTTAGCCGCCAGTCTCCTTTACCACACGGAGATGGTCGGAAGCAGCAACCCGGTTCTGCATTTTATTCAGCTGGTGCTGTTTGCTTTGTTATTGGG
>LSLI01000292.1 GCA_001577345.1 Candidatus Gallionella acididurans
CCGTTGAGCTTAGCGGTAGCAAACAGACTCTGAATTGCAGCCGCCCGCTTGCCGGCGCGTTCACTGCCCGCAAATAACCAATTTTTTTTGCCGATTGCGATCGGGCGGATCGCATTTTCCACCGGATTGTTGTCGATGGGCAGATTGCCGGTTTGCGCATAACGAATCAGGCTCGCCCAGCGGTTGAGACTGTAGTCGATTGCACGGGCCAAGCCGCTGCCATCGGCAGTCGCGATGCGCAAACGGATCAGCCAGTCATGCATATTCACCAAGATCGGCAGGCTGTTTTGCTGACGATGTTCTGCGCGGGCGATATGATCCATTGCACGCGCCGCTTCTTCAACGGCGTACAGTTTGCCAATACGCCGCAACGCTTCCGCTGCTTGCGGATGCGCACCGCTGACCTGAAGGTCAAAGAATTTACGTCGTGCATGCGCCCAGCAGGCCAATTCAGTAACGGCGAATTGCGCATCGGTGGCAAACATCTTCTTATATCCACCAAAATCATCAACCATGAGACTACCCTGCCAGCCATGCAGAAAGTCTCGTGCATGCTGACCAGAACGGCTGCTCTGGTAATCAAACACCACAATCGGCGGACCCGTGTCCAGATCGTTGCTGCGATAACTCCACAGATAAGCCCGTTTGGTCTTGCCAGCACCTGGGTCAAGTTGCTTTACCGGCGTCTCATCGGCATGGAGCACCTGCCGCTGTTTGAGCAT
>LSLI01000293.1 GCA_001577345.1 Candidatus Gallionella acididurans
GCCTCTGAATCAAACTTTTGTTCCGTATACAAACAGCGCTTGAAACCGCCAAACACATACTTCGACATATTGCTCTTATCTTCAGGAGACACGCGATAATCAGCGGGCGGTTCATTGACGGAGTAGGCGCTCCGCTTGAGTTCCGTGTAACCTTTGCGCACCATCACATCGTAACCCACCGCCTCTTCCCAGCTATGCTCCTGCATTTGTGCAAAGATGAACTTTGCAATCGGTCGCTGGTAGCAGCGCAACACCTTCCCTGTTTCATCCTCAGACAAGTAAGAGCAAAAATGCTTAACGGTTTGCGTGGCCAGGTCATACAACAGATCAGCCTGATCATCGTAAGAAATATCGTTGATGTCCACCAGGCCGCTGACGACATAATCCTCCAGCCGCTTCTCTTCCATGCCGCCATTACCCATCGCCACCACATCAAGCTGATTGGTGCGCAGGTGTTGAATCCATAGATCCTCAGATACTGCTGGATATTTGAGTGTATCCAACTTCAGGGTAAACGACTTGAATCCGGCTTTCGCCTCGCCCTTCGGCACGTCCTGAATACGTGGAATTTCTATCGTCTGTTGCGTGACCAATTCGATCGTCTTCGCCACAACGGCGACAAAGTCAAGCTGCTCTGCCACACCCTCCAGCTCCATCTGCGCTGAGCGATGCTGCTCTTGCACGGCCTTGACGATGGCCGCCTGAATCTCGGGATTTTTCA
>LSLI01000294.1 GCA_001577345.1 Candidatus Gallionella acididurans
CGGCATCGAGAACGAGACAAACACCATAAGCTCAGGCGTGGCGGGCAACGGCTTTGCAATAGGTGAGCGGGCAAATTGTCTGGCCATGTCCGCCAGATTTGCTGATCTGATAGGTTGCGGCAAGCGATCGAGATTGGCGGCGGGGGCGCGATATTGATTCTCGACACGCTGAGTCACTTCTTTGAGTATCCTGTTCGAGCGTTCAAGGTCGGTTTCATCACCCGCATATGCGTGATGTACGAGCAATACCAAAACCGAGGAGAGGAGGGCGCGCACGAAAAAGGTTCTCATCAGAAATACCCCTGACAGCAATCACGCTTGCGGAACAGCAGGTACTGGTAGTCTTCTCCCACTCCCGGTATCTCTTTGTCCGCTCCCCACACGATAGTGGTGCGCCCGAATGGTTGGCAGCACAGATTGCCTATCACGCTTTGCGGCACAGGAAAGAGCATTTGGTATTTGTAGCCGGTTTTGTCCATCAGCAATTGCGGATAATAACCACACATGCCATTAGGGCCATTCGCGGCAGTCATTAACCCCTCGCGGTGCATCTTGGCAGTCAGGCGTTGCGCGATCAGACTGGATGCCTGAACACCGCCTATATGCGAGGCCACATGGCCGTCGAGTGGATACAACGGCCCATTGCACCCCGCACACCAATACAGCGTGTTACTGCCAAATCCTGCTGATGACATCACACAATCTGCGCCACACGCGA
>LSLI01000295.1 GCA_001577345.1 Candidatus Gallionella acididurans
TTTACCCACCCCTTAAATGGGGTGGTTTTTATAGCGCATTCGCGGAGTGCGCTATAATAACCAGAATCCAAACCGCAGCTTATTGCTCGGTCGATATTGGCACCTGACCAATTCAAAAACAGGCGACACGCAAGTGCCTTAAGGAGTACCGAGGAAGTCACCAGAGCAGTCCAGGTGAATTGAAGTTTGACGCAGTACCTAAACCCAGCGGGGATACACTCCCCGCAAGGGAAGGTGGTCTCCGCTTTTTTTAATTAAAAAGAGGAGTCACACCATGAACAAGGAAACAATCAAGGCATTTATTTTGTGGTTGGAAAATTCTAGTGACAGCGAAATTGAAGCACGCCGTCAATTGATTCTGTCAAAGACGAAATCGGTGTCGCGCGACGGCATGTCCGACGTAAGACTCGCGTTAAGACTTATCGACGAGGAAGTTCTTGCGAGAATAGAGTTAGGGAAGCTGGCGTAATTCGCGGCTTCAACTGCCCTGAAAGCTGTTCAATAATTGCCTGATTATCTGGTAGGTAAGGAGTAAAAAGAGCCGTTACCAAGCGACACTCAAGCTCGCTTCTGCCGCCAGCAATAACAGTTAAATCCGGTTTGCAAGATTTGTCCATGACGACATTCTAGCACGGCCAAAACAAAACCCAAGCGGGGACATCGTTCCCCGTTGGGGCAGGGTGTCTCCGCTTGTTTTCATTAAAAAGGAGA
>LSLI01000296.1 GCA_001577345.1 Candidatus Gallionella acididurans
GCACCGCTCGACCTGATGCGCAAATGGAAAATACAGGTTTTTTACGATCAAGGCGGAACGCTCACCAGGCGTTTCGGCATTACTCATGTACCCGCTATCGTGAGGCAGGAAGGAAAGAGGTTGAGAATAGATGAGCTACGTTACTAAAATTTGCATTGCATTGTTTGCTTTGCTGTTGAGCGGACAAAATGCGTCCGCCTCGATGGATTGCGAAGGCACTTTCCCCAATTTCATTACTGACGTGTGCTGGAGTTGTGCATTCCCGATCGAGTTCGGCACAGTCCCGATAAATATCACTGGCTCGTCGGGGCAAGAGACCACAGTGGATTCCGGGGTAGGTGCGGTTTGTATATGCGGAATTAACCCTGGCGTAACGATCAGCTTTTGGGAACCGCTGCGTGACATTGACGTGGTGCGCAAACCTTTTTGCATGAGCACGCTGGGCGGTGTGGACATGAACCCGGGCTTTGATGCGCCGCACGGCACTCAAACCAAAAAAGACAATTCAGACATGACTTCTTTTTATCAGGCCCATTGGTATGTTGATCCGCTCATGCAGTTGCTCCAGCTGGTACTGGATAGCCGCTGCATCGAACAAAAAGGTTTTGACGTGGCGTATCTGACCGAGTTCGATCCGCTTTGGAATGACGATGAAATGACTGCCATCATCAATCCCGATTCATTCCTTTTTGGCAATCTCCCTGCGCAGC
>LSLI01000297.1 GCA_001577345.1 Candidatus Gallionella acididurans
AGACGTTTCAGCAGCAACTTTGCCGAACTCAAACCGTGGCCTTCCGGGTGCTGCCTGGAAGGCCGGTCTTTGTCGGCATAGATCACCACGTCCACACCTTGCGGCGGCACAAAGTTTTCCAGCAAGTACGCATTGCCAGCAGCCCATACCGGCAACTTGAAAGCACCCATGACTGCCAGTGCCGTTTCGATGCCCTCTGTGACTGCCAGCGTCTTGCTGTTGCCCTTTACCGCTATCCTCATCGCGCCAAATAAATTATCGGCACAGTGCCGCATCATTTTCTTGGGCGACGAAACAGCTGCCTTCACGCCATCGTGCGTAATGTAGGTGCGATGCACAGTCGAAGGACGACCGTTTGCATCGCACATCATCGAAACAATGGCTGGATATTTGCCCAATAGCTTCCCCTCCTCGTAATACTCAAGAACAGGGACAAACCGGATCATGTCGCTATCAATTTTACGATAGTCGATCAGACCGATTCCACGGTTGGCAAAATACATTCTTGCCGGCCGCGCTTTGGGTGCTGAAAGTGAGACGCTCTGTTTCCATACATGGTTTAGTGTCTCCCGTATGGATTGAACGTCCACCTCTTCTTTTTTTACGACCTGTCGAGGTGCTACCGGGGGACGGTACCGGTTCGTACCTTCCCCTGGCAACAAATCGCTTATGGCTCGATGAGCGGTCATAAAGTCCCATCCATTC
>LSLI01000298.1 GCA_001577345.1 Candidatus Gallionella acididurans
GCTCTACCAGCTGAGCTAACGACCCGACAATACTGAGACATTGGACGGGGTGCATTATCTGAAATGCACTGTAGCCTGTCAAAGACATTCGCGGCGAACCTCCGCTCCAAACGCCAACGCCCTCTCGTGGAGGGCGTTGGCGTTTTATTAAGGAGTCTGACGATGACCTACTTTCGCATGGGTAATCCACACTATCATCGGCGCGGAGTCGTTTCACTGTCCTGTTCGGGATGGGAAGGAGTGGGACCAACTCGCTATGGTCGTCAGACAAACTGTTCGGCCTACAGCGATGCGCTGCTGTTTGCCCTGTTTGTTGTTCCTTGCCCAAGCTTTGCGGCTCACTCAAGAAACGGTATCTGGAAGAAGTAAAGTTTTTATGGGTTCTGATCGCATCGCTGCGAAACGACTTTCTTAATGTTATAGGATCAAGCCTCACGAGCAATTAGTACTGGTTAGCTTAACGCATTACTGCGCTTCCACACCCAGCCTATCAACGTCCTGGTCTCGAACGACTCTTTAGGGGGGTTGAACCCCCAGGGAAATCTTATCTCAAGGCGAGTTTCCCGCTTAGATGCTTTCAGCGGTTATCTCTTCCAGATTTAGCTACCCGGCAATGCCACTGGCGTGACAACCGGTACACCAGAGATCTGTCCACTCCGGTCCTCTCGTACTAGGAGCAGGTCCCTTCAAATTTCCAA
>LSLI01000299.1 GCA_001577345.1 Candidatus Gallionella acididurans
TCCTCGGGCCCGACGGTCGCAATTTCCCATCTGAATACCCAAAACCTGGATGTAAACATCGTCGCGGCCAACACCAGCTTTGCGAACCGGGTTGAAGTGTCCTATGCGCACAGCATGCTGGATGTTACCGGCAGCGCACTGGGTAATAACAACATAGACGCTGTCGATAATTTCGGGCTGAAGGTAAAGCTGAACGATATGGGCGATTCGATGCCGCAATTTGCACTGGGAATGGTGTACAAAAAAGCGTCAGGCAATCTGGTTGATAATGTACTCACGCCAGCATTGGGCATCGACTCATCGAGCACCGATGTCTATGGCGCGGCAAGCAAGATTGTGAATGTTGGCGGTAAAAATGTATTGCTGAACGGCGTATTGCGCGCAACCAAAGCCAACCAGATGGGTTTGCTCGGTTTCGGGGGCGGATCGACCGCCGGTGCCAAGACCGGTTACAGCATCGAGCCTGAAGTGTCGGTCGAAATGTTCGCGGCTGATAATGTCGTGTTTGGCGCAGAGTACCGCGCTCAACCGAACAATAGCGTGGCGGGCACAAGCGGGGTCTTGCATCAAAATTCAGCGTACGATTTGAACGTTGTTTATGTTGCCAACAAGAACCTCACTTTGACAGCGGCGTACGCCAATCTTGGCGCGGTTGCACCGGGTGTTGTGGGTAACAGCAACAACCAGAA
>LSLI01000300.1 GCA_001577345.1 Candidatus Gallionella acididurans
TCCTTCCGCACCATAGATGCGTTTGATCTTGCGTCCGCTCACGGTGATCAGATTGGGCTCGCTGCGCGACACGATAGCTGTCGTGGATTCGGCTGGCGAGTCCTGGTACAAAACCTGGGCCGCCGTCGCCGGGAAACTGCCGGCCAAACTACTGGCCAGGAGTGCTGACACCAAAAATATCTTTTTCATTTGTTTCCTTGAGCTCGTTCACAAAAAGTTTTTCGTTTATGTACTTAAAACCAACCACGTAGATCGTGTGCTTGCTTGATATTCGCTTATCGCCAACGAAGGTTTCCAGATCCCCCGTGATGGCAACCTTCATCAGCTTCTCGTCGGTAGTCAGTGTTTGCGCCGTGAACATTGTTGCCGTGTTGTTCTTTGCCATGTATTCCAGCCTGGCCGTCATTTCTGCCGCGAGTTGCCCGGATCCGGCTGGGGTCGCGTAGCGGAGGAAGAGGTCTTTTTGGTAATTCCCCGTTGCTGGAGAAACCGTCAGGGCCAGCCCTGCATACCAGTAAGCCATTTGTTCGAGATAGCTTTTTGAAACACTATCCCCGTTCACCCAAAAGCTCTTCTGAATCGAAGGCGGGACAATGATCGTTTTTTCCATCCAAAGCGTGCGGTACAGGAGCGCGCATACCAGCGCGATAATGACCAGCAAACCAAACACCAGCACG
>LSLI01000301.1 GCA_001577345.1 Candidatus Gallionella acididurans
GCCGAATCGCCGCTGCCCCGCGCCCACCCTTCCCCGCCTGTCCATACGCCGTTGCCAGGCGCTCAATCGTCTCCGCCGCAATCCCCGTCACCTCCGCCGCACGCTCCGGCGAGTGCTCCGGCTTCAGCGCATGCTCCCGCAGCTCTTCCCAACCTAACGTGCATTCCTGCAGATACTTAGCATCCTCATGCCCATCACGAAACAGCACGTGCATGATCGCCAGCGCGAGCAACACATCCGTCCCCGGCCGCACCGCCAGATGCTCATCCGCCAATGCCGCCGTCCGCGTCCTGTAGGGATCGATCACCACGAAACGTGCACCGTTACGCCGCGCCTCCTCGATGAACGGCCACAGATGAATATTGTTGCCGTGAATATTTGAACCCCACGCAATGATCAATCCAGCATGCGCAAAATCCTGCGGCACGGTCCCGAGCTTCAGCCCGTACACCTGTGTCAGCGCCTCGCCACCCGCGCTCGCACAAATCGTTCGATCCAACTGCGACGCACCCAGCCGATGAAAGAATCGCCGGTCCATCGACCCATATCCAAGTTGCCCAATGGTCCCCGCATAGCTGTACGGCAGAACGCTCTCTGGGCCAAACTTCCGCAGCCGTTCTGCTTTCAGTTTTCTTTCGCAACAAAACTCCAGCGCCTCGTCCCATG
>LSLI01000302.1 GCA_001577345.1 Candidatus Gallionella acididurans
CTTCTTCTTCTGCAAGCCGGATTCCAGTGATGGTGAGGCGCAGCCATTTTTCGCCCAGCGCGGCGTCGATGCCGCGCAAGGCCATCCCGCTGGCGAGGACGGCTTGCGCCTGCTGGCGCAGATCGGGCAGCGGCAGGAGGTCTTCGAGTTCGCGCCCGGAAACGTCTTCTCCGTTTCCCAGTCTGAACATCTCGCGGAAGGAGCGGTTGACGCTTCGCACCTTGAGGGCGTCGTTCACCACGATCAGCCCCGCGGGCAGGCTCGCAATGATGTCCTCGGCGTAGCGCTTGAGGCCAAGCATAATATGCCGGTCGGCCTGTATATAGGTGTCGATGGCCAGCCCTATGTCCAGGAACGCGATCTTCTGCAGCGCGTGACAGGTGGCGAGAAACTTGTCCGGGTCGTCGCCAAGCAGGCGCCACAGCTCGGGCAGCAACCCAACGAGGTACCTGCTGTAGGCGCCGATGTACCACTTGGGTTCGAGTCCGATGTGCTGATGGACGACGCCTACTCGCAGGCGGTTGAGAATGTATTCGGGGCCGTAGTCGCCCGCGGTCAGGCTGTCGAAGTAGGCCGCCTGGGTTTGCTTCAGGTGCTCAAGGGAGGGTGCATCCGGGATGAAACGGCGGGTTTCCTCGAACTTGGTGAGATGGGTGTAAAAGTCG
>LSLI01000303.1 GCA_001577345.1 Candidatus Gallionella acididurans
ACCAAGATCGGCAGGCTGTTTTGCTGACGATGTTCTGCGCGGGCGATATGATCCATTGCACGCGCCGCTTCTTCAACGGCGTACAGTTTGCCAATACGCCGCAACGCTTCCGCTGCTTGCGGATGCGCACCGCTGACCTGAAGGTCAAAGAATTTACGCCGTGCATGCGCCCAGCAGGCCAATTCAGTAACGGCGAATTGCGCATCGGTGGCAAACATCTTCTTATATCCACCAAAATCATCAACCATGAGACTACCCTGCCAGCCATGCAGAAAGTCTCGTGCATGCTGACCAGAACGGCTGCTCTGGTAATCAAACACCACAATCGGCGGACCCGTGTCCAGATCGTTGCTGCGATAACTCCACAGATAAGCGCGTTTGGTCTTGCCCGCCCCGGGATCCAACTGCTTGACCGGCGTCTCGTCGGCATGCAATACCTGCCGCTGTTTGAGCATCTCCGCCAGTCGGTCCGCCAGCGGTTGCAAGGCATACCCGATGCGACCGATCCACTCGCTCATGGTGCTGCGTGACAGGTTGACCTGCTGCCGCGCGGCGATCTGTTCCAACCGGTAGAGCGGCAAGTGATCCAGGTACTTGCTGATGGCAACCCAGGTCAGCAAACCGGGTGCAGCCAGTGAGCCGTCAATGACTGCGGG
>LSLI01000304.1 GCA_001577345.1 Candidatus Gallionella acididurans
GTGGAGCGAAGGCATCAAGGCCGGCATCAAGCTACCCGAAGAGGACATTCCACAAGGCATGAAGTCGTTGGATTGGCTGGATGCGTTAAACGGTAGTGTGCATCAGGCACCTGCCCAAAAAACCGTTTCTCGTTAAGCATAACCTCGCAAGGAGGATGCTGACCGACAACAGGTTTACCCCGCTTGCGGGGATTTTTATAGCGCATTCAGCGAGTGCGCTATAAAAAGTGAATTCATGCCGCAGCTTATTGCTCGGTTGATATTGGGGACCTGACCAATTCAAATAAACAGGAGGCACGCAAGTGTCCTTATAGAAGCACCGATAGCGTCACCAAGGTAAGCACGGTGACATAAAGCAGTACCAAAGAAAGCCCACGCGGGGACACTTCCCCGCAAGGGCATGGTGTCCATTTTTTGTTTTAACGAATGAAGGAGACACCATGAAAAAAGTTTTTCATTTTTACGCCGATCCTGGTCATGGGTGGCTGGCTGTCAAGAAGCAATACCTGGTCAAATTGGGTATTGCCGAACAAATTACGCGGTACAGCTACCGACGCGGCGATACGGTTTATTTGGAAGAGGATTGCGACTTGTCGCGTTTCCTGGATGCAGTCAAGAAATACGGAGATGAGA
>LSLI01000305.1 GCA_001577345.1 Candidatus Gallionella acididurans
CCGCCGTCTCCTGTTGCCACGATAGGCAGGCCGCAGGCGGCTGCCTCGATCAGCGTCAGGCCGAAAGGTTCGGTCAGCGCGGGATTGACGAACACTCCGCCGGACGCCGCGGCAAGGCGGTAATAATCAGCCACGTTTTCCGGCCTGTGATGCTTGGGATATGCAACCTTTCCATACAGGTCATATTTATCAATCGCCAGAAGTATCTCATTCAGCACTGCACGCGAAATATTTTCCATGTCCTGGATGTCATCACGATTGCCTGCCAGGATTACCAGATTTGCAGCTTGTTGCAATCGGGGTGACTCGCCGTAGGCTTCAATCAATGCAACGATGTTTTTTTTCGGGTCGGGGCGCGACAACGCCAGGATGATCGGCTTGTCGGGCTGATTCAAAAAGCGTTCGAGTTCGCGGGTGATATCGCTATCATTTTCGTTTCTCTGCGGCGGAAAGAATTTCTCCATATCGGTGCCGGGTGGGATCACCCGCATCCGGTCGGGCTGGTAGAAATCATAAAGTCCGTACTGCTGTTCTATTTCATGCTGCGTGCTGGTGATGACGCGTTCGGCGACGCCCAGCGTGGTTTCCTCGGCTTCGATGCGGCGAGTGATGTTGTAGCTGGTTTC
>LSLI01000306.1 GCA_001577345.1 Candidatus Gallionella acididurans
GGTCACGTCGGTGGTGCGGAAGTAGAACTGCGGACGGTAGCCCTGGAAGAACGGGGTGTGACGCCCGCCCTCGTCCTTGCCCAATACATAGATCTCGGCGGTGAACTTGGTGTGCGGGGTGATGCTGCCCGGCTTGGCCAGCACCTGGCCGCGCTCGACTTCTTCACGCTTGGTGCCGCGCAGCAGCACGCCGACGTTGTCGCCGGCCTGGCCCTGGTCGAGCAGCTTGCGGAACATTTCGACGCCGGTGCAGGTGGTCTTGAGGGTGGGCTTGATGCCGACGATCTCGAGTTCTTCGCCAACCTTGACGATGCCGCGCTCAATACGGCCGGTCACCACGGTGCCGCGGCCGGAGATCGAGAACACGTCTTCCACGGGCATCAGGAAGGCGCCATCCAGCGCGCGCTTGGGCAGCGGGATGTAGCTGTCGAGTGCGTCGGCCAGACGGAAGATGGAGGGTTCGCCCAGGTCGCCCTGGTCGCCCTGCAGGGCTTTCAGTGCGGAGCCTTTGACGATGGGAATGTCGTCGCCGGGAAAGTCATACTTGGAGAGCAGTTCGCGCACTTCCATCTCGACCAGTTCCAGCAGTTCTTCGTCGTCGACCATGTCGCATTT
>LSLI01000307.1 GCA_001577345.1 Candidatus Gallionella acididurans
CACCAGTTGAGCTACCAAAATATCGCGACACAAAGCCTGAGCACTTCCGACTTGCTGACTATGCTGGTCGGAAAGACCAAGGCAAAAACACTTTCGCAAACGCCGCTTTCCGTTTTATTTGGAATGCGTGCCAACCGCCAAACTTCTGCTGTCTGCGAAAAAGAAGCGACCTATACGCCCGCTCACACCATCCTGGCAGCAAAAGAGTTGGTCATGCGTGCGCTGTCAGAGGAGATCACCCAGCATCCGATTAACCTGAACTCCCCCAGGGACGTTAAGGATTATTTGAGGTTGTTGCTGGGTGGGCGGCAGCAAGAGGTGTTTGTGGCGTTGTTTATCGACGCACAACACCAACTAATTGCCGCAGAAGAACTGTTTCACGGCACCTTGACACAAACCAGCGTGTATCCGCGTGAGGTTGTCAAACGCGCCCTGGCACACAATGCGGCGGCAGTAATGCTTTGTCACAACCACCCGTCAGGGCGGGCTGAGCCAAGCAGTGCCGACCGCATGCTTACGGATGTGCTCAAACAAGCTCTTGCATTAGTAGATGTGCGAGTTCTCGATCATTTCATTGTCGGGGACGAAAGC
>LSLI01000308.1 GCA_001577345.1 Candidatus Gallionella acididurans
AGTGCAAGGAGCCGCACAGTGAAAGACGAGACATACCTCAAGGGTAGGCAAGGATTGAGCGAGCACGCGACGCAGCGATCTGGCTGCGCAGTAGATTTATCGTGATACACGGCATCGGCACGGACATCGTCGAGTACGCCCGCATTGAGGCAGTGTGGACGCGCTATGGCGAGCGTTTCGCCCGGCGCGTTTTGAGTGACAGCGAATTATCCGGTTTCAAATCCGGCCCCCATGCCGCCCGGTTCCTGGCAAAGCGATTCGCCGCCAAGGAGGCATTTTCCAAAGCGGTTGGCAGCGGGCTGCGCGAGCCGGTCAGCCTGAGCCGCATCAGCATCACCCATGACGGCCTCGGCAAGCCGGTGCTGCAATTCGACGCAGTGCTGCGAGCCCATCTGGCGCAATTGGGTATCAGCGGACATCATCTTTCCCTCAGTGATGAACGAGCCATGATCATCGCTTTCGTGGTGCTGGAAACCGGCTAGCGCTCCCGCTGATCATTTTCTTGCCCTATCGAGGCAATGAACTGGCCGAGACAGACCAGTCCTTTCGGCCAAACGCCCAGCTTCGCCGCAGATCCGATGTGGCCAA
>LSLI01000309.1 GCA_001577345.1 Candidatus Gallionella acididurans
GGTTGCCATTGCTTCATCAGAAGCCAAATCCTCAGCGGGATCGTAGGTTGTCAGTTTTTCAGCCATTTTATTCTCTCCATTCAGCAGCCAGGCGTTTTGCCGCCTTGATGTCTTTCGCTTGTGTACTCTTATCGCCGCCGCACAGCAAGACGATGATTGTCGTCTCGTTTATAGAAGTAGATGCGGTATCCGGGGCCGCAGTGGATGCGCAGCTCGCTAATCCCCTGCCCTACGGGTTCCACGTCCCCAGCATGACCAAAGACAAGGCGGTCTAAACGGGACGCTATCAAGCCGCGTGCCCGCTCATCCTTAAGTCGCATTCGCCATTTTCGGAAAGTCTCGGTCTGCTTTATCTCAATCATGCTTTATTGTAGTTTACAAACTACTTGCTGGCAAGAATTTTAGCGGACAGTAAAGCTGGCGCAATATATTTTTGGGGGCGGGCTGCATTTTGGGCAGGGGTTTTTTGAGTGCCCAGCAAAACCAGCCAACAGAAAACTGAACAACGCATCAGCATCAGCCCTCGCCAACCTCGTCGCATTCAAGTGCGCCACAGCCATGCTATGGCCGCGCTGGGATTCAGCT
>LSLI01000310.1 GCA_001577345.1 Candidatus Gallionella acididurans
TGGTAACGCTTCCGACATTCTGGCAAGAGGGCGTAGAGAGAGTTTTAGGCTCGAAACTTCCGTGTCACAAGCTCTTCCTCAATCATCCTAATCAGCCGTTTCATATCGCGCTTCAGATCATCGTCTGTAAGACGAGATTCGACATTCACCGAATCGTCCCGACGAGCAAGAAGCTCTCGGTCAGAGGCAGTTTCTAGCCACCTGTAAAATGCGGCCATATCAAATAAAATTCCCATGATTGCGTCTCCCAATTAAAAATTAAAAACTAAAAGAGGACACAATCCCTAACGGGAGAGTGTCCCCGTCAGGTGGATATTGCTTGCTGGTTAGATCAGACTACCTTTCTCGTTTATCGAATCTTTGCATTTGCGGTATTCACGCAGCGCAACTTCCAGTTCTGCGTCTTCCAGATTCCCTTCAGCACGAACGTAAATCTCGTCCAATACGGCAAGGGTGCTAGACGACTTCATATCAGCAACAACTTTGTCGAGTTTTTCGAGTTTGGTCATTGGCTTTCTGGCTTGTTGCGCCGGGTCAATAACGAAGGCTGTTACGCCCTCATTCACCTTGGTCCTGGTGGCTA
>LSLI01000311.1 GCA_001577345.1 Candidatus Gallionella acididurans
CGGTAACGCTTCCGACATTCTGGCAAGGGGGCGTAGAGAGAGTTTTAGGCTCGAAACTTCCGTGTCACAAGCTCTTCCTCAATTATCCTAATCAGCCGTTTCATATCGCGCTTCAGATCATCGTCTGTAAGACGAGATTCGACATTCACCGAATCGTCCCGACGAGCAAGAAGCTCTCGGTCAGAGGCAGTGTCTAGCCACCTGTAAAATGCGGCCATATCAAATAAAATTCCCATGATTGCGTCTCCCAATAAAAATTAAAAACTAAAAGAGGACACAATCCCTAACGGGAGAGTGTCCCCGTCAGGTGGATATTGCTTGCTGGTTAGATCAGACTGCCTTTCTCGTTTATCGAATCTTTGCATTTGCGGTATTCACGCAGCGCAACTTCCAGTTCTGCGTCTTCCAGATTCCCTTCAGCACGAACGTAAATCTCGTCCAATACGGCAAGGGTGCTAGACGACTTCATATCAGCAACAACTTTGTCGAGTTTTTCGAGTTTGGTCATTGGCTTTCTGGCTTGTTGCGCCGGGTCAATAACGAAGGCTGTTACGCCCTCATTCACCTTGGTCCTGGTGGCTG
>LSLI01000312.1 GCA_001577345.1 Candidatus Gallionella acididurans
ACACCGGACATGGACGTTGGCGACTATAAACAATCCGTTCCTAACCCAAACTTGCCTGTCAAGCATCAAAACTCACTGCCCGTTTGCGGTCATTCGGTGCGAGAAGCGACCAAACCATTTGGGGGGCATAAGCTAATCATCGTGATTGTCCATGTTATTTGTATCATCCAATCCCGTTCCTGTAAATTTCAGAGCATCGTCCAAGGCTTTCATAAATTCATTGACCTTGATGGGTTTGGTGAGATACCTGAGAAATCCGGCCTCCAGGCCCTTCTCGATATCGCGCGGCATGGCATTGGCACTGAGGGCAATGACGGGGATGTGCGCCGTGGACGGATCTGCGCGCAGGAGTTTCAGGGCTTCAAATCCGTTAATGCCGGGCAGATTGATGTCCATTAGAATCACGTCCGGGAGATGGGCGCGTGCTTGGGCTACGCCGAGATTGCCATCGCGTGCGCTCATCATGCTTAGCTGCGGGAGACTCTCAATGATTTGCTCGATCAGCATCAGATTGGCCGGATTATCTTCCACATAAAGCAGGGTGCGTTGCGCCCCGTTTACGGGAATTTGTGCTGCC
>LSLI01000313.1 GCA_001577345.1 Candidatus Gallionella acididurans
GGTGCCGAGTTCGGCGCTAAGCGCCTTGGCGCGCGCGATCAGTTCCTGCGGATCGGAAATGTCGGCCGGCGTGATCTTGTTCATCACGTCGGCTGCCGCATAACCCAGCATTCGTTCGGCGCCGACGTTGAAGATCTGGATGACCCCGTGCGCGTCGGTCGCGATGCTCGAGAAGTTTGCGCTGTTGAAAATCGCGCTCTGCAATGCCCCCGCCTTGAGCAACGCCTCTTCCGCCTGCTTGCGTGCGGTGTTGTCGGTGCCGATCAGCAGATAGCCGATGATGGCGTTTTGCGCATCGCGCAGCGCGGTGACCGACACCACCGCCGGGAAGCGGCTGCCGTCCTTGCGAATGTAGGTCAGCTCGTAGATGTCCTCGATGCCGCGCGAGGCCTTGAATACCAGCGCTTCAAAGCCCGGTGTGATCTCTGTGCCGAGCTCTGCGCTCAACGCTTTGGCGCGCGCAATCACTTCCTGCGGATCGGAAATGTCGGCCGGCGTGATCTTGTTCATCACGTCGGCTGCCGCATAACCCAGCATTCGTTCGGCGCCGACGTTGAAGATCTGGATCACGCC
>LSLI01000314.1 GCA_001577345.1 Candidatus Gallionella acididurans
CTAAATCATATTGACATGGAATAGCAATATATGCTCAAATCATTCCAGCAATTCTTAGAATGTAAATCAACCGAGGATATTGTCATGAAAACCCTATTCATTCTTAACGATGCCCCTTATGGCAGCGAACGCACCTACAACAGCTTGCGTCTGGCTGGAGCGATTGCCAAGCAGGAAGGCAACGAAGTTCATCTGTTCATGATCGGTGACGCGGCTTCTGCTGCTCATCGCAATCAGAAGGTTCCCCAAGGTTTCTATAACGTCGAGGTCATGACCGGCATCCTGATTCGTCACGGCGGCAAGGTCGGCGTCTGCGGCACTTGCATGGACGCGCGTGGCTTAGCCGACAGCGAACTCGCCGAGGGTACCCATCGCAGCACGCTTGCGGAGCTGGCCGAGTGGACTGCTTGGGCCGACAAGGTGTTGGTGTTCTGATTATGGAACGCACAGTCATTGTATTGGGTGCCGGTCTCGGCGGGCTGGTTGCCGCTGAGACGCTCAGGAAACTGCTGCCGGACTCTGATCGCGTCATCGCGTT
>LSLI01000315.1 GCA_001577345.1 Candidatus Gallionella acididurans
GATCTCGCTCCGCTTGACGCCGCTGGCCAGCAACTGCTGGCGTTTGTTTCGACCCAATGAATGTCCGGTGTGCACCAGTGGAATACCCAGTTGGTGAGAAAGCCGCGAACCCACATAACCCGCATCCGCATAGTGGCTGTGGATGACATCCGGGATGCGATCCTGGCTTTTGAGATAGATGAGGGCATTATCCGAGAAGTTTTCCAGGCAGTCCCACAACATCTCTTTGCGCAGATATTTCTGCTCGCCGCATTCGACGCGTACGATGCATGATTTTTCGGACAGTGGCTCGACGGGTTCGGCGTAATCGGGGCTGATCTGACTATCGACGACGCGCCGCGTCAACAGCACGACTTTGCCGACATTTTCGCGTTCAGCCAGGGCGCGAGCGAGTTCCACCACGTACTTGGTTTGGCCGCCGGTATCAGCATCGCGCCCAAGCTCGAGATCGTGACCGCGGATCAATCCGTGCACACTGATCAACACGATGTACAAAGGTTGGACGGGTTGGGCAGTG
>LSLI01000316.1 GCA_001577345.1 Candidatus Gallionella acididurans
ACCTCACAAGAAAAAACGATTGCCATGCAAAGAGGGCAGAACTTATGCCGCTATGTAACGACATTTTGCGACGCAGGCGCCGCTTTGGGTTGCACCGAAACCAAGCAAACATTTTGCTGCTTCAATTCGCTCCTGGCCAGGATCGTCAACGATGCTGGTGGCCCGCAACTGGGACGGTCTGCCGCTGATTGCACTGGTTTTACTTTGGCTCAGTTTGCAAGGCTGGATCTATCCAAGGTTGATTTTAGTCCGTTCATCGCCCAGATTATGGCGAATGTGGCGATGCCAGATCAAGCGGGTCTCAATACAGACAACTCTGCGATCATTGCCAAAAAACTCAACAATTACTATACGACAGGAAAACAATGACAAAATTAAATTCGATGAACTTTTTACTGAAACCGCTGGCCGGTATTTTTTGCGGCTGTCGTTTTGGGTGTTGGTAGTTGATCCACTGTCATTTTCAATAGGTATGAATGGCTTGGGCGAGTTGCAGCATTTCTTTTCG